>JBKBTZ010000032.1:0-31953 GCA_046290825.1 Limisphaerales bacterium
CGGAATCGTTCCGGGTAAGCTGGGGTCATGACCGCCACCTGGCGCCTTCCATCTTGCAATAAACTGAGATGCGCCCCGGGGACGGCGGCGTGCTTCCGACATCACCAGCCCTTCCCACGGGTTCGCCAGCAGAAGGTTTGGCCGCCGGTGCCGTCTGACGCTTCGCCCGGCACATTCTGCTCCGCTTTGCGCGCCTTTTCAGCCATTCAAGTGCGACGGGTTCGCCCCATGATGAGCACTTCGGCATATCAACTCATTCGTCTGCGCAACGGCGCGGTGTCCGTCCGGTCCCTCACGGATGGCGAAACCTTCCATCCCGGCATCGGGCCGGAGGCGGAGGCGGACGCCTTGTATGTGCGGCAACTGCGCCTGCCTGAGCGCCTCGCCGCAGCCGATGAAGAGCTGGTTGTCTGGGATGTGGGTCTGGGTGCCGGTGCCAACACGTTGACCGCCTTGCGCCGCATGGCCGAGGCCCTCGCCGTGTCTCCCTCCCCCAACCCGCGCCGGGTTCAATGCATCAGCTTTGACCGGACCGACGCCGCGTTGCGCTTTGCCCGCGCTCACGCGGAGCACTTGGGTTACCTGAACGGCTTTGTCCCGTTCGTGGACGAGTTGCTGATCGCGCAGCGGGTGAGCTTTTTCCACGGTCTCTTGACCGTGAACTGGTCGCTGGTCCTGGGCGATTTCCCGACGCTTGTCGGCGCGCCCACGACGGCGAGTCTGCCCCCGCCTCATGCCATCCTTTACGATCCCCACTCGCCCCGCGCCAATCCGGCGATGTGGACCGTTCCGCTGTTTGCCGGCCTGCACCGACGACTGGACCCGCAACGTCCTTGCGCCCTCGCCACGTTCAGCCGCAGCACGGCGGCGCGGGCGGCCCTGTTGCTCGGTGGTTTTTACGTCGGCGTGGGGCACGCGACCGGCCTGAAGGAGGAAACCACCGTGGCCGCAACGGGGCTTGCGTTGCTGGCGGAGCCGTTGGGTCACCGCTGGCTTGAGCGGGCGCGGCGCTCGGACAGCGCGGAGCCGCTGTGGACGCCAACGTATCGGCGCGAGCGGCTGCGGGAAGAAACGTGGGACCGCCTGCGAAACCATCCGCAATTTGCCGGCGCGGCGGCGGAATGCCGTGGTGAAGGCGTCAACTTTTCCCGCTCAACTGGTCCAGCGCGGCGGCCAGGGAGTTGAGCGGTGATTCGTGGCGGGCGGGCGCGGGCCGGGCGTTCAAGGTCTGCCGCAGATACGTCAACGCGTCGGGAACCGAGCGCACGGAGCGTGGCAGCGTGGCGGCGGCGGCGTTGGCGTGACCGCCGCCCTGCAACCGCTCGGCGATGCGGACGGCCTCCCCGTTGCGGCTGCGGAAGCTGGCGATGACGGTGCCGTTGGATTTGCGGAACGCGGTGGCCAGCACCGGATATTTTGTTGCGCCCCGTTCGAGCAGTTGATGCACGATGAGGTTGGTGTTCCCCACCACGGTCTCCACAAAGCCAAGCTGCGGGGTGATTTCGCGAATGTTGCGCGCGCTCCATTCGTAGCCGAGCGGGTCCTCCAGGCGGCGTTTCACCGCCATCACCTCCAAAAACGGATGATCCAGCAGGCGCTCGATTTCGCCCTCCAGCAGCGCGTGCAGGTTCCAAAAGCCGTAGATGCGGACCAGGTTCGCGTAGTCGCCGGCCAGCGTGAAATCCGGGTCCTCCTCCTGAAACAGGTCGGCCACGTTGCTCAAATGCACGAGGCGATCAAGGGCCGGTGAGCCAAGGCCGTGCTGCTGGCAGAGTTCGTAGGCCAGGAGACTCGCCGATTTTTCGAGACTATGGACCAGTTGAGCCTGCGCCGGCTTTGCCTCGCAGGGATGGTGATCCACGACCAGCCAGTTGGCCTTGTCGAGGCGCGCCTCGAAAACCAAATCCGCCACCCAGGCGGACTTTTCGGTCATGGGCCGGTTGCGCCAGCCCTGGTAATTCCACGCCTCCAGCCGCACGTCGTCGCCGAACAACTTCCGCGCCAACCGGCGAAGCAGCACGCCGGCGACCAGACCGTCAAGATCACTCTCATGGGTGAGGATTACATCGGGACGCGGCAACGACATCATGCGTGGAGCCTAAAAGAGGCAGCGGGACATGGCGAGCGGTGAATTGCCCGGCGCCGCGAACCCTACGTGCCCCGGCCCATCCCCTCCCGCGTCACGCGGCGGGCGGACCGAAGAATCAGCATGCCGGTGATCGCGCCCCACACCCACGCAATGGCAAACAGGGCCAGCCCGAGAAACATGGGCCACCACGTGACCTCCGCCGCGACATCGTGCTCCCACGCGCCATAAAACTGCCGCAGCACCCCGAACACCCAGGCGCCAAACGAAGTCACTCCCGCCAGTGCCAGCAGGAATTGGACGATGCCCGTGCGCGGCCACCCTCCCAACACCGAGCCGAAGCCCGGCGTCACAAACAGGTTCAGCGCGAGACACCCCACGCCCGCCCCATCCCCACGGGCTGCCCCGGGGCCAGCCAGCGACGAACAGCGGAAGCCGGGCCATCAGTCAGCCCCGTCGAGGCCGGGGCGCTGGTTAGCGGATTGGGCATCCCGGGGTCAGAACCACTCGCGCCGTCCGTCCACATAGATGCGGACGAATTCATCGTCCGACTTGGTGAGGTAAATGATGCCCTCGACGAGGCCGATGATGGCCATTGCCCAGGAAGCCACGAGCGTGATCCCGCAAGTCAGCAAGCCCAGCACCGCCCCGCCCAGCGTGACGCCAAGCATGATGAAACCCGCGGTGTTGTAACCCAGAATGAACTTATGCACGCCCAAGCCGCCCAGCAGGATGCCGCACAGTCCGGCGGCGATTTTATTACCCGCGCGGTTGCCGCCAATCGGCGGCGTGCCCGCCGCTGGCGGCACGGGTGCCGCCAACGCGCCTGCGAACTCGGGCAGCGAGCCAAGCGGCACCCAGGCTCCGCCCTCGGCGGGTTGCACTTGCGATTGCCCGTTCGCCCGGCCCTCGCGAATCCATTGCCGTAACTGGTCCGCCGAAACAGGCCCGTATTGTTTGCCGTCCGCTCCAATGATGTTGAACATGTTCAGGGGTTCTCCTCGCGGGCCGCACGCCCGCCGTGGTTTGCGGCCCCTGATTAACCCGCCCCACCCCGGCTGCACAGTATTTTTTCCCGCGGGATTTGTAGCGCGGCTGCGCGGCCCGCCGGTCCCCACGGCCCGCCGGAGCGGGCGCATTGCCCGCGTGCAATTCCCGCCAACCTCGCTACATTGGCGGCATGTTCGACGACGTCGCCGACCTTTATCAGCAGGTCATCCTGGATCACTGCAAAAACCCCCGCAATTTCCGCGAGCTGCCCGGCTGCACCTGCACGGCCGAGGGCCGCAACCCGCTGTGCGGCGACCAGCTCAAACTCTTCCTGCACATGGAGGGGGACATCATCCGTGATGCGGCCTTTGTCGGCTCGGGCTGCTGCATTTCGAAAGCCTCCGCCTCGCTGCTGACCGACGCGGTCAAGGGCCGCAGCCGCGCCGAAGCGCAGCGGCTGTTTGATCTGGTGCGGGAGATGGTCACCACCGGGCGCTCGCCCGGCGACGTTGGGAAGCTGGCCGTGTTTGCGGGGGTCCACAAATACCCGGCCCGCGTGAAGTGCGCCATCCTGGCCTGGCACGCGCTTACCGCCGCACTCCAGGGCGACGCAACCCCGGTCTCCACCGAGAACGAGCAGACGTGATCCGTGATGCGTGAGACGGGAGAGATGGTGTCCGCCCAAGACCGGGAGGGCAGCCGCCCAAGTAAAATGGCTGGCCGTAGGAAATGCCGCTTGTCACGCGGCGGACCGGGCCGCAAGTTGACGGCCATTCACCACCCGCACCGATCATGAAGTTGCTCCGCTGTTTCCTCCCGCTTTCCCTTCTGACATTGGTTTTGACCGGCTGCCAGTCGGCCACGCAGCCCCCGCAAACCTCCGCTCCACCCCCCCCCGTTGCTCCCATGAAACTCGGCGTCGAAGTTCTGTTTGAAAAACATCTGGACCTCCTCCGCGGCAAGCGGGTGGGGCTGATCACCAACCCGTCCGGAACGACCCGGAACCTGGATAGCATCATCGAACTTTTCCGCGCGCATCCCGACGTGAAACTGGTGGCGCTTTACGGCCCCGAGCACGGGGTGCGGGGGAACGCGCAGGCCGGAGAATACGTGGCGTTTTACTACGACGAGCAGTTCAAGCTGCCGGTGTTCAGCCTCTACGGGCAGTCGCACCGCCCGCCGCCGGACATGTTGTCGAACATTGACGAATACATGCGGAATTTCGACACGAACGATACGGGCAAGCGCATCGAGCGCGACATGGTGCAGGCCATTGACGTGATGGTGTTTGATCTGCAGGACGTGGGCACGCGGGTCTATACCTACATTGCCACGATGGCCTACGCGATGGAGGCGGCGGCGGAACAGGGCATCCCCTTCGTGGTGCTGGACCGGCCCAACCCCATCAATGGCGTGACGATGGATGGTCCGATTCTGCAGCCCAAGTTCAGTTCGTTCATCGGGCTGTATCCGATCCCGCTGCAGCACGGCATGACCACGGGGGAACTGGCCAGACTGTTCAATGACAAGTTTCTCAAAAAGAAGGCCGAACTGACCGTGGTGCCCATGGAGGGCTGGCGGCGAACGGACTGGTTCGACGACACCGGCCTGCCCTGGGTGCTGCCGTCGCCCAATCTGCCCACGCCCGACTCGGCGGTGGTGTATCCGGGCCAGGTGATCTTCGAGGGCACCAACCTGTCCGAGGGGCGCGGCACCACCAAACCCTTCGAGTTGTTCGGCGCGCCGTGGATTGACGGCTACACGCTGGCCCGCGAGCTGAACGCGCTGCAACTGCCGGGCGTCCGGTTTCGCGAGGCGTGGTTCACGCCAACCTTCTCCAAGTTCAAGGGCGAACGCTGCGGCGGTTGCCAGTTGCACGTGACGGACCGCGCCGCTTACCGGTCCATCCCGACCACCCTGGCGATCCTCCAGACGGTGAAGCGGCTGTATGGCGACCACCTCAAGCTGCACGACCGCTATTTCGACAAGGTCATGGGGACCTCCGAGGTGCGCGAAGCCCTGCTGCGCGGCGAGCCGTGGGAGCGCATCGTCGCCGGCTGGGAGGCGGGCCTGCGGGAGTTTGCCGCGCTGCGCGAGCCGTATCTGCTCTACCGGTGAGCGGGCGCGCCCCTTACCGGATGAGTTCGTAGGCAAAGCCCTTCAGGTATTCCGTCTCCGGAATCATCGGCACCACCGGATGGTCCGGCGACTGCGAATACATCGCCACCCGCCGCAGCAGCCGGCGCTGGTCATAGGCAGCGGAAAGCACCGTGTCCTGAAACAACGATCCGCTGACGTGATGCGAGCAGCAGAACGTGGCCAGCACGCCGCCGGGGCGCAACAGCTTCAACGCGCGGACGTGCAACTCCTTGTAGCCCCGCAGCGCATCCGGCACCGCCGCGCGGTTTCGCGTGAAGGAGGGCGGGTCCAGGATGATGAGGTCATAGCGCGGCACCACCCGCTCATGGGGCGCGACCACCGTGTTCGCCTTGAACCAGTCGAACACATTGACCGCCTCGAACTGACAGCGGTCCGCCAACCCGTTGTCCTGCGCGGCCTGCCGGGCGGCCGCGATCGCTTCGGCGCTTTGATCCAGCAGCAGCACCTGCTTTGCCCCGGCGCGGGCCGCGTGCAGGCCGAACCCGCCCAGGAAGCTGAAGCAGTCCAGCACGTGCGCATCCTTCGCATACGCGGCGACGGCGGCGTAGTTGACCTGCTGGTCGAGATACAAACCGGTCTTGTGACCGGTGCGCAAATCCACCGGAAACCGGAGGCCGTTCAGGGTGATGGTCAGCGGCCCCTCATGGGCACCAACGAGAATTCCGTTCGCGTCCGGCAGCCCCTCGAATTTGCGGGACGCCAGTTCGTTGCGTTCAAGAATGGCGCGCGGCGAGAAGATTTCGCGCAGCGCCTCCACGATCAGCGGCTTCCGCTGATCCATCCCCAGCGCGGAGGTTTGCACCACCAGCACGTCCTCGTATTTGTCCACAATCAGACCGGAAAGCTGGTCGCTCTCGGCGTTCACCACGCGGAACGAGCCGGCCCCGGGCAAATGCCGCTGCCGCACGGCCAGCGCCGCCCGAATCCGTTCGCGAAAGAAGGCCAGATTCACCTCGACGCGCTCGGGAGCCAGCAGGCGGACGTGGATTTTCGACTTCGCATTGTAGAAGCCCACGCCGAGCAGCCGCTGGCGGTGGTCTTTCACCTGCACCAGGTCGCCGTCGGCGACCGGCTCGGTGAGTCGCAGGATGGACCCCTGGTAAATCCACGGGTGGCCGGCCACAACGCGGTCCGCTTCCCCGGGGCGCAGCAAAACAGTAGGCAATGATTTCATTGTAAACAGGACTCCGCGCCGGTGGGGCGCGGACCGACAGCATAGACGGCGGCCGGTCATTACGGAAGGGATTTGTCCTGCCCTCGCGCGGCCCGGGGAGACAACGCCTTCGCCGCCATGCGGCACGGTGCGTCCCGCACGGCCTGACCTCGGCCACCGCGGTGCCAAAACCTGCCGCCGCGCATCACCCGTTCCGGCGATGGCCAAAGTCGCGCCGCCTCATCAGAATACCAGAATCATGCCACGCTTCTCCGAGCTCGTCCTGGTTTTGGCCTCCGCGCTGCTGCAGTTCGGGTTTGCCCAGCCCGGTCGCGGCGCGGTTCCCCCAGACCGCGCCCCCGTTGCCCTCGCTCGCCCCGACGGCTCGGTTTATCTCGGCTGGCGACTGCTGCCGGAAGATGGCAAGGACACCGGCTTCCACGTGTATCGTGTCACGGGGACTCGCCCTCCCTTGCGTCTGACCCCGACGCCCCTCCGTGCGACCACCGATTTTGTGGACACGAGCGCCAACCTCACCGCCACCAACCGCTGGCTCATCCGCCCGGTCCAGCGGGGCCGCGAACAGCGCAGCCGCGAAACGGAAATCCGGCTCGCCCCCGCCTCGCCCGCCCTGCCCTACGTTCGCATTCCGCTGCGCGGTAACCACCGCTTCAGCAAGGTGGCCATTGCCGACCTCGACGGTGACGGGCGGTTGGACTTCGTCCTCAAACAGCCCGAGCAGGTCAGCGATCCCGGCGTATGGCGTCCGGCGGAGACCACGTTCAAAATCGAAGCCTACCGCCATGACGGCACGTTGCTCTGGCAGCGGGACCTGGGCTGGAACATTGAGCAGGGCGTGTGGTGGTCGCCCATGATCGCCGCCGACCTGGACGGCGACGGCCGCGCCGAAATTGCCCTCAAGACCGCCCCGCATGCCCCCGTTTACCGCAACGCCGCCGGGCGCATCCTGGATGGGCCGGAATACCTCTCGGTGTGGGACGGCCAGACCGGCCGCGAACTGGCCCGGGTGGACTGGCCGCCACGGGGCAACATCGCCGACTGGGGCGACCCCGTCGGCAACCGTGCCTCCCGCCATCTCATCGGCATCGCCAAACTGGATGGCCGCCGCTTCAGCCTGCTGGCCTTGCGCGGCACCTACACCACCATGCTCGTGGATGCCTGGGACTTTCGCGATGGCCGCTTGGTGCGGCGCTGGTCCTGGAACGGCGACCACGATTCCCCGCCAACGCGCGGCCAGGGCATGCACGGAATGCACGCCGCCGATGTGGATGGCGATGGTCGCGAGGAAATCCTCCTGGGCGCTGCCCTGTTGAATGCCGATGGGCGGCTCCGCTGGAACCTCGGCATGGGCCACCCCGACATCGTCTATGTAACGGATGTCCTCCCCCGGCGGCCCGGCCTGGAAATCGCCTACGGATTTGAGACGGCGCAACGATCGAACGGCTTCTGCGTCGTCGCCGCCGACACCGGCAAAATCCTCTGGGGCTGCGCCCACACCAACAGCCACATTCACAGCCAGGGTCTCCTTGCCGACATTGATCCGGCCAACCCGGGATTGGAGTTCTACGGCGGTGAAAAATTCCTGACCAACCGGTGGCTCTACGGCGCGGCCAACGGCCAACTGCTCTCCCGGGAGGATTTCGGCACGCTCGCGCCAATTGCCGTGTATTGGGACCAAACGCACGTCAAACCGTTTGTCCAACGTGACGGGCGACTGACGAAGTATCGCGGCCCGGAACTGGAACGGATCGAGGGCCGCATCATCGCCGTGGCCGATCTCCTGGGAGACTGGCGCGAGGAACTGGTGGTCTGCGTGCCCGGCGAATTGCGCATCTACACCACCCGCATTCCGGCGGCCTGCCGTCACGTGTGGTTGATGGCCGACCCGCTCTACCGCAGCGGCGTGGCCCACGCCGCGATGGGCTATCTTTTTCCGCCCCAACTCACCCGCCCCCTGACGGCGGAAACCGGCCATTGAAACCCGCCCCGCAGGGCGGTCCGATTGACAGCCCGGGGCATGCCGGACGATGCTGCAACGCATGCGCCTGCTCCGGACCGCTCACTGCTGTGCCGTTCTGGCCATTAACGCGGGGATGGGCAGTCTCGGCGCCCAAACCCTGTCCCTGCCGCCGCGCGCAGGGGACGCGCCCACCGGTTCGCAACTGACGAACGTGCTCTGGCAACTGCCTCTGGCCGAGCGAGAGCGCTGGCTTTACGCCCAGGTCATCAGCGGCAACGTGCCGGGCTGGCTTCGTGCCTTGCGACCGGTCACCGTGACATCCGGCACCAACACCGCCACCTACCACGTCACCCCGGACTACCTCGCCGTCGGTTCAGACAGCGACTACCTGCTCGCGCCCATGACGCCGGTCCTGGCTCAACGGCTGGCCGACCGGCTCGGCTGCACCCTGCCCACGCGGCGCATGGTCAACCAAATTTGGACCAATGCCGCGGTCAAGTTGACGCCCCAGCCCATAGCCCCCGGCCCTGAAATGACCACCGTGCCCGTGTTCGCCACTCACAACCAGTTGGTGCGGACGCAGCGCGACACGTTCACCAACGCGCACCCGCCAGGCGCACTGGTGGTCGGCCACAAGAAGGACGTAATCCTGAGCAACGAACTCACCAACCGCCCCCCACCTCCCCGTGTCATTCTCTACGGCTGGCACTACCCGGACGGCTCCGTCATCCAGCCCCTCTCCGCCGTGCATGAGGAAACCTACGCCGATTACTCCCACGGCATCCGCCTCGTGCAGATGTCCCTGACCGTCAACGGCGCCGCCAACACCGTCACCAATGTGCTCGCCAGCCCCACCCTCGCCGGCTTGTTGAGCGACGAGGGCGTGATCGGACCGCGCCGCTACCCGGTGGCCCCGTTCGCTCCGGTGGTGATGACCCCCCCCCGTGCTCGCCGGGTCGCGGCAGGCAGCACGGCGAGCTTCACCGCGCTCGTCATTGGGGATGCGCCCCTTGGTTACCAGTGGCTGCGGGACGGAGCCGCCCTGCCCGGAGCCACCAACCACACACTCCATCTCGCAACTGTTCAGCCTGCCGATGCGGGTTTCTACTCTATCCTTGCCAGCAACGCCGCCGGCGCTGTCACCAGCCGCGCCGCCTGGCTCCGCGTGCGAACCAACGCCTTCCCAGCCCTGTTCGCCGACACCTTCACATCCGGCTCGGAAACCAACTGGACGCTCCGCTGGGGCGCGACCAACGGCGTGCCGGATTACACCGCGCAGTTTGCCTTCGATCACCGCGCCACACCCTTCACCTTCCAGGGCACCACCGCGCTCATTCCGCCCGCGCCCGGCTCGGCGGACGGCACCGCGCATGCCCTGCGCCTCACGGTCAACAACAACGATGCCCTCGCCGCCACGGCGGCAGTCAATCTGTATGCCGCCAATCTGAACGTCGGGGAAAACTTTGCGCTGCGCTTTGACCTGTGGCTGAATTACCCGGGCAACGCCGGCGGAGTGAACGCCACGGGCAGCACGGAGTTTGCAATATGCGGCATCCACCACGCGGGCACCCATGTGAACTGGGCCGCGCCCGGCCTGCCCGCCAGTGACGGGGTCTGGTTCGCCCTGAGCGGTGAGGGCGGCGCAGCCGCGGACTATCGGGCCTTTGCGGGCGCTGAAAACGCCGGCCCGGTGGAATTGACCGGCAGCCCCGCCGCCAGCGGCCTGGTCGCCACCAATCACACGGCGGCCTTCTTTCAGGCCCTGTTTCCTGCGAGCCGCTTCGAGACCTCGGGCGCACCGGGAAAACAGTGGATCGAGGTCGAAATCCGCCAATCCAACGGGCTGCTCACCTGGCGCCTTGACGACGCGATCGTGGCGCAACGGACCAATACCCCTCCCTCCACCCGCGGAACGATTCTGCTCGGGCTGATGGACACGTTTCCCTCCATCGCCAGCCCGGCCCGGGATGCCTTCGCGCTTTTTGCCAACGTGCGCGTTGAAAACCTCGCCCCACCCATCGCCCTGACCCATCCGGTCCGGTCCGGGAATCACGCCCTGACTTTCCACCTTGAGAGTGCTCCGGGCGACAGTTTTGTCATTGAGCGCTCCACAAATCTGTCCGCCTGGTTGCCGCTGGCCACGGTCGCGTTGACCAACAGCCCCCAACTTTTCACCGACACGAACCCGCCCCTTGGCGCGGCGTTTTACCGCGCCCGCCGCTAATGCAACCGAACAACCGGCAACCTCACAACTGCTCGGGCGACACCCCGATGCCCACGATGCTGCACGCCTGCACGACGTTCAGCCCGAGCGCCTCGGCGGCGGCGATCACTTCGGGCGTGTCGGTGCCGGGGTTGAGCCACAACTCGTCGCAGCCCCGCGCAGCGATGTCCGGCAACACCTTGAGCAACACGGGCGGCGGCAGGTAAACGCTGACGCGGTGCGGCCGCACCGGCACCTGCGCGATGCCGGCAAAGGTGGGCAGCCCCTCGATGATCGTTTCCCTCGGGTTGACCGGATACACGGTCCAGCCCTGCTGGCGAAAGGCGCGCACGGCCTTGTTGCCGAATTTCGCGCGATCGTTGGACGCGCCGAGGATGGCGATGGTGTTCATGCGTCAGGGGCGGGCGGCGGCGCCGCTTTCCAGGATGCCGTTGGCGATGCGCGCCGCGGCAAGCTGCTCGACCTGCGCGGCAATCTGCTCGGGGGATTCCTCCACCGAAAACAGCAAGCCCCCGTCCAGATGGACCGTGGTGGACCGGCCCTCCACCTCGATGAAGGCGATGCGGTCACTGTTAAGGTGAATCGGCCCGCCCTTGTTGATGCGGTTCAGTTTAATTAGCGGCATGGGATGTTTCCTTTTCCAATCCTGACTTACGCCAGATGTAGCGGAACATCAACACCCGGAGCGCCGCCGCCAGCGGAATGGCCAAGATACCACCCAGAATCCCGCCCAGCAGCGTGGTGCCAAACATCAGCGCGATGATGATGACCACCGGATGCAACCCGACGCGGTCGCCCATGATCTTGGGCTGGATGACAAATCCCTCGAGCGCCTGCACCACCCCAAACACCACCAGCACCAGCGCCGGGTGTTGCCAGTCGCCAAACGCCACCACGGCGATGATCAGTGCCGAAACGCAGGTGGTGATCGCGCCGAGAAACGGAATGATGGTCAGGCACGTCGCCATCACGCCCAGCAACAGTGCGTAGGGCAGCCCGATGAGCAGGAAGCCGATGGTGTAGAGCACGCCATCGCAAATGGCCACCAGCACCTGGCCCCGGAAAAAGGCCACGAGGTATTCGTTGATGGCGCTGATCACGAAAACGGCCTCGTCCTTGAACCGCGAGTTCCGCACCGGCAGGTAATCCCGCCACTGCCGGCTGATGCCGTGCTTTTCAAGCAGAAAATAAAACGCGTAAATCGGCACCAACGCGAGACCGGCAATGATGCCAAACACCGTGCCGAAGAAACCCAGCACCTGCCGCACCCATTCGCCAAAGCGCGGCACCAGGCGCGCAAAGTAGCCGGCGACGGAATTGAACGTGCCGCCTTCGAGGTGCGAAGCCGGGGGAACGGCGGCGACAACGACTTCCGGCGCGGTCATGGGAACGACCACGGCGTTGGTGGTCGCCGGAGCGTGCTTGCCCAACTGGCTCAGGGATTTGAGAAGCTCAGCGCCCTGCGCGGGCAGCCAACGGGGCGGGTTGTCCGCCAATTGCGCGGCCCGCTCCGGCAGCGTGGTGGCGAATTCGCCGGTTTTGGCGGCCAGTTCACGGGATTGCACTACCAGTTGCGGCATCACGCTGGCGGTCAGCCCGGCGATGATCAGCAACGCCAGCGCAAAAACCACCGCGATGGCCCGGGTGCGCGGCACCTTGCGGCGAACCAGAAACTCCACCACCGGGTCCAGCAGGCAGGCCAGCACGGCCGCCACCGCAATCGGCCACAGCACCGGCGCCAGCACGCTCAACACCCGGCCCAGCCCCCACACCGCCGCCACCAACACGCCGACCAGCGCCGCCACGGCCAGCGCGGTCAACGCGAGCCAGATGATTTTCGACTGCGTCTCGGAAGGCGGATGCATGGCGCGCAGGGTGGAACGGACCGTCGCCGGGTGGCGATTACAAATTCCCGCGCGGTTTTCAGGCCGCGAGCTTGCGGGCTTTTTCCGTGGCGGCCCGGACGGCGTTCATCACCGTGCCGCGCAACCGGCCCTTTTCCAGTTCGTGAACGCCCTCGATGGTCGTGCCGCCGGGACTGGTGACGGCATCCTTGAGCGCACCGGGATGCTCGCCGGTTTCGAGCACCATGCGCGCCGCGCCCAGCACGGTCTGCGCGGCCAGTCGCGTGGCCAGGTCGCGCGGCAAACCACAGGCCACGCCGCCGTCGCTCATCGCCTCAATGAATTGATACACATACGCCGGGCCGCTCCCGCTCAGGCCGGTGACGGCGTCCAACTGGGCCTCCTTCACCGCCACTGCCAGACCCACGGCGGACAACAACCGCTCCGCCAGTCGCGCATCCGAGGCCGTGGCCGCCGCCCCGCAGGCGTAACCCGAGGCCGAAGCGCCAACCAGGGCGGGCGTGTTTGGCATGACGCGAATGACCCGCGCCCGGGGCGGCAAAGCACCCTCGAGTTGGTTCAGCGTCACCCCGGCAGCAATGGAAATCAGCAGATGGCGCGGCGTGAAATGCGGTTGAATCTCGCGCAGCACGGCGGACACCTGTTGCGGTTTGACCGCCAGCACCAGCACCGATGCAGCCGCCAGCACGTCGGCGTTGTTGGCGCAAATGCGCGCGCCGGTCGCGGCCCCGAACTGTTTCCGCGCGGCGGGCACCACGTCACTGGCAAACAACTGCGGCGGGCGCACGATACCGGCGCGGACGAAGCCCTGCGCAAGCGCGGTGGCCATGCGGCCCGCGCCCAGAAATCCGATGTTCAGCTTGGCTGGCATGGCGCGGTTGTAGCAGGCGGCCCCGGGCGGGCAAAGCGCAAAGCCGCGGCGGGGCCATCGCGTGCCCGCCGCTTGTCTGTCCGACAAAGCGCGGTAATGTCTCGCCATGTTGCGAGGTCACAGGCGGTTGCTTGGCCTGGCCGTTCTGCTTTGCGGTGTGGTTCTGGAAGTCTCCGGCGCGCCGCCCATGCGGTTTGAGCGCGCCCACCTGCTCAAGCCGGCGGAATCGCCCGGACAGGAGCTGGCGTTCCGGCTTGCCCCGCTGGTGTTGCAGGAGGTGCGCGGCACCAATTTGCCGCCCTTGTTCACCAACGTCTTCTTCCACTTCGCGGCCGTGGAACTGGAGGGACGGAGCCATGTGCAGGTCACGTATTGGTGGGAATACCCCACCCTGGAAAAAGCGTCGTTCCCCGCAAAGGTCGCCCCACCCCGTCGCGGACCGGAACCGCGTCCCCGCCGCGCCGCGGCACAACCGGCACCGCTGGCCGCCCAGGGAATTCGCCTGACGTTGGATGCGCAGGGCATTCCCGCCCTGTTCGAGGTGCTGGGCGCCACAAATGAAACCCTCACCATCTACGTGAACGATTCCCTCGAAACCGCCGCCCGGTTGGAACATGGCGGACCGTTGCCGGGCCGTCGGCTGGCCATCGAACGCGACCGGGGGGAAGCTCCGAATATCGAGGTGCCGCGCGTCCTCGAGGATCCGCCGGCCGTCATGGGGCCGATCGTCTATCTGCACGCGGATTCGCGGGCGGTGGCCACGGTGATCTGCCGGTGCATGCCCGCCGAGGCCCGCGAGCTGGCCGGGCAGTCGTTTTACACGCTTGTCCCGGCGGATGGGTCTGGCAATGTTGCGCCCGCGACGAGGCTGGCGACCGTCTTTCCCCGCTGGCTCCCGGAGGACTTCTCGAACCCATCGGATCGTCTGACGCGGAGCCTGCGCCTGCCGGGAAAGTTTTGAGTCCCGCCCGCCGCAAACCAACCATGCCACACGTCAAACTGCACATTCCCGGACCCGTCGAAGTCAGCCCGAAAACCTGGTCGGCCTTCTGCTCGCCGATGATCGGCCATCGCGGCCAGGGCTACAAGGACCTCTACGCGAAGATTCAGCCGCAACTGCAAACGCTGTTGGGCACGAAGCAACTGGTTTTCCTTTCCACCTCGTCCGCGTGGGGCGTGATGGAGGGCGCGCTCCGCAACCTCGTCGCCAAAAAGGTGCTCAACTGCATGTGTGGCGCGTTCTCGGACAAGTGGTTTGACGTGGCCAAACGCTGCGGGAAGGACGCCGCCGCGCTCCAGGTGCCCTGGGGTTCGCCCATTCGCGCCGAGGACGTGGACCGGCAACTGGCCACCGGCCAGTTCGACGCGCTGACGCTCATCCACAACGAGACCTCGACCGGCACGATGAGTCCGCTGGCCGAGATCGCCGCGCTCAAGCGCAAGTATCCCGACGTGATGTTCATCGTGGACGCCGTCAGCTCGATGACCGCCGTGCCGCTGAAGTTTGACGAGTTGGGGATTGATGTGCTGCTGGCCGGCACGCAGAAGGCCTTCGCGCTGCCACCCGGGTTCGCCGTGTTCACCGTGTCCGCCGCCGCCCTGGCGAAGGCGGCCACGGCCAAGGACCGCGGTTATTACTTCGACTTCGTCGAGTTCCAGAAGAACGCCGAGGGCAACATGACGCCCAGCACGCCGAGCATCTCGCATACCTTCGCGCTAAGCTCCAAGCTGGACGAGTTTTTCGCGGAGGGCCTGGAGGCGCGTTACGCCCGCCACCGCCAGACCAACCAGATGACCCGCGACTGGGCGGCCAAACACGGCTTCACGCTCTTCCCCGAGCCGGGCTACGAATCGCTCACGCTGTGCTGCATCAACAACGGCGCGAAGCCGGGCGGGCGCGTGGTGGACGTGGCAAAACTGCAAAAGCTCGTGAAGGACCAGGGCTTCCTCATTGACGGCGGCTACGGGAAGATCAAGGGCACCACCTTCCGCATCTCGAACATGGGTGACGAGACGCCCGCGACGATGAACGAGTTGTTCGCTGCATTGGACAACGCGATGGCGAAGCTCTGAGCCGGGGGGGGCCGGCCGCTCGCCGGTCAAGCGCCGACCTGCTGCTCGATCGCAGCAGCGATGGCTTCCGACCATCGCCGCAGGACCGCATCATCCGGCCCTTCAATCAGGAGCCGGGCCTTCGGCTCGGTGCCGGAGTAGCGGAGGAACACGCGCCCTCCGTGGGGCTTCACCTCCGCCTCGGCCTGCGCCACCAGGTCCAGCACACCCGAAAGCTGCTCAAAGGGCTTTTTCTCCCGCACCCGCACGTTGGTGACGCGCTGCGGATAGCGCGTCCAGCACTGCTTGAGACGCGAGAGCGGTTCGCCGCGCGACTGCATGATGCGGAGAATTTGCAGGGCGGCGACCAGCCCGTCGCCCGTGGTGGCAAAGTCGCGGAAGATCAGATGTCCGCTCTGCTCGCCGCCAAAGTTGAAGCCGCCCCGGAGCATTTCATCAATCACGTGCTTGTCGCCCACCGGCGTGCGGACCACACGGCCCCCGGCGGCCTGCACGGCGGCATCCAGGCCGGCGTTACTCATCACGGTGGCCACCAGCGTCCGCTCGGCGAGCTGGTTCTGCGCGAGCAAGTCGAGCGCGGCGATGGCCATGATGTCGTCGCCGTCAATCAGCTCGCCGTTCTCGTCGCACAACAACACGCGGTCGGCGTCGCCGTCGTGGGCGATGCCGAGGTGCGCGCCGGTGGCGCGAACGCGGGCGCAGACGGTCTCGGGATGCATGGAACCGCAGTCGCGGTTGATGTTGTGGCCGTCGGGCTGGTTGCCGATGACCTCGAGGTCGGCACCCAGTTCGCGCAGCACGCAGGGGGTGGCTTTGTAGGCCGCGCCATTGCCGCAGTCCACCACGATGCGCATCCCGTCCAGCGTCAGCCCGCGCGGCAGGCTGGCCTTGGCGTATTCGATGTAGCGGCCCAGCGCGTCATCAATGCGGACGGCCTTCCCAATGGCCTCGGCAGTGGGGCGGATGTTCTCGATCTCCCCGCTGAACACGAGTTCCTCGATCTGCTGCTCGATGGCGTCGTCCAGTTTGTAGCCGTCGGCGCGGAAAAATTTGATGCCGTTGTCGGCGTAGGGATTGTGCGAGGCGGTGATGACGATGCCGGCATCGGCGCGCAGGCTGCGCGTGACGTAGGCCACGCCGGGCGTGGGCAGCGGTCCGATGAACAGCACGTCCACGCCCATCGAAAGGATGCCGGAGGAGATGGCGTTCTCGAGCATGTAGCCCGAGAGCCGGGTGTCCTTGCCGATGACGATGCGGTGTCGGCCCCGACTGCGGGACTCGGCCTCGAGATTCTTGAACACATGCGCGGCGGCGCGGCCCAGTTTGAGGGCCGTCTCGGCGGTGACCGGCTCGATGTTGGCCGTGCCGCGCACGCCGTCCGTGCCGAAGATTTTGGCGGGTTTGCTCATGGCTGGGCAGGCGAAGGGGGGCGGATGACCTCGACCTCGGCCGGCACGACGCTGACGTGGGTGAACCCGGGCGGGGTGGTGACCTCAACGCGGGCGCGGTTGGTGCGGGCGGGGTCGAAATCCGTCAAATCCACGAGCGCGTGGACCTGCCGGGCCTGCAAGTTGCGCAGCGCGTCCGGCTCGCCCTGCACGGTGATGGCCACCTCACCGGGCTTCACCCGGAACTGGCTCACGTCCCCGGCGCTCGACACGACAACGACGGGCTGATCGTAAAACGTGCGGCTGTAAATGTTCGTGCCCGGCACCTCGGTCACGCCGCGCCGGATGGACAGCGAGACGGTCACCCAGATGAGCACCGCCAGGGCCAGCGACAACAGCTTCAGCGGCCAGTCCACGATCAACAGGTTGCGCAGGAACCGCAGCATCACGGGCCTCCTTTCGCGACTTCGGTGGAGTCCTTGGCCAGCAGAGGCGGGGCGGGTTCGGGCGCGGGTTCCTCGGCGAAGCGCCGCCGCAGCCACCGCGCCAGGCCGCGCGTTTTCTTGGGGGTGACCAACAGCGAACTCAGGAATGCCCGGAGTTCCTCGAGCGACACGCCGCGCGTCAACTGGCCCTTGTAGGCGTAGGACACCGCGCCCGTCTCCTCGGACACCACCACCACCACCGCGTCGGTCTCCTCGGTCAGCCCGATCGCGGCGCGATGCCGGGTGCCGAGGGACTTGTTCAAATCCTGTCGCTGGGTCAGCGGAAAAATGCAGGCCGCGTAGGCAATGCGGTCGCCCTGCAAAATCACCCCGCCGTCGTGGATGGCGTTGTTGGGGAAGAAAATGGACTCCATCATCTCCGGCGTGGCCTCGCAATCCACGCGGATGCCGGACTCGACCACGTCATGCAGCCGGATGGAACGCTCGATGGCGATGAGCGCGCCGATCTTCACTTCCGAGAGGCGTTCGCAGGTTTTGATGACCACCTCGATGTTCTCCCGCTGCTCGCGGTCGCTGGCGAGAATGGGAAGGTTGCCCAGTTCGGCGAGCATCCGGCGCAGCTCGGGATGAAAAATGACCAGCACGGCCACCGCAAAGAAGGCGAAGAAATTGCCCATCAGCCGGCTGAGCACCTCCAATTCGAGCAGGCCGATGATGACGGTGAGGGCCAGCAACAGCACGAGAAACCCTGTGACCACCGGCGCACCGCGCGTGCCCCGGATGAACCGCAACGCCCAGTAAATCCCCATCGCCAGGATGAGGATTTCCAGGGGCGCGCGCCACCAGCCGTCGGTAAACAGCGATGTCAGTTGGTTCCACATGGAGGTGAATGCCGCCGCACGGCCTCCGCCACCCGCACGGCCTGCACCGTTTCGGCCACGTCATGCACGCGCAGGAGATGAACCCCGCCAACGGTGGCCAGCGCAGCGCAGGCGAGCGAACCGGGCAACCGGTCGGCGGCCTCCGCGCCGCACAGCCGTCCGATGAACGACTTGCGGGAGACGCCGAGCAGCAGCGGACGCCCGCAGTTTGTAAGAGCGGGCAACGCGCCGAGCAACGCCAAATTGTGCTCCAGCGTCTTCCCGAAGCCGATGCCCGGATCGAACACCACCTGCTCGGCGGCCACCCCCGCGGCGGCCAGCCGGGCGAGCCGTTCCGCGAAGAAGTCCCGCACCTCCGCCACCACATCCTGGTAGTGCGGCCGGGCCTGCATGGTCTGCGGAGTGCCCTGCATGTGCATGCAGACGTAACCCGCGCCCGACTCCGCCACCAGCCGCCACATCTCCGGGTCGGTCCGGTTGGCCGCCACGTCGTTCACAATGACCGCCCCCGCCGCCAGCGCCGCTCGCGCCACCGCCGGTTTCATGGTGTCCACGGACAACGCCACCGGCAGTTCGCGCGCCAGGGTTTCAATCACGGGCAGCACGCGGCGCAGTTCCTCCGCCTCGCTGACCGGCGCAGCACCGGGTCGGGTGGATTCGCCGCCGATGTCGAGGATTTCCGCCCCCTGTGCCGCCAGTTCGCGCGCGTGCGCGATGGCGCGGTCCGGCGAGAAAAACTGTCCGCCATCGGCGAACGAGTCGGGCGTGACGTTGACGATGCCCATCACCACGACGGGCCGGGGAAACTCGAAAACCAACTGGCGCGCGCGGAACCGCATGGGGTGGCGCTACGGCTTCCCCTCGATCAGCTCAATTTCATAACCCTCGGGCGCATCCACGAAGGCGATGCGGCTGCCGCTCGCGGTGGTGGTCGGCCCGTCGGAGAATTTCAGCCCGTGCGCGGCGAGGTGCTTTTCGAACTCGGCCAGGCTCGCCACCTCGAAGGCCAGATGGGTGAGGTCGGGCTGGACCTGGACCGGTTCCGCGCCGGGCAACTGGCAGATTTCGATCAACTCCTCGCTCTGCGGGGCCTTGAGGAAGACGAGTTCCGCGCCGCGCGGGGATTTGTGCTGTTTGACGACTTCGAGGCCGAGCACGTCCCGGTAGAATTGAACGGTGCGCGCGAGGTCATTCACGCGGTAACGGGTATGCAGGAGCTTGGTGCAAATGCTCATGCGCCCACGATACCGTCCCGACCCGGCAAGGCAACGGCGCAGTTGCTCACCGCTCCAGCGTGACCGCCATCAGGCCGATCACCACCTCATTGGCCAACGCGCGGAGGGTCAGCCGTTGCAACTCGCGGGCCGGGTCGAGCGGCAGTTCCAGCACGGTGGCCGCGCCGCCGGGCACCTTGCCGCCCCGGCCCTTGAACGTCTCCGGCTCCAGCACGCGAACCTCGCCCGAAGCCAAATCCACGCGCAACGGCAGCGGCTCGGGACGCGCGAAGGCGAAGTCGTCCAGGTAGTAATCCTGGTCAATCGGCCACCAGGTCGTCGGATTAATGAGCGGCAGACATGCGGTGGTGCCGTCCGTGTAGACGACGACGATTTCGCCGTTCTCGCGCCGGCTTTGCATCGGGTTGGAAGAGCCGGCCAACAGCAGCCACGCCCGCGCCGCCCGGCCCGTCAGCGGCACGTTCGCCTCGTTGGGGTAATTGTCCCACTGCGAAACAAAAAGGATGTTGCGCGCCTCCGGTTCGGTTGGGGTCATGAGCGGCACGCCATTGGGCAGGCGAATTTGCCCGCCGTTTTGCGCGGCCACCCGCCGCAGGCCGGAGTCGTCCACCTCGAACTGGTCAAACGGATGGCACCACGCGCCGATGCCCTGTTTGGGCAGCGCGAGGGAAACGAACGGTGATCGCGGCGAGCGATATTCATTCCGGAAGATTTGCGTGACGCGATCATTGAAGTGCGGGGTGAGTGCGACTGCTTCGAGGGTGGTGTTCGCGGGCCGCGGTTGCCGCCAGTCGGTGGCCACCGGCCAGACCGGGGTCGGGCCGGGAACAGCGAAATGAACCGGCCTCCACCATTCCATCGCGCCCTGACGGACGCGGGCAAAAACGGTGCGCGGCACCACTCCGGAACCGCCGCCGGGCACGCTCGCAGGCCGAACCTGCCCGGTCAGCCTGCGCCCGGAAAAGCGCGCCCCGGCCAGCGCATTCTGCGGGTCCGCAATTTCGCGAATCTCCGCGCCGCACTCCACGTTCAAGTCGGTGCCGACGGGCAGGACCGGTTGATCCACCGTGGCAACCGCAGGCGCATCGCCGCGCCACGCGAGTTGCACGTCAAACTTCGCCGCCGCCGGCGCGCGGATTTCCACGCGCGGCCCTCCGACGCTGTTGGGCAACCCGGTCCAGCGGACCGGTTCACCGTTGACCAGCACGCCGCTGAGGTTGTCGGCGCGGGCCGGGAGGAGGAGCCGGAGCGCCACGGGTTTGCGGAACGCGGGCGTCACGAGGTAACGGTCCTCCCGGTCCTTCCGCTGGAAGACAAACTCGAGTTTGGGATGGCGGAAGCGCGCGCTCTCCCACTCCAACGGCCAGCCCGGACGCAACGTGAGTTCGTCCGCGAGCAGGTCGGGTTCCACGCCGAATAAACCCTCGACCATCGCCCGCGCGGTGGCTCCGACGCCATCGGCAAAGTCGCGTTGGGATTCGCGGCGGAAGGCGTCAAACCAGGTCGTCATACCGAGATTGCCGGGGCAAAGGCCAAGGAACATGCCGTCCAGCAGCGCCCCCCGGAACAGCGGGAAGGCCAGTTCCGGGCGCCCCGCCTGCCAACAGCCCAGCGCGGTGTGCATGCTTTCCGCGATGACCACGTTGTTCAACGAATACGTGTAGGGATGCCAGGTCGTGGTCGCGAGGTTGAACGTGCCCGGCGGCACACCCGGCCCGCTGAGGGGAAAACGCGGCAGCCGCGTCTCGACGTAACGGGTCATTTGCCAGGCGTCGTGCGCATCGGGCACCGCCGAATCGAGCGGATGATAAAACGACCATGTCGCCGGGTTTGCCTGGACCGATTGTCGGCCAAGCCAATCCTTGCATTCCGCAAGCCAGCCAAGCTCCGGCAGCCAGAGTTCGCGGCGCATCGCGCGACGGATGGCCTCCGCCTCGGCGGCATAGGGTTTTGGGTCCGCGCCGATCAGTGGCGCCACCCGCGCGGCCATGAGGTTATGCCAGTAATTGTAGGCGCTGGCGTGCGCCGCGCCGCCCCCGCTGTATTGCAGGTCGTCACTCGCCCAGATGGCGGCGTAGCCCTCGTAGAGCGGCAGGCCGTCCGCACCGAACGGCCGCCGGAACAGGCGGCGTTCCCACGCGAAATGGCGTTCGAGGACCGGCCAATGTCGGCGGGCGAATTCCAGGTCCCCCGTCCACAGCAGGTAACGGAAAAAGCCGTCCACGGCGACGAGGTTCATGTCGTAGTGGTTCTTGGTGAGGTTGCCGTTGCTGTGCAGCGCGGCGCGGCTGCGGGCGAGATTCGTATCCTCGTCCGCGGGCGGCAGTTTGTCCGGAATGGGATTGGTGTTTTGTTCGGCGAAGAAACCAGCGAGGTGCGCGGCGGTGCGTTCGGGTCGGCCCAGCGCGGTGCCGGCATACAACCCGCGCCAGCCCAGCAGCCGCGTGCGCCACGCGACGGCGCCATGCATGAAGGACTGCTGGCCTTCATCCCAGACGCCTTCGGCGGCGATGTTCAGCGCAGCCACGGCGGCATTGAGGAAGGGATCGGGAGTCTCCACCGCAACCCGGTCGGCCAGGGCAGACGCGCGGCCGAGGGCGGCAGTGAACAATTGCTCCAGGTCCGCTGGCCTGGTCAGGGAAAGCAGATCGGACGGATCGCTTGGATCCGCCGGATCGGTGCTGGTCTGGCGGATGGCAAGGTAAACCGCACCGCCCGGTTCCAGTCGCCCACGGCCCAGCAGGACGGGCAACTCATGCACCGCGTCGGCCGAGGCGAGGAGCCGCGCGGGATCGTTCCAGAAGCGCGCGTCGGCGAGAGTCAGCATGGTGCCGGGGCTGACCTGGCCGGCGAGGCGGTTGGGCGTCGGCCAGCCGCGCGCGAGGAAGCGGTTGGTGGCCAGATGGAATTCGTTGCTCCGGCATTGCTCGGGGCGGAGTTGGAAGAACTGCGCCACGGGTTCGCGTTCGCAGCCGATGTCGCCGCCCCGGCGTCCGCGCATTCCGTTGATGCCGCCCAGGGAAAAAAACAGTTCCACCGGCGGCGCCTCCCCGGACAGCCCGTCCCGGCAGAGAAACGCGCGGCCCTCCGCCTGCGGAGCCACGATCAATTCCAGCCGACCCGCGCCCAGCAGGGAATCCCGGATGAGATAGCGCATCCGGCCCGGCTCATAACGGGCGACAATGTGCTCCGCGTCGTGCAGCCAGCGTGTGCCGGCGACAGTGTGGAGGCCGAAGCGCAGGTTGCCGCCGCGCCCGGGCAGGTAGAGCGAGAACTCCGGGCGGTCGCCAGCATCCACGCGGAACGAGGTGTGGTTGCAGTAAAGCGGGCGGTTGAAAAATTCGAGGCCGTTGGTGATGACAAAGGCGGTGCCATCCGGGTGGTAGCGCAGCGGGCGGTCCATTTCGCCGACGCGGAAGACGCGAGACTGATTTCGCTCCTGCTCGGGCGGCAGAATCGGGGCGGCCAAGAGAGGAAGCGCCGCGCTGAACAACCAGAGCACGCAAAACCAAAAGGCCCAGACGCACCCTGCCAGCCTCCGGACGATTAGGGAATGAGCCGACTGCATTTCGCAGACATTGCCGGGCGGACCGCCTGGTTCAACCCGAATGATGTGCAGCGGTGCCGCAACAAAATGCAACGCGGCCGCTGTTCCCCGTCGGGCGGGGGCGGCCCACCGGGTCACGACCGGGTCATTGGAACTCCACCTCCGCAAAGCCCGCGCCCCGAAACAGCCGCTCAAGCTGCTCGCGCGCCTGACGATCGGCGTCCTTGAGGATGCCCCCCATCCGGGCGGCGCGCTGGATGTCGTCCACCGCGTTGCGCCGGACGTTTTGCTCGAGATTCTTGTCGAAGGCCCGCAGCAAGCCGGTCGTGCGTTCGATGACCTGGGTGCGCTGCTCGTCCAGGTAGGCGTCGAAGATGCGGGCGGGCGGCAGCTTGATGGTGAGGCGGTTGCTGCTGACGGTAAGGTCGGCGGGCTGGAGGCGGCCCAGGTCCACGCCGGCCTTGACCACGCCGTGCGCCAGCAGGAGGACGCGGTTTTCGCCATACCACTTCACATCCTCCAGCACGACCACGCGCTCGATGACGTATTTCACCGTCACCAATTCGTTCAATGACTGGGCCTGCTGCAACAGGGTGGCGGTGTTGTAAAGTTTCACACTGTCGCGAGGCGCCCGCCAACGGGTAATGAACACCCCCACCAACGAGCCGATGAGGAACGCGGCAGCCAGCATCAGGAACAAAACCGCGAATCGCTTGTGCATGGCGGCAGCTTACCGCCCCGGCCGCCCGCGCAAAGGGGAAATGCCCGCCGAAAAGGCGGCTTGAGCGGTCCGACCCGAAGTCCGACGCTGCGGACAAACGCCGGTTCCCCTCCCCGCCATGAAAACGCGCCTCCTGCTGCCGCTCGGGCTGATGGTTTTGCTTTCGATTGCCGCCCCAGCTCCCGCCCAGAACATTGTGGGCTACGTGAATCGCGTGTTTCTGCCGGGGGAAAATTTATTCGGCAACCCGCTGATCCAGCCCACCAACACGTTGAACTTCCTGATCCCGCTGGCTCCGGACGGCACCACCGTGTCGCTCTGGAATTCGCTCACGCTCGCCTACGACACCACGTCCGTTTTCAGCGGCGGATCGTGGTCGGTAAATTTGACGCTGGCCCCGGGAACGGGCGCGCGGTTGACCACAAGCCTGGGTTTCACGAACACGTTCGTCGGCACGGTGCTGAACCACGACGGCAGCCTGTTCACCGGTAATTTCACGCCCCCGCCGCCCTTTGCCGGGCCGGACGGGTTGTATCTGTTCAGCGACAAGGCCCCGGTCAACGCGAGCGGCACAAACCTGTTCCTGAACATCATCGGGCGACTGCCCAACGTGGGCGAGCAGGTCATCTGGCTGGACGAACCAACGCAGACCTACCACACCGGCACCTACCTCGGCGGCGGGCTGTGGGACAACGAACCCGCGCTATTCGTCAGTGACGCCGCCTTCTTCAACCTTGGCCCGGTGGTTGTGCCGGAGCCAACCGCGCTGGCGCTGCTGGCGCTGGGGGGGCTGCTGCTGGCGAGGCGGCGCAGAGGTAAAGTGGGTATCCACGAAAGCATTTCCAAGTAGGGCGCGCAGTCCCCTGTTCGACGGCGCGCGGACGGCCTCGTCCGCAGCAACGCCCAAGTAACCCGCCGCGCTCCCCTCTTCCGCCGCGGGGCAGACAGGAGCCGACTTTCCGGTGCCACGCGCCACGACCGGCCACCTTGCGGCGGATGAGGACATCCGCGCTCCGTTCCCAAAGGCACGCGGGGAGTTGCGCCCTGCCTGCCCTCCCGAAAGCACCGGGTTCCAACATTTTCTCGGCAGTTGAAAACGGAAGCGGCTCACACCCCGCCCTTGCCGTGGTGATGCCGGCTGGCACGTTCGAGGCGTTGTTCCCACGCGGCCTTGTGGGCGAGCGGGTCGGCGTCATTGCCCCAGAGCTGCTTCACGATCTCCCGCTGCGGCACAAACGGACATTTCGCCTTCGGATTTTTGTGGGCCTCGTCCACCTGGCGTAGGGCAAGCTGGGCACCGGTCATCAACGCGGTCTTGCCGAATTGCTGGTTGAGCGTCTGCGCGGCCTCGTCCAGCGCGCCCCAGCGTTCCGCGTCGGTGGCGCCCCAGAGCGTCGGTTGCGTGTCGAGCAGCGCGAGGTTCCAGAGCGCGAGGCGGATTTGCCGCACGGGCTTGAACGCGCCCGCCATGCAGTCGCGGAACAAGCCCTCGACCACGGCGTTGATGACCGAGTTGCGGAACTGTGGATGCCGGAAGCGGTGACTCCCGCCGACCTCGGTGAAGTCGTTGAAGCGGATGGAGAGCGACAATTCACGCGCCTGGAGCTGTTCACGCCGTAACTGGCCCACCAACCGGATGGCCTCGCTCAACGCGAAGGTCAGCGCGGCCTCGTAATCCGGCTCGTCGTAGGGCAGCGTGGTGGCGCTCGAAATGGTGGTGCGGTCCTTGACGGTGAGCAGCAGCGGCTCGTTCCACTGGCCGTTGGCGAAGAGCCAGAGCTGCTGGCCCCAGATGCCGAACTTCTGCCTGAGCAGCATCGAGGGCAGCTTTGCCACGTCGCCAAACGTGCGCGCGCCCAGCCCGGCCAGGGCGCGTTCGCGGCGACCGGCAATGCCGGACAGCTCGCGCAGCGGCCGGTCGCGGAGGAATTCCTTTTCCTCGCCGACAGGAACCTCCTTGAAGCCGGGCTTGCCGACGTCGGTGGCGAGTTTGGCGAGCTTGGCGGAATTGCCGAGGCCGCCGGAGACGGGCAGGTTTAATTCCTTCTGGATGCGTTCGCGAATGCCGTTGACGTAATCGGCGGCGGTGATGCCGCGCCAGACGTGCGCCTGGAGGGCGGTGAGGTCCACGAACCCCTCGTCAATCGAGACCGGCACGAGCGTGGGGGAATATTCCTCGATGATGTGGAACATCGCGCGGGAGAGGCGGCGATATTCCTCGTAGCTGGGGCGGGCCAGCACCCCGGCGGGGCAGCGGCGTTTGGCCTCGAAGCACGCCATGCCCGTCACCACGCCGAACTGTTTGGCCAGACGGTTGGCGGCAATGACGATGCCATCCCCGCGCCGACCGCCGCCGACCCACACGGGGCGGCCCTGCCACTCGGGGTGCAGGGCGATCTCGCAGCTCGCGAAGAAGCTGTCGCCGTCGAGGTGGAGGATGCGGTGGGGCCGGCTCATGGGCGTTGAAAAACGTAGCCCGCCCGCGCCGTCGGCCAAGCGGCAAAAGTGAAAATCTTTCCGGGGATGGGACTGCCGTTGACCGACCCCGGGGCGCAGGCTGGGAATTTTTCAAACGCGGGGCCGGGCTGGCTGTCAATCAGGCATGGCTACCGGCAGGTTGCGGGGGGTGTTCCCTGCCCGCCCCCGCTGCAGGGGGACAGGGTTTTTTCAATGGACAAAGCCCCGGCCTGCCCGTCAACTAACGCGCCCGATTTTGCCGCATTGGCCAGCCAACCATGAGCACTGAAGCCCCGCCGTCCCGGAAGCCGACCCCCACCTCCGCCGTCACCCCGGCCAAGGCCCCCGCGTCCGCCGAACCCACCCCGCTGTTCCGGCGGATTGACTGGCTGACCATGGCATTGGTGTTCGTGGTGGTGATGACGGGCTACTGGTTCACGCTCGCGCCGGACCTGACGCTCGAGGACTCGGGCGAACTGGCGGTGGCGTCGTTCTATGCCGGCATTCCGCATCCGCCGGGGTATCCGTTTTGGACGCTCTACACCTGGGTGTGGGCCAATTTCCTGCCGGTGAGCAACATCGCCTGGCGGGTGGCGCTGGGGGGCGCCTTCGCGGGCGCGCTCGCCTGCGGCCTGCTCGGCCTCATTGTCTCGCGCGGCAGCAGCATGATGATCGAGGGCATCGAACTGCTGAAGGGCATTGACCGGAAAATCGAGAACGCCATCTGCGTCGTGTCCGGCTTCGTGGCGGGGTGCCTCATCGCTTTCAACGGCTACATGTGGAGCCAGGCGGTCATTGTCGAGGTGTATTCCCTGAGCATCCTCTCGATGGTGCTCGTGCTGGTGTTCCTGCTGCGCTTCATCTACGCGCCCCACCAGAAACGTTACGCCTACTGGGCCTTCTTCATCTTCGGGATCTGTTTCACCAACCACCAGTCGCTGCTCGTGATGGCGATGGGCATTCAGGTCTGCATCGCCGCCGCCAACTGGAAACTGGGCCGCGCCCTCTTCTTCTGGAACAGCGTCCTCTACCTGCTGGGCCTGGTGGGTTGGGCGGCCAAACTCATTTTCCAGAACACCAACCCGATGATTTTCTTCATCTTCAACGTGGTGGGCATCCTTTCAATTCTGGCCTACATCTGGTTCGCCTTTGTCACCGAGCAGGCGGTGGGCCGCGAGGAGGTGGGCGCGCTGGCCTTTGGCGGTTGCTGGGCCGCCGGCGCGGCGTTTTACCTCTGGATGCCCATCGCGGGGATGAGCACTCCGCCCATGCAGTGGGGCTACCCCCGCACCGTCGAGGGCTTCATTCATGCCCTCACCCGCGGCCAGTATGAAAAGGCCAACCCGTCCGATCTGATGAGCCTTGCCGGTTGGGAACGCTATTTCGGCCAGCTCTGGCAGATGGTGGGCGGCGTGGCCGAGGAGTTCAACTGGGTTTATCTCCTCATCGCCCTGATTCCGTTTCTATTCTTCCGCCAGATGCAGAAGCGCGAACGCGCCTGGGTCATCGGCATCTTCGCCATTTACCTCTGTCTCGGCCCGCTGCTGGTCGTGCTGTTCAACCCCTCGATGGACCGTCAGTCGCGCGATTTGCTCAAGGTGTTTTTCACCGCCGGCCACGTTTGCGTGGCCATGGGCGTGGGTTACGGGCTGACGTTGATCGCCGCCAGTCTGGCCACGCATTACCAGCGGTTTCGCGTGTGGGCCATCGTCGGCGGCGCGCTGGCGGCGGTCATCGCGTTCGTTTCGCTCATCGTCACAACCAATGAACTGTTCGCCCCCGGCCAGCCGCTGGCCAGCCTGGGCCAGTTGTTCCGCTTCATGGGCAGCATCTTCCAGCCTGACCAATACGGCATGCCCGTTCTCGCCGGAATGATCCTGCTGGCCCTCGCGCTCGGGTTCCTCGCCGTGGTCTTTCTCCGTCGCGACCGGCCCGCGCTGGGCGTCACGCTCGCCATCTTTACCCTCATGCCCGCCTGGTCGGCCATCACGCACTGGTCGGACAACGAGCAGCGCGGCCACCTGTTCGGTTATTGGTTCGGGCACGACATGTTCACCCCGCCGTTTGTGGATTCCAAAGGAGAGTTCAGCTACGACGCCAAGGAACGGGAACTGGCCATGCAGGATCCCGCCCGCGCTCCGTTTACCTACCCCGAAATGAGCCGGGACGCCGTGCTCTACGGCGGCACTGACCCGGGGCGCTTCTGCCCGACCTACATGATCTTCTGCGAAAGTTTCATCCCGCCGCGCTGCAAGCCGCTTGATCCCGCGTTTGACCGCCGGGACGTGTATATCATCACCCAGAATGCCCTCGCGGACGGCACCTACCTCAATTACATCCGGTCGCACTACAACAAGAGCGCGCAAATCCAATACGACACGCCCTTCTTCCAGGAGCTGCTCCGCCCGAAAAAAGAGCGTGAGTGGAATTACTCCACCAACGCCTTCGCGCGCCTCGCTTACAACATCCTCGACCGGCCACTCCTGGCCATTGGTGAGCGCATCGAAAAGAACCGCCGCGCCCGGGGCGTGTATCCGCCCAAGGAGATTTACATCGCCTCGCCGGAAGACTCGCAGAAGTGCTTCAACGACTACCTGCTCGATGCCCAGCGCCGGCTCCAGTTAAACCAGCTCCGCCCGGGCGAGGACGTCCGCGTCGTCGGTGGCCGCGTGCAGGTCTCCGGCCAGGTCGCCGTCATGGCCATCAATGGCCTGCTCACCAAGGTCATGTTCGACAAGAACCCGGACCACGAGTTCTACGTCGAGGAAAGTTTTCCGCTCGAATGGATGTTCCCGCACCTCACCCCCTTCGGCGTCATCATGAAGATCAACCGCGAACCGCTGCCGGAGTTGAGCGAGGAGATCCTCGCGCGCGATCACGCCTTCTGGCGGAAGTATTCCGAGCGGCTCATCGGCGATTGGATCACCTATGACACACCGGTGAGCGAAGTGGTGGCGTTCATCGAAAAGACCTATCTCCGCCGCAACTTCGCCGGGTTCACCGGCGACCGGAAATTCATCCGGGACGACCAGGCGCAGAAGGCGTTCTCCAAGCTCCGCAGTTCCATCGGCGGCATTTACGCCTGGCGGCTCGGCCTCGCCGCCGGCGCGCCCACGCCCCCCCAATACCTGCCCAAAACCCCCGCCGAGCAGGCGCGCCTGACCCGCGAGGCGGATTTTGCCTTCAAGCAGGCGTTTGCCTTCTGCCCCTACAGCCCGGAAGCCGTCTTCCGTTACATGCAGTTGCTCGCCGTCAACAACCGGCTGGATGACGCCATCCTCGTCCTGGAAACCGCGCTCAAGCTCGACCCTTACAACGGCCCGATGGCCGAGCAACTCAAGCGGCTCAAACAATATCAGAAGGAAGCTCCCCGGATGACCCAGCAGATCAACGAACTTCAGACCAATGTGCAGCGGCTCCGGAAGGAATGGGAGTCCAACCCAAACAATTTCCAAGCCGGCCTCGATCTTGCCAACAGCTACGTCGGCCTCGGACAAACCCCCGCCGCCGTTGCCATCATGGAGCAGATGCTCGCCAGCCCCGGCGTCACCGCCGACGCTGTCGTGGCCATCGCCCAATACTGCGTGCAGGCCAGCAACTTTCCGCTGCTCGAAAAGGCCCTGCAACGCCTGAGCGAAGTCTCGCCCAATTCCCCCGAGGCCTGGTATGACCTCGCCGCCGTCAAGGCCGCGACCGGCAAGTCCGCCGAGGCCCTGCCCGCCCTGCGCCGCGCCTTTGAGCTGGCCGACAGCCGCCTCAAAACCAACGCCGCCGCCCGCAATCTCCGCACTGAAGCCGGCAAAGACCCCCGCTTCGACGCTCTCCGCCAGTCGCCCGAGTTCAAACAAATCATGTCCGCCCTCTGAGTGGGGCGGGCCGCCAACTTCCAACTCGCGTTGCCCGGCGGGTTTTTCCTAACCTTCGCCCCTGTTCTCAGGCGCCCGCGGGCGGAGGTTTGCCCCTCGCGCTGGCGAACCGCCAATCTGACACCTGAAACCCGGCACCTGACACGTTTGTGATGACCAGCACCCAGATCCGCCAGTCGTTCCTCGACTTTTTCAAGTCGAAGCAGCACACCATCGTCCCCTCGTCCAGCCTCCTGCCGGACAGCCCCAACCTGCTGTTCACCAATGCCGGCATGAACCAGTTCGTGCCCATCTTCCTCGGCCAGACCAAGTGCCCCTTCACGCCCGGTCGCGCCGCCGACACCCAGAAGTGCATCCGCGCCGGCGGCAAACACAACGACCTAGACGACGTCGGCCTTGACACCTATCACCACACGTTCTTCGAGATGCTCGGCAACTGGTCCTTCGGCGATTATTTCAAGAAAGAGGCCATCGAATGGGCGTGGGAACTCGTCGTCGGCATCTGGAAATTCCCGCCGCAACGCCTCTACGCCACGGTTTACAACCCGGACAAATCCAAGAACGACCCCAGCGAGTTCGACCAGGAAGCGTGGGACCACTGGGCACGGTTGTTCCGCTCCGTCGGACTGGATCCGGCAGTCCACATCGTCAACGGCAACAAAAAGGACAACTTCTGGATGATGGGCGACACCGGCCCGTGCGGTCCGTGCTCCGAATTGCACGTGGACCTCACGCCCGCCGGCGACACCAAGGGGGCGCTCGTCAACAAGGGCAGCGCCGAGTGCATCGAAATCTGGAACCTCGTCTTCATCCAGTTCAACGCCAACCCGGACGGCACGTTCTCGCCGCTCCCCGCGAAGCACGTGGACACCGGCATGGGTTTCGAGCGCGTCACCAGCATCATCCAGGGCACGAAGAACCTCACCGATTTTGCCAACGCGAAAATCTCCAACTACGAGACTGACATCTTCCGCCCCATTTTCGCCGCGATTGAAAAGCTCTCCGGCAAGAAATACGGCTCCACGCTTCCCAAACCCGGCAGCACCGGCGACACCGAGCAGGAGAAAATTGACGTGGCATTCCGCGTCATCGCCGACCATATCCGCACGTTGTCGTTTGCGATTGCCGACGGCATCCAACCCGGCAACACCGACCGCCACTACGTCCTCCGCCGCATCCTGCGCCGCGCCGTGCGCTACGGCCGCTCGCTCGGTTTCCACGAACCGTTCCTCTACAAGCTCGTGGACGTGCTCGCCGACACGATGGGCGACATCTTCCCCGAAATCCGCGCCAAGAAAAAGCACGTGCAGGACGTGATTCGCCTCGAGGAAGAGGCGTTTAACAAGACGTTGGATCGGGGGATAGAGCTGTTCAACGAGGAGGTCACAAAGCTCACGAAAGGCGCGCGCCCTGGTCTGGGTGGAACAGGCTACCAGCCTGTTCCGGCGGGCAACCTGCCCGCCGGCGCACCGGGAGCGACCTACCACAAGAGAAGTCTGCCCCACTTTGAAAAGCCGTGGGCGATTTATGTCGTTAACTTTCAAACGCACGGCGGACGAACACTGTCACCTGCTGCGCGCGACATTGTGTTTGACTGCATTCTTCATTGGCGCGACAGCCGATACCGTCTCGTGGCGGCCTGCGTCATGCCAGACCATGTTCACATGATTATCCAGCCCGGCATCAAAGAGCTGGACCGGCAGGGTGAGCCGGTATTCTGGCCGCTGTCAGAAATCATCCACTCGATCAAGTCCTTCTCCGCCAAAGAAGTGAACAAGCTGGAAAACGTGTCGGGGATCCTATGGCAGGAGGAACGATTCGACCGCTACATCCGCTCCGATGCCGACCTGCAGGAGAAATTCCGCTATGTTTGCGCGAACCCTTGGCAGGCCGGCATCGTGGACGAGCAGACACCCTATCGGTGGCTGTGGACGGAGGACATTGAAGCCGTCCAGCCGTATGTCCCACCGGCGTCATTGCCCTACGCCCCGGCTGCCGGGCAGGTTGCC
>JBKBTZ010000033.1:0-31695 GCA_046290825.1 Limisphaerales bacterium
CGGCCAGCGCCTCGGTCAGCGCCGGCCACGCGCCCTCGGCCACGCCACGGATCTGCAGGTTGGCGCGGTTGGTCAGGTCCACCGTGGTGCCGGGCAAATGATACGGATCCACGGTGGCCCAGTAGTTTCCGCTGAACTGCCCAAGGTCGTCAGTGTAAAGCGTGGTCATGCCGTCGCCGGTAAACCAGCCTTTCAAGTGCTCCTGGTTGATGCTCTCGTAGGTGTAAATGCGGGAGGAGGACATCGCGATGGCGAAGCCGAAGCCGGGCCGGAGATGCACCACGCGGTCCATGCTGGGGAACTGGTAATGCCCGATGAGTTCGCCGCGCGGCGTGATGTTGGTGTCCGCCATCAGGTCGCGCGTGGCTTGGAGCAGGTTCAGCGGAACGTTGTTGGTGAAGTTCCGGAAGGTGTTGGCCTGGATCCAGTATTTGAGCATCCGCTTGAACGCGACGGCATCATGCGTGGGCGCGAACTGCGCGATTTGCAGGATGGACTGCATGTTGCCCGCGCCCGCCGAATGATCGGTCGAACCCATGCGCGAGACGGCGCGGCCCCGGAGATTGTCCATCGTCGCGCCCTTGTAGATGACCGGCTCGTAGGAATCGTAAATCCACCGGAACACGTTCGCGCTGGCGGGGTCGGTGACTTCCCAGGTCGAGCCGGCCAGCAGGGACATCAGCCGCGCGACGCCGTCAATCAGCACGCTCCCGTAGCTGCCGGTGTAGGGGTGCCGCGTGTGCTGAATGAACGAGCCATCGGTGTAAAATCCATCGCCGCTGGTGACGTAGGGAAACACCGGGCTGAGACCGTCGCGGGCGTTGGCCAGTTTGGCGGCGTTGCGACTGAGGATGCCGCTGATAGCGGCGACCAGCGCGGTGTCCGTGCGGTTGGCGCCGGTGCCGGTGGCGGCCGGGGTGAATTTGTGGATGGCGGCCTGGTGGTTGGCGAGCTGCGCGGGCGAGAGGAGGTCGTAAATCAGGACGCAGGTGTTGTTCAAATGCTGCGGCGTGCCAATCTGCCAGTCCCACCAGTTGTCATACTGCGCCTTGTTCTCGTTGTAGTAGTTGGTGTAGGCCCAATCGAGCGCGCTCACGATGTCCGCACCGAGGGCGGCGTTGGTCTCCAGGGAACAGCCGCGCGTGGCCCAGGCCAGTGCCATCGCGCGAAGCCGGTTGTAACAGGTCGTGATGTCCTCGGATTCGTTCGGCCGGGCGGCGTCGGCCCAGAGGTTCGTGCGGGTGGGGCTGGTGTTGAGCGTGGACCAGAAACCCTGCGCGGTGCTGGCAATGCTGGCGAGGCGGCTTTGAACGATGGAGTCCGCGAGCGGCAGGTTGGTTCCGCCCGTGAGCGCGTCCCGCCATTTCAGACGCAGATCGTCATACTCGTCGGCGTGAACGGCGCCGGTCAGAACACAGCATGCGAAGGGCAGCCAGAGGAACAGGCATACCGACTTCGCCATTGGACGCAACATCAAGTGTAGTTAGCACACGTCCGGCCTGCGCGGAATACCCAGTATTGGGTATCGCTGCGGGTGGGCAGTGTAAATCACCACGGCGGAATCCAGTGGACCACCCAATACCAGCCAAGTTTTCCCCATTCCAACGCCACGCGGCCTCGCTCGTATGGGCTTTCCCAGAGCAGGCGGAGGCTCCCCTGCCCGGCCGGACACGAATGAAACTGAATGTCCGGCTCCGCCCGCCGGAAACACGCCAGCCCCCGGCGCGAATGATACCACGAAGTCACCACCAGCGCCGACCGGCAACCATGTTCGCGCAGTAGGGGCACGCTGAACGCTGCATTTTCCCGCGTGGAAGTGGACCGGTCCTCCACCAGGATGGCCGTGTCCGGCACCCCGGCCCGTCGCAGCATCGCCACGCTGTCCGCCGCGTCGCCGTGCCCGGTGATCAGGACGAACGGCGCGGCCCCCGCCTGATACAACTCGACCGCGCGCGGCACGCGAACCCAGTTGGCCCCGCCCAGCACCACGATGCAATCGGCCCGCGCCGGGCAATTGGCAACCGTGAGCAACTGTGGTGACAACGCGAAGCAGCCCAACCCCAGCACCGCCGCCAGGACAAAGCCGAGGGCCAGCCGGCGGATTTTTTGACGGCGTGACAGGGCCATGACGGAGGCAGGCTATCCGCCCGCCGCACCGACAGCAACGCGCCAGCTCTGCATTGCTCTTTGCCCAGACAGCCGACCCGCCGCTGCGGTTGCCCGCTTGAGATTCCTGGCCCCCGGCGTAATCTCCCCGCCGTGAATCGGAACCTCGTTCTGCCGGTTGCGCTCATGGTGGTGTTCGCCCTGTCGCGCATTCCCGGCATGTTGCCCGAGAACTTCAGCGCCGCCTACGCGCTGATGTTCTGTGCCGGGGTGTATTTTCGCGATCGCCTTGCATGGTGGCTGCCGTTCGTGACGCTCCTGCTCACCGACCTCGGCTTGAACTTCTACTACTGGCTCGCCCTCGGTTGGGACGTCTGGGGCGGCACTTCGCTCGCCTACCTGGGTTTTAACTACGCCGGTTATGCAGTGTTGTTTCTGCTGGGCCGCCGCTTCCGTCCCGGGGCCTCGTTTACCGGCCTCTTGGGCGGCGGCTTGTTGGGTGCCTTGTTGTTTTACCTCATCACCAACACCGCCTCGTGGCTGTTCAATCCGTTCCATAACCCGGAATACACCAAAACCCTGATGGGCTGGTTGATTGCGTTGACCAAGGGCACCAGCGGCTGGCCGGAGACCTGGACCTTTCTCCGCAACACCCTCCTCAGCGGTGGCCTGTTTACCGCGCTCTTTGTTGGCACAATGAAACTCACCGCCCCCGCGGAAAGTCCCGTGGAAAAGGAAGCTCCCGGCGAGACCGACGCCCCCGAAGGCGAACCGGAAGAATCCAAGGCCTAGTCCGTTTGCCCCTCGCGCCGACTCACGCCTCACGCCCCCCCCATGCACCTCGGCCTCATCTCCGACACCCACGACTTCCTCGACCCGCGCGTCGCGGAGTTGTTGGCGGGCGTCGAGCACATCGTCCACGCCGGGGACATCGGCAGCGCCTGGATCCTGCATCAACTGGAGCAAATCGCCCCCGTCACCGCCGTGCTCGGCAACACCGACTCGCAACTCACTTTGCCCCTGACGCACGTCGTCACTTTCGCCGAACACAAACTCCTCGTGCAGCACATCGTCAACCCCGCCGCGCCGGACGACGCCCTCCGCCGTCGTCTCGCCCGGGAAAAGCCCGCCGCCGTCATCTTTGGTCACACGCACAAGGCCCTCGACCAGGTCAACGGGGGCGTGCGTTACATCAATCCCGGTTACGCGGGCAAACCCCGGTTCAATCAGCCCCGCAGCCTTGCGCGCCTGCAACTCACCGCCGCCGGAATGACCGTTGAATTCATTCCCCTCCAAGACTGACGCTGCGAAACTCCTGCCATGCGCCCCACCGACCTCCAGATCATCGGCACCGAACTGGCCCTCCGCTGGGAAGACGGCAGCGAATCCTTCATCCCGCTCGACCGCCTCCGCCGGGAGTGTCCCTGCGCCGGTTGCAAGGGGGAAATGGATGTGATGGGGAATGTTTACAAAGGCCCGGACCAGCCGCTGCGGCCCGAATCCTTCCAACTCACGCGCCTGGTGCCGGTGGGCACCTACGCCGTGCAACCCGTCTGGGCCGACGGCCACAGCAGCGGCATCTACAGCTTCCCCTATCTGCGCCACCTTGCCGCCGGGGCTTGATCCCAGTTTCAGGGCGCCGTGGATTCGCCGCCGTGCGGTTGCGGGCGCAGCAAAAACTATTGGTTGCCAGACCGCTCTTTTGCGACGATGGCTGCATTCCATGCGCGTGCTATTGGCTTTCCTGACCAGTCTGGGGCTGGGATTGTGCGCGGCCCGGGGCGATGCGACCGGAGGGTCCAGTGCGGCAATCCCTGTCTCCAAGGAATGGCAGTTCCGCGCCTGGCAGACCCATGAAGGACTGCCAGACAATGCCGTCACCGGTGTCGGGCAGGCGCCGGATGGGTATTTGTGGGTGGCGACCTTTGGCGGGTTGATGCGCTTTAACGGGGACCGGTTCGAGGCCTTTTCCCCGTTGCATCTGCCCGAGGTGGCCAATCGCGTGGTGCATCAGATGTTGCTGGATTCCACCGGGCGGCTCTGGCTCGCCATGGATCGCGGTTCCGTGGTTTGCGCGGACAAGGTCAGGGCGAGAGTGATCACCATGCGCGATGGACTGCTGGGCCCCATGCCTGCTTGCATGGCCGAGGATGGACGCGGTGGCATCTGGCTGGCCTACCGGACCGGCGTGGTGCGCGTGTCCGGGAATACGGTGACCGCATTGACCACCAACGCGGGATTTCCCGCCCGGGGCAATTATTACGTGGCCACCGACCTCGAGGGGACGGCATGGATTGCCACAGGCAATGAACTGGGGCGGATGCGCAACGACCGGTGGGAAGCCGCCCAAGCATTTCCGGAACCTGGCCTGCGCTTCACCCCCAAACCCGAGACCGGATGGTGGGTGGCCGCCGGGAACATTCTGTTCGGCTGGGAACCGGGAAAGGCACCGGTGGAACTTGCACAACTTCCGACACAAGCCCAGGTGCAATCGCTCCTGACGGACCGCGCCGGAAGGCTGTGGATTGCCACGGCTTCCGATGGACTTTTTCACTGGCAGGGCAGTCGGCTGGAAAAGGTGCCCGTATCTCATTCCCAAATTTCCAGCCTGGCCGAAGACCGGGAGGGCAACCTGTGGGTGGGCACTGCCGGGGGCGGCCTGAACCGGTTGCGCGCCCGGACCATGGAGGTTGTGGGAGTGAACGAGGGCCTGCCCTACGAATCCATGCGCTCGATTTGCGAGGATACCGATGGCGTGCGCTGGGCGGTGACAGATAACGGACTGTTGCTGCGGAATCCGGGGAGCGGTTGGGAAATTGCCGGACCGGAATGCGGTTGGACGCGCGGGTGGGTGGCCAATTGTGTGGCAGCCGACCGGGACGGCGCCGTGTGGGTGGGCACGGCCAATGCGCGGCTGGTCCGGTTGCACCAAGGCCAGAGCCGGGAGTGGGGCCGTGCCCAAAACCTCTCGAGCAGCTCCGTGCGGTCCATCCTGACCACCGCAAATGGCGATGTTTGGGTGGCCACCAGCTCGCCGCACCGGTTGCACCGGCTGCGGGAAGGGGATCTGGTGCCCATCCTGTTCAACCGGGAGGTGCGCAGCACCCTGCGGGCGATGGCCGAAACGGCCGACGGATTCGTCTGGGCGGGGTCTGCCGAGGGGCTGCTGATCCGCGTAAATCCCGACACGCTGGAGGCCGAGATGTTCTTTCCGGATGAGCGGCCACTGTCCATCCGCTCGCTTTGCGCCGCACCGGACGGTTCCTTGTGGATTGGCTACGCCGGTTGGGGGATCGGACGCTGGAAAGAGGGGCGTCACACGCGCATCACCGCCGCGCACGGGCTGTTTGATGATTACGTCTCGCAAATCCTGCCGGATGAACGCGGCAACCTCTGGCTGAACAGCAACCACGGATTGTTCGTCGTGCGCCTGACCGAGTTGTTGGACGTCTTCGAGGGCCGGGCGGAACGCGTCCGCTGCCTCAGCTACGGCCGCGGCGACGGCCTACCCAGCCTCCAGCCGCGCAGCGATTACCACCCCTCCGTGTGGCGCATGACGAACGGAGCCTTGTATTTCGCCTTGCGGAACGGCCTGGCCGTAGTGCGGTCGCAAAAAATGGTCCTGAACCCAAGCCCCCCGCCGGTGGTGGTGGAACGCGTGGCCGTGGATGAACGCACGGTGGCCCGCTATGCCGCCGGCTTCCCGCTGCTGCCCGCCGGCGAGGCCACCAACCAGACCGTCGTGGGCACGGACGCTTTGCTGACGGTCCCGCCAGAGCATCGGAAGATTGAGATCGAATTTGCCGCCCTGAGTTTCAGTTCCCCGGAAAACGTGCAATTGCGCTACCGCCTCCGAAACTTCGATCAGGGCTGGACCGAAGCCGGCACGTCGCGAACCGCCCGCTACCCGCGTTTGCCGGCGGGCGAATACCAATTCGAGGTTGAGGCCTGCAATGAGGCCGGCATCTGGAGCGAAACACCCCGGCGGGTGGCGTTGCGGGTGCTGCCGTTTTTCTGGCAGACTTGGTGGTTCCAGACCGGGATGCTGTTGTTGTTCACGGGCGGGGTCGTCGGACTGGTGAGGTATTTCTCGTTCCGCCGTCTGCGGCGCGAACTGGCGCGCCTCGAGCAACAAGAAATGCTGCACCGGGAGCGCGCCCGGATCGCCCGCGACATGCACGACGAGGTGGGGGCCAAACTCTCCCGGCTCTCGCTGTTGAGCGATCTCGCTGGCCAGCAAGCCCACCTCCCGGCCCCCGCCCGCGACGAGGTGCGGGAGATTTCCGAGACCGCCCGCGAAACCATCCGCTCCTTTGATGAAATCGTGTGGGCGGTGAACCCCCGCAACGATACGCTGGCCAACCTCGCCAATTACCTCTGCCGCTTTGCGGAAGAACTTTTTGAGGGCAGCCCGGTGCAATGCATTTTCGACCTGCCGTCGGAAATTCCGCCGGTCGAACTTTCCACGGAAGAACGGCACCATGTCTTCCTCGCCGCCAAGGAGGCGCTGAACAACATCGTCAAGCACGCCGCGGCCCAACACGTTACCCTGCGCCTCCGAATGCTGTCGGCGGCTTACGAGTTTCAAATTGAGGACGACGGGCGGGGGGTTGCGGCGGACCGCCGGCGGACGGGTGACGGCAACGGGCTGCGGAACATGCGCGACCGGATGGCAATGGTGGGCGGCGAGTTTTTCCTCGCGCCCGGAGCGCGGGGAGGCACGCTGATCACGTTACGCGTGCCGCTGAAAGCGCAAAACCGGTGACCTCATGCGTTGTCCACACTTCATCCGACTTTTGCGACGCGGGGCTTGTGCCACCCTGCGAAGGCTGCCCCATGATTCTGGACTGCCAAATCCCCATGCGCGAGGCGGACGGGCCACCGTCCGGGCGGGGGGCCATCCCGGTTGCTGACATGATCACGGTGGCCATTGTTGAGGACGACGCGAAGCTGCGCGAGACGCTGGTGCGGTATCTCAAGGCGCAGCCCGGCCTCAAATGTGTCGCGGATTATCCGAATGCGGAAGCGGCGCTGGCGGGCCTCCCGCAAGCGCGGCCCGCCGTTGTGTTGCTCGATATCAATCTGCCGGGCATGAGCGGCATCGAGAGCATCCCCCTTCTCAAACAAGCGATGCCGGGGGTGAAAATCATCATGCTGACCGTCTTTGAGGAGGGTGACCAGGTGTTCAAGGCGCTGTCCGCCGGTGCATTCGGTTATCTCGTCAAAAGCACCCGCCCGCCAAAAATCATTGAGGCCATTCGCGAAGTGCATGCCGGGGGATCTCCCATGTCGGGCAACATTGCCCGCAAGGTGGTGCAGTCCTTCCAGTCGCAAGCCGCGGCCACCGCGGAAACCGATGCCCTGTCCGCCCGCGAAATGGAGGTGTTGCAGGCGCTCTCCAAGGGGCACACTTACAAACAAATCGCGGCCGACCTCGACATCAGCCTCGGCACCGTGCGCACCTACATTCAGCGCATCTATGAGAAGCTGCACGTTCACAGTCACGCCGAGGCGATCATGAAGTTCGCCCGCCGCTGATAGCGCCACGACGCTTGTCCGCACTCCATCCGACAAGACGGCGCGGCAATTCACCGGGACGATTGCCTCTACCGCCAGCCTGCCATCCTGCGGGCGGGCGGTGATTTTGTGCTGCGCCATCCTCGGACGCAGCGGCCATCAGGCGGTGCTCCATGTGTCCCCCGCATGAGTCTCGCCCTGGACAAACACAAGCCGCTGCTGGAAGCCGGCCTCCAGTGGCCCAGATCCTCTCCGCCGAAGTTGACGCCACCAGCAAATCACCCACCCGCCGTCGCGCAAATTCTTGTCCACCTCCCATCTGCCGAGGCTGGTGGCACAGGATGCCCACTTCCGCGCGGCAGCCAGTTGACCAGGGGCCAACGCGTGGCGTCCGCGCGGCAGCTACCGTCGGTCAGGCAGCCGCGCACCGTGAACGGCACAAACCCGAACAACTCCCCGCTTCAACCGTCTTGGAATTGACGCTGCCCAGCATCATGCCATGCCCGGCCGCCTTGAACGGCTTACGTGTCCACACTTCATCTGACATGACAGAAGGACGGGCGAATGAGATTTTGAACCGGTCAGCCACCTCCTCTTGCCCGACCAAGGGCCTTGAAAGGCGGCATGCCAAAAACCTCAACCCTGCTCGACATGAAAAAATTGTTTACCCTTCGCCTAAATTCCGCCCTGCTCCCCGGCATCTGCGCCGGATTGCTGGCCGGTCAGACTGCTTTCGCGGCCCCGGTGCTGTGGACCGGGACCGGTGGTAATGACAATTGGTCCACGGCGGGCAACTGGTCCGGTGGCACACCCGCCGGCAATGAAGTGTTTTTTGGCGACTTGGACGCGAGCGGCGGCAGCGGCCCGTTCGGCTTGGTCAACAACCTGGTGGACGCCAGTTTGACCATCAGCCGTCTGAGCTACACCAACCTGATCACGGTTGGCTATCACCACACCGAAATTCCTGCGGGTGTCACGCTCACCCTTACCAACAGCGGCAATACCATCCTGGTCAACCAGCCGCTGATCAACATAGCGGACGCCCAAGTCTATGCCACCATCTCGGGCGCAGGAACCTTGAGAGTCACCAACACGGCGGGCATCCTCTCCATTGGTCAGGGATCCACCACGGCGAATGCCAGCCGACGCGCCACCTTGGACCTTTCCGGACTGGACACCTTCACCGCCACAATCGGGCGAATCCTTCTTGCCCAACAGACCGTTCACAGCAACCGCGCCAACGCGACGCTGCTGCTGGCGAAGACCAACATCATAGACCTGGCGCAGGCCGCTCCCACAGCGGGCCTGCAGCTTGGCGACATCCAGTCGAACAATGGCAACAGCCAAATCGTCGAGCTTGGCAGAACGAACGTCATCCTGTCGGATTCCGGCATTACCGTCGGCGGCCGCAAAGGGGATGGTTTTCTGCGTTTCAATTCCAACATCGTCGCTGCGGGCGCCGGGAAAGTGGTGTTTCGCGCGCGCAACGGCGTCGGACGGCAGGCGCAGTGGCGGGTGGGCGACAATTCCGCACAGCTCAGCGGCGGCACCTTTGCCAACGGCACGGTGGATTTCTCGACTTACGGTTCAGTGGATGCGCAGGTGGACACGATGACGCTGGGCTGGGCAACGGCCGGGGCTGCGGCAACGACCGTGCCTTCCACAGGCACGCTCACATTTGATGCCGGCATCGTGGATGTGAACACTCTGCGGCTGGGCGTGCAGACCAACTCGGGTGGGGGCGCGGCCCTGGGCACGGTCAATGTCAATGGCACCGGCCAGTTGCTCGTGAACGGAAACGTGCTGATGGGATATTACATCGGCGGCCCTTACAACACCCGCGGCGTGATCAACATTGGCAACGTTTCGGGGGGCGCGGTCACGATCAAGGGCGATGTCATCTGTGGCGGCGGCGCGGGCAACCAGATCGTCTCCTTTGGGGCACTCACGCTGGGCGGCAAGCTGGGCGATTTGGTGGACGCCACCAACACCCCGCTGGGCACTTTGGATCTCTGGTCTGGCTCTTTGACCTTCGAGCGCGGGGCCAACGGCCTGCCGGCCACTCCGCTGGTGCAGGTCACCAACCTCAACGTCAACGGGAGTGTGAATCTAATCCTCTCCGGCAGCCCGTTTGCCCTCGGTCAGTTCCCGCTCTTCAAATACTACTCGGGCCTGGGGGACGTGGGCGGTGTTGCCGGCTTTGGCGGCCTCACGCTGACGCTGCCCGGCAATGTGGAGGGTTATCTCTCAAACAACACCGCCAACGCGTCCGTGGATCTCGTCATCACCAACCTGACCACCAAGAAGTGGTCGGGCTTGGTGAACGGAGACTGGGACATCAACACCACCACGAACTGGATCATTTTCCCAGGGGGAACCCCGACCAAATATCTGGAACCGGCGGTCCCCGGGGACGCCGTCACCTTTGACGATTCCGCCGCCGGCACCACCACGGTCAACCTGACCACCGTGCTTTCGCCCGATGGCGTTTTGGTGAGCAACGTGGTCAAGACCTACACCTTCACCGGCACCGGCATCCTTAGCGGGCCAACGGGTATCACCAAGCAGGGAGCGGGCACGCTGATTCTCGCCAACTCCGGAGCGAACAATTTCACCGGCCCGGTCGCCATTCAGGGCGGCACGATGCAGTTGGCCGGGATCCCCGACCGTTTGCCAACCAACGGCACGGTGACGCTGGCGGATGTGGCGGGCGCGGCACTTGATTTGAACGGCCTCAACCTGACCATCGGCGCGTTGAACGGTGGCGGTGCCACGGGAGGCAATGTCTCGCTTGGGGCGGGCAACCTCGCAATCACGGCCGGCGGGGGCAATTACGGCGGCGTGCTCAGCGGCTCCGGCACGGTGGTCAAGGCGGGCACCGGCACACAGGTTTTGGCGGGCGCAAATCTCCACACCGGCGGCGTCCAGGTGCAGGGCGGCACGCTCACCCTGGCCAACCCCACGGGCAGCGGGACCGGGCCGGGCAGCGTCGCAGTCACCGTCAGCAACGCCGTGTTGCAGATCGGCAACGGCGGACCCAATGGCAGCGTCGCGGCCGCCACCATCACCAATGACGGCATTGTTCGCCTCAGCCGCAGCGACGACCTGACATTCACCAACACGCTGGTGGGCCTGGGTGTCCTGCAGTTCCAAGGTGCCAACACCGTGCTCGTGCCCGGCAACAACAGTCACAGCGGCGGTTCCACCATCACCCTCGGCACGGCGCGCATCGCCAGCGCCGGCGCGCTCGGCACCGGCACCGTCACGCTGGGGAACGGCTCCCCCGCCGTCCTGCAGTTGTCGAACAACATCACGCTTGCCAATGCGTTGGTCGTGAACAACAAGACCGCCGCCAGCGGGGCGGTGCCCAATCTTGAAAACATCAGCGGAACCAACACGCTCGCCGGCACCATCCAACTCACCGGCAACGGGGCGGTTGGTTGGATCTTCGACGCCACGGCGGGCCGCCTTGTCGTTGCCTCGCCCATGGTGCCGCCCCCAAGCACCACCCAGAACGTCCAGCGCAACCTGTATCTGCGCGGCGACGGCACCGGGGAATGGTCCGGCGGAATCATTGACCCGGTGGGCGGCACCACCAATCTGGCGCTCGTCAAGACGGGTGCCGGCACCTGGACGTTGTCCGGCGCGAACACCTACACCGGTCCCACCGCGGTGAGCAACGGCACCCTGGTCGTCAACGGCACCCTCGCCAACAGCAGCGCCGTGAACGTGGTTAACGGCACCCTCGCCGGCACGGGCTTCATCGCCTCACCGGTCACCGTCGGCGTCGGCGGAAACCTCGCGCCCGGCGATGGCGGCATCGGCAAGCTGACGCTCTTCAACAGTCTGACGCTCAACGGCACCACCACGGTGCAGCTCGCCAAGGTGGGTTTGACGGTCACCAACGATCACGTCAGCGTGCTGAACACCCTGACTCTGGGCGGGACGTTGGACGTTTCGCTCAGCGGCACGGTCACCGGCGGCGAGGTCTTCCCACTCTTCACCGCCGGCACCTTCACCGGCAGCTTTGCCACCGTTAACCTGCCCGCCCTGCCAGGGGGGTTGACCTGGGACACCAGCAACCTGGAAAGCAGCGGCACGTTGGCCATTTCCGGCGGGGCCGCGCCCACCCTCAACTTCACGCATTCGGGCGGCGTGCTGACCTTCTCGTGGGCGGAAGCGGGCTACAAACTGCAGGCCCAGACGAATTCACAGAGCGTCGGCCTCTCCACCAACTGGGGTGATTACCCCGGCGGCGGAACCAGCCCGGTATCCGTCACGAATAATCCCGCGAACCCGGCGGTGTTCTTCCGCCTGATCTCGCACTAGGAACAATCCGGGGTGGGGAGGCCGTAAACGCCTCCCCACCCTTTGAAACTGAATCAAATGCATTCACGCCAATGAGAAATTGTTCGCCATTACGCCCCGTCCGCCCGCCGCGGGCCTTCACCCTGATTGAATTGCTGGTCGTCATCGCCATCATCGCAATCCTGGCAGCGATGCTCCTGCCTGCCTTGTCCAAGGCGAAAGCCAAGGCCAGGCGCATCCAATGTGTCAACAACCTCAAGCAGGTGGGCATTGGCGTGATGATCTATGCGGGCGAAAATGAGGAGCAGCTCTTCACGCCGCGTCCGGTGACTGGCCCAACGCCTCGATATAATCTGCACGCCCTCAATGACGATTCCGCCACGCGCTCCAAATCCGTGGGGCTGGATTCGACGCAAACCAACAGCCAGTCCATCTGGGTCTGCCCGGAGTTCAACAACGGGCTGGCCGCCTACAACGCGGGCACCACCCCGCCCCAGTGGCAGATCGGCTACCAGTATCTCGGCGGTGTGGTAGGCTGGTTTAATTCCCTCGGCTCCTTCCCCTCTCTCAGTCCCGTCAAGATGAGCACCGCCAAGCCCGGCTGGGTGCTGGCGGCGGAGGACATCTTTTACAACGGCACGGCTTGGTCCAGCGTTCATCGCCGGGGCGGCACCCGGCATCCCGATGGCGGCAACCACCTGCTCGCGGATGGTTCGGTCTCGTGGGTCAGGGTGGAAAGGCTGTATCAAATCACCACCTACGATGTCGCCACGCGAAAATGGTATTTCTACCAGGATGACCTTTCCGTATTTGCGCCCAATCAACTGCTCATGTTGCAATTTCGGCCCACCCCCTGACATTGGGGCAGGCTTTTGAAACCGGCCATTACTCACCGCGGCACCGAATGCACCTGTGGGCGGGCAAATGCTCGGGTGCCCCGCGCCAAGGTCTGAGCCAATCAAGAGATCTGCCGACAAACTCATGCGCTTTCCCTGCACCATGCTCCAGCAGAGGACAAAAGCGGCCGGGGTCGCGATGGTCTATTGCCTTCTCTTTGCCACCATCGGCAACACGCAAACCAACCTGAGCCGCTGGACGTTCCCGGGGCCCAGTGGCCGCATGCTGGCGCAGCCCGACCCGCTCGGAAATCGCATCCCGGATTACTCCGGCGTCGGTTACCAGAATGGCACGACCCCCATTCCGGATGTGCCCGTCAAGATTACTATCTCCCCCATCGCGGGGGATGACGGTCCCACCATTCAGGCGGCCATCAACGCCATTAAAGGCCTGCCCCTGGACACCAACGGTTTCCGGGGCGCCATTCTGCTGAGTGCCGGGGAATATCAGATTGCCGGGAGTATCACCATTGACGCCAGTGGCATCGTGTTGCGCGGGGTTGGGGATGGCACCAACGGCACGGTGCTCCGCGCCACGGGCACCGGGCAAAGGACGCTGATCCGCGTGACCGGCTCGGGGTCGCCTTCCACCGTGGCCAACACCACCCGCAACATCACCAACAACTATGTGCCGGTCGGCGCCCGCAGCTTCGACGTGGACAGCACCAGCGGCCTGGCTGTAGGCGACCGCGTGATGGTGCGGCGCATTGCCACGGATGAGTGGATTCAAGACCTCGGCATGGACCTCCTCGGCCCCGCCAGTGGCGGCGCGGCCGATGTGGTGCCGTGGACGACCAATAATTACCAACTCGACTTTGACCGCATCATCACACGCATCGAGGGCAACCGCATCACGGTGGACGCGCCCATCACCTGCGCCATCGAGGCGAAATACGCCGGCGGCACCATCCGCAAATTCACCTGGGCCGGGCGCATCCACAACGTGGGCATCGAGGACATTCGCGGTGTTTCGGACTTCGACCCCTCCGTCACCACCAACTCTCCCTCCCCCACCTACTACTCCGACGAGAATCACGCCTGGAATTTCATCCAATTCAACTCCGTCGAAAACGCCTGGGTGCGGCGTGTCACCGCCCAACACTTCGCCTTCGCGTGTGTTGCGCTTTACAGCGGCACCCGCTGCGTGACGGTCCAGGATTCCCGGTCGCTCGATCCCGTCTCCATCATCACCGGCTCGCGCCGCTACGCCTTTGTGATGGACGACGCGCAACTTTCCCTCGTCCAGAACTGCTACACCCACAAGGACCGGCACCAGTTTGTGACGCAGTCCGAAACCATGGGGCCAAACGTGTTCGTGGACGGCCTGAGCGACACGGCCTACAGCGACGCGGGCCCGCATCACCGCTGGGGCACCGGCGCCATCTGGGACAATGTGACGGTCAATGGCAACAACCTGAACGTGCAGAACCGCGGCAACTCCGGCACCGGGCATGGATGGGCCGGCGCCAATGAGGTCATCTGGAACTCCAAAGCCAACGGGTTCATCGTTCAAAACCCGCCCGGCGCGCGTAACTGGCTCATCGGCTCCGTGGGTGCCATTCAAAACGGCACCATGTGGGTCGGTCCACACGACCCGGGCACCTATGATTCCCACGGCACGAATGTCTTCCCCAACAGCCTCTACTACGCCCAGCTTCAGGATCGCCTTGCCGCGCCGCGCGTGGAAACGCGGGAATACTGGCTCGGCGAAATCAACGAGTTCAGCACCGCCAGCCCGACGGGTGCCGTGGTCAGCGTGGATGCCGCGTGGCGGGCGGCCATTCAGAGCGTGGCGTCGGCCGCGCCATTGAACGGCTTCGATCTGGTCACCAGCAACCAGTTTGTTCCCTTCACCTTCCACTATTCTCTGGGAGCCGGCGACCGCGTGGTGGGGGCCTCCCTCGCCCTGGCGCTCCGCGCCGCCACGAATTCCACCAATGCGGTTTTGTATCTCGAAGACGTCGGCAGCCCCCATTCCTTTGCGTCGCTGGGCTGGCTGCCCATCGGCACCGGCACGAACACCACGGTGCGCGTGCTGGATCTCGGCGACCACCTGGCCCAGCTCACCGATGGCAAACTGAACGTGGCCGTCGGCGATGACGTGGGCGTGGACTGGGCCATGCTCGAATTGCACGTCGCCCCGGTGCAGACCCTTTACACCAACACGGTGTTCCCGGTGGCGGACGCGACCGTGCGGGGCGGGGCGAGCGCTGGCCTGAACTTTGGCACCAATGCCACACTCGACGTGAAGCTCGACGCCTCGGCAGACCACGAACGCCGTGCTTATCTTCGCTGGAACCTCGCCGGCACCTCCCCCCGCGTAGTGCATGCGCGGCTGCGGCTGACGCCGGTAACCGTCGGCACCAACGGTCTTGAACATGCCGTGGCCGTGGCCGGTTCCGCCGACTGGCTGGAAAGCGCGCTGACCTGGAACCACGAGCCCGGCGCCGGCAAACGGTTTGCCTCGCGCATCCCCGCCACCAGCACGCCGGTCGAGTTCGTCGTCACACCGCAAGTGCAGGCGGCGCTGGCGGGGGATGGGCGCCTGGCCTTGCAAATTGCCTCGTTGAAGAACGCCGGTGGGCCGGGCCTGGTCAGCTACGCCTCACGGGAGGATCCCGATCCAGCCCGGCGTCCGCAGTTGTGGCTCGTTTTCTCCAATGCGGTGCCAAACGTCAGCGCGCTGGGGGACCAGTTCATTCCCGCTAACACCAGCACCGGCCCGCTGCCGTTCAGCATCAGCGATCCGGTGTATGCGGCCCATCAACTGACGATGGGCGCCAGTTCGGCAAATCCGGGCTTGGTGCAGAACAGCGGCCTCGTCCTGGGCGGCGCGTTGTCCAATCGCACGCTCACCGTTACGCCGGTGCCGGGTCAGGCCGGTTCAGCGGTGATTTCGGTCACGGTCACCAATCCGCTCGGCCAGACAGCAGGCACGCAGTTCACCTTGTATGTCACCAACAGCACCGTGATCAGTGTTCCGGCCTCCGGCCATTGGGCCGTGGATGCCGACGGGCTTTGGGGCAACCCGGCCAACTGGACGGGTGGCATCCTCGCCACGGGGGCAAACATGACCGCGACCTTTGCGTTGGACGTCACGGCGGATCGGTTCATAGACAATGAAGTCGCCCGCGTGCTCGGGCATTTGGTGTTCCATGATGCCAACCTTGCCACGGACGGCGCCTGGCTCATCACCAATCAGCCGCTCACGTTGTCGGTGACCAGCGGCACGCCGAGCATCACCGTCTCGAATGTCCACGCAACCCTGCAGGTGACGCTCGCGGGCACGCAGGGATGGAGCAAGCAGGGCGAAGACACCCTCGTGCTGGCAGGCCCAAACACCTACGCGGGGGCCACAACCATCAACGCGGGCGCGGTGCGGGCCGAACACCCTTCTGCCCTCGGCTCCACTGCGGCTGGCACCACCATTCAAAATCCAGAAACCGCCCGCCTGGAGCTGAACGGCGGCATCACGCTTGCCGAGCCATTGACGATTGCCTGCAAAGGCAGCGCGCTCGGCAATCCGCCCGCCGTCGTCAACGTCAGCGGCACCAACACGTTGGGGGGCCAGATCACGCTCACAACCGGCGGCACGTTTTGGACGTTTGAGGCGGCGGCGGGGCGATTGAACATCACCGGTGCCACCACCAATTCCACCACAACCAACGTGCGCACCATCTGGTTGCGTGGCGCCGCGGCGGGCAACTGGATCAGTGCCATCGGCAACAGCGCGGCGGGTCTCGCCACGACCATTCGCAAGGATGAGGACGGGGTCTGGAGCTTGTCCGGCAACAACACCAGCACCGGCACCGTGACGGTAAGCAACGGGACGTTGAACGTGTCCGGCACCGTGCGCGGCCCGGTGAATGTCTTCGGCGGCACGCTGGGCGGCACGGGACTGGTGGCCGCACCGGTTACCATTGCCGCCGGAGCCGCCCTGTCTCCCGGACCGGAAACCGGCGGCATCGGCACGCTAACCGTCAACCGTCAACTCACGCTTGCCGCCGACAGCATCACCCGGATGGAATTGAATGCGCAGGATTTGACCTCCGACCGGGTGGCTGGCCTCAGCAACGTGGTCTTCGGCGGCACACTGGTGTTGACCAATCTGGCGGGCACTCTGCTCGCAGGCCAGAGCTTTCAACTTTTCCAAGCCACAAATGCTTCCGGCAGTTTCGCCGGCTTTTCGCCGTCCACCCCCGGCCCGGGTTTGGGCTGGGAGTTCCACCCCACCTCCGGCACCTTGTCCGTGGTCTCTGTCGCCCCACCTCAATTCACGACCATCGTGGCGGGTGCAGATGGCAGCTACACCCTGTCCGGCACGGGTCCGGCGGGGGCGGCCTACCGCATTTTTGCGACCACGAATCTTGTCCTGCCTTTGAGCCACTGGACCGTTGCGGCCACCGGCACCTTCCACGGTGGCGTGTTCCAATTCACCGATACAGCGGCCACCAATTTCCCACATCGCTTCTACCGCGCGATGACACCATGAACTCATCCAGGAATGTTGACCGGTCCGGCACCCGGGATGGCTTCCGGGCCAGAATCGTCCGGATGATCGGCGCCTTGATGGCTTTTTCCTTTGTGGCAACCGTCGGTGCCGTGGATCCCGCCCGGGTTGTCCTCATCAAGGCCGATGATTTTCGCACGCCCAATCAGGCCTGGACCAATTTCCTCCAGGTTTCCCGGGCGGCGGGCGTCAAGGTCGGCCTCGGCGTCATTGTCACCAGCATCGCGGGCAATGCGACCACCGCGCAATGGATGCGCGGGCAGGAGGCCGCGGGAGATGTCGAGTTTTGGAATCACGGCTGGGACCATCTGCAATGGACCAACGAAAGCGGCCAGGTAGTTTCCGAATTCAAAGGTTCCGGGCTGGCGCACATGCAGCAACATCTGGCCGACGCGCAGGTGGGCCTCAGCAATGCGCTGGGCCGGAGCGTCGTGGCGTTCGGCACTCCGTATAACGGTTTTGATGCAGACACCGCCACGGTCATCAACGACACGCCCGCGCTGCGCTTGTTTTTTGCCAGCAGCGTGCCCACCGCCAGCAGCCTGCTGGATCCCCGGGTGAAGGTGGTTCGGATCATCAGCGAATCCGACGGCACCGGAATGCCCAACGCGGCCAAATTCCAGGCCGCCTTTCCCCCCGGCTCGGCGGGACCGGTGGCGCTGCAATTTCATCCCGCCAACTCCAACTTCGCCGCCCGCATGGGAGAATATCAGCAGATCCTCCAATACCTGCTGACCAACGGCTATTCGATCCTCCTGCCCTCGGAATTTGTGTCGCCAAGCCCACCCCCGCAATTCAACAGCTTCACGACGGAAGCCGACGGCAGTTTTACCGCCTCGGGCACCGGGCCGGTGGGCGGGTCGTATCGCATCCTAGCCACGACCAACCTGGCCCTTCCGACCGCCGCGTGGCAGCCGGTAAGCACAGGCACCTTCGTCGGCGGGGTGTTCACGTTCACCGACGCACAGTCAAGCAACCACCAGTCCCGTTTTTACCGGGTCGCCTCGCCGTGAGAAACAAATTCAAGTAACTCCATTATCATGAAATCCAAGCTGCATTGCCGGCTTCTAACCGCCCTCACCGTGCTGGCCGTGCCGGGGCTTTTCGCGCAAACCAACGCGGAGCCAACCGGCGCCGCGACGAACGAGGTGACGCCGCTGTCCCTGCCCGGCAGCGAGCCGTCTGTCTTTCGCAAAGTGGGCGATATTGAACTCCGCCTGCACGTCGTCAAGCCGTCCGGCTGGGTGAAGGGAGATCATCGGCCTTGCTTCGTGAGTTTCTTCGGCGGCGGCTGGATCAGCGGCAGTCCTGAGCGGAGCATTACCTGGGCAAAATGGGCGGCCGCGCAGGGCATGGTGGGCATCGCGCCCGATTACCGCACGCGCAACCGTTTCAAGGCCGCGCCGGAAGATTGCGTTGCCGATGCCCGCGCGGCGTTCCGCTGGGTGGTGGAACACGCCGCCGAATTGGGAATTGATCCGGATAGGATCATCTGCCACGGCGGTTCGGCGGGCGGGCATGTGGCAGCATGGACGGCCATTCCCAAGGCCGGGCCGGGCGCGGACGACCCCGCACCCACGAAGCTGCCTGCCGCACTGGTTCTATTGAATCCGGTGAGCGACACCACCGCGACCGGTTACGGTGGTTCAAAGCGCTTCGGGAATAATCCAGACCGGGCGAAGGCGTGCTCGGTGCCCGACCAAATGCCTGCGCGAATGCCGCCCACCATCATTTTCCACGCGACGGGTGACACCACGGTCCCCTACCCCAACTCCGTGGCGCTGCGCGACCGGCTGGTCGCCACTGGGAATCGCGCCGAGCTGGTTACGTTCGAGGGGCTGGGCCATTCCTACAATTCCAGCAAGTTTGGCGAGGCCGGAAAGCGGGCCGATGAAAAAACACGCGCGGACATTCTGGCGTTTCTCCGGACACTCGACTTGCTCCCCGGTCCCGTGAAACATTCAGAAGAATAGCAAATCGCGTTATGAAATGGCACCCTTGGCAATCCCCTGGCAGCGGACGGTCAGCCGTTTGCTTTTTCTCGAACTTTGTGCAGTCGGACCTCCGCTGCTTTCTGCTGGTGGGCGTGCTGGCCCTTGTCGCCGTTCCCGCTGGCCGGGCGGCGGACCCCAAGCCGGCGGACATCATCGCCACGCTGAAGCGCTCCGCGGACTGGCATCTGGGCAGCCCCAGCGGCATTGACACGCGCGACTGGGTGATTGCGCCGCTTTACGACGGGCTGCTTCGCGTCGCTCTCACGACGGGCGACCCGAAATATCTGGCCGCCGTGCTGCGGTTCGGCACGCAGTCGGGCTGGATGCCGGACAACCGGATCTACCATGCCGACGACCACGCCGTCGGCCATGCGTGGCTGGATGTCTATTTCATGAACACGAACCGCGCCGAGCGGCTGGCCCCCGTGCGCGAGCGGCTGGATTACGTCATCGCCCACCCCATCACCGAGGCGCTCACGTTTGGGCAAAAGCCCGCGACCCCCGGCGTCGCCGTCACCGACCGCTGGACATGGTGCGACGCGCTTTACATGGCCCCGCCGACGCTGACGCGGCTGCACGCGGCCACCGGCGACCGGAAGTATCTGGAGTTCCTCGACCGCGAGTTTCGTTACACCTACGACCTCCTCTGGGACAAGGAGGAGAAGCTGTTCTTCCGCGACGCTTCGTTCTTTGACAAAAAGACCCCCAACGGGAAAAAGGTATTCTGGAGCCGCGGCAATGGCTGGGTGTATGCCGGGTTGTGCCTGGTGCTCGAAACGCTGCCGACGGAGCACCCAACCCGCAGCTTTTACGAGAACCTGTTCAAGGAAATGACCGTCGCCGTGCTGGCGGCGCAACCGGCGGACGGCTTGTGGCGGCCCAGCCTGCTGGACCCGGAACAGATTCCCCTCGGCGAAACCAGCGGCAGCGGGTTCTTCACCTTCGGCCTTGCCTGGGGCGTGAACCAGAGCCTGCTGGAGCGGGAGAAATACTGGCCCGCCATCGTCCGCGCCTGGAACGGATTGCTCACCCGCGTGAAACCCGACGGCTACGTTGGTTATGTGCAACCCATCGGCGCGGCTCCGGACCAGTTGAGTGCGGACTCCCGGCAGGACTATGGCACCGGGGCTTTTCTGCTGGCAGGCAGCGAAGTGCTCCGCGCGCTGGGCGGCGCGGCGCAGGTGGATCAAGGGGCGCTGCTGGCGGCGGCGGAGAAGCTCAATGCCGAGGACAAAACGCCCCGCGCCTACGCCCGGCTGGTGCCGGAACGAAAGGACGACCTGGCCTGGGAAAACGACAAGGTGGCCTTCCGCGTCTATGGCCCGGCGCTGCGCCCCGGCCCCGAGGACAGCGGCATTGATCTTTGGTGCAAGCGGGTGGCGTATCCGATTCTCGACAAATGGTATGACCAGGACCGCCTGCGGAAGATCAGTTACCACCAGGACCAGGGGGAAGGTTACGACGGCTACCATGTTGGCAATACACGCGGCTGCGGCGGACTGGGGCTGTGGGTGGGGGGCAAGCTCGTGACCTCAGACACCTACCTCGCGGCGGAAATCATCTGGACGAGGCCGGAGGTGGCGGAGTTCAAGACGATTTATGAATTCCCGGTCAAGGTCGGCGGCAGGCCGGTTTACGAGCATCGCGTCACGCGGCTGCGGTTGGGGGAGCGGCTCTCGGAAATCGAAAGTTTCTTCTCCCCGACCAGCGGACGCGGCGCCCGGCCGTTCGAGAATTTTCCGCATGAAATTGCCATCGGCCTCGTCACCCAGAACCGGGGCGCGCAAATCACATTCGACCGGGAAAATGGCCTCGCGTCCGTCTATGAACCCCTCGACGGACAGGGGCTGGGCACGGGCATCCCCCTGCCACCGGCGCGGTTTCTGCGGAGTCTGGAGCTGCCCGCCGAGGATCAGGCCGGCAAACATGCCCACGCGCTGGCCCTCACACGTCCCGATGAAATGGGCCGGGTCCGCTATCGCGCCGGATTCGCGTGGGCGGGTGACGGTGAAATCACCACTTCCGAGCAGTGGCTTGCCTATCTCAAGAAAATGGTCGCGAGACGGCCCTGACCAACATGAAGCCGAGGCTCACCAAGGCGGGACCAAACGCGGCGTTTCTGGCCGTGTGCGTGGCGGCGATTGCTTCGACGCCAGCCGCTGTCGCTGCTGCCCCGGCGCAATCCGAGAAAGCCCCGGTCACTTATGAGGCGTTTGGCGCCCGGGGGGACGGCGTGACCGACGACCTGGCCGCCATTTGCAAGGCTCACGATTACGCCAATCAGCACGGCCTCCCGGTCCGGTCAAATCCAAACGCAACCTATCATCTCGGACGCCGGGCACTCACTGCCGTCATCGCCACCGACACCGACTGGGGAACGTCCCGTTTCATCATTGATGACAGCCGGGGCGTTGAGAATTTCCGCCGCCCGCTGTTTGAGGTCCGGTCCCTGCTGAAGCCGGTGGCGCTGAAGATTGAGCGCCTAGAGCGGGGACAGACCCGCCTGAATGTCCGCCCCTCCAGCGACTGCGTGGTATTGGTGGAAAACCGGCACCGCAAAATTTTCATCCGGCGGGGGCTGAATCAGAACGACGGCACCAGCCAGAAGGAGGTGTTCATTCTGCGGCGGGACGGTTCCATCGAAGGCGCCATTGACTGGAACTATGACGTGGTCACGCGCGTCGAGGCGCGGCCAATGGACCCGGATCCGCTCCTCCTGCGGGGCGGGATCTTCACCAATATTGCCAATCGGATGCCGCCCAAGGTCAACAACAGCTATTGGGGCCGCAACATCCAGATCAGCCGCTCCAACACCGAGGTGGACGGCGTGGCCCTTTACGTCATCGGCGAAACCGAAAATGGGCATCCCTATGGCGGCTTTCTCAGCGCGCAGCAGTGCGCCAACATCACGCTGCGCAACTGCCGGATCGACGGCCGCAAGACGTATGAAACCATCGGCTCCGCCGGGAAACCCGTTTCCAAGGGCACCTATGGCTACCTCGCCAACCTCGTGGTGAACTTCCGGATGAGCCACTGCCACATGGACAACATTCTCGACCGCACCCGCTGGGGGGTGATCGCCTGCAATTTCATGAAGAACATCGTGGTCGAGGACTGTGTGCTCTCCCGAATGGACGTGCATCAGGGCGTTTCCGGGGACTACATCATCCGCCGCACGACGCTGGGTCACGCCGGCCTCAACGCCATCGGTCGGGGGCGCCTGGTCGTGGAAGATTCGACCCTGCACGGCGCGAGCCTGATTACGTTCCGCCCGGATTACGGTTCCACCTGGGAGGGCGAGGTGCTGATTCGCAACAGCCGCTGGATACTGCCGCCGGGCCGGCGCGGCAGTCTGGTGATGTTTCAGGCGCAAAACGACGGCACCCATGATTTTGGCTACCCCTGCTTCATGCCACGGGTGATCCGGATCGAGGGATTGTTCGTGGATGATTCCAACCTGCCGGGCGACCACCAGGGATTCACGTTCTTCGGCGACCCGCTGGGGGCATCACCGGACAAGCGGCCCTTCCCCTACCGCCTCACGGAACGGCTGGAGGTCCGCGGCCTCCGGATTGCCAGTGGAATGGTTCCGCGCGTCAGCACCAATCCCGATGTAGCGCGGTCCATCCGCCTGATCCCGGACCCCGAACTGATGGCCCCACCAAGCAGAACTTCCGAAAACTAGAATTTCATGCACCCCTTGAAACTTTCCCTGGCACACCTCGCGACGCTGTCCTTCGCCCTCAGCCTTCCCGCGGTGGAACTGCAGCAGCGCCTGTCCGAGGGTTGGGAGTTCTATCGCGGCTCGCTCGGCAGCACGTGGGAAATCTGGCGCGGCGAAAAGGCGAGCGACAACGTCACCTGGACGCCCGTCACGCTGCCGCATTGCTTCAATGACCGCGACGCCGTGGACCCGGACGTGCGTTACTATCAAGGCCCCGGCTGGTATCGCACGCGCCTGAAAATCGCCAATCCCTATCCCGGCGGCCGGACGCTGCTCCACTTCGACGGCGCGGGGCAGCGATCACAGGTTTTTGTCGGCCTGAAAAAAGTGGGCGAGCACTTGGGCGGCTACGACGAATGGACGGTGGACATCACCGAGGCGGCGGCACAGGAAAACGGCGGCAATGTCCGTCTGGCCGTTCGGTGCGACAACTCGCGCGACGCCGAAACCATCCCCTCCGACCTGAGCGACTTCAACCGCTACGGCGGCTTGTATCGCCACGTGCATTTGCGCTACGTCCCGGCGGTTTACGTTGAGCGGCTGCATGTCGAGCCGCGGCTTGGCGAGGATGGCAGGGCAACGGTCAAAGTCCGGGCGCGGCTGGCCAACCCAACAGGTCTCGGCGATGCACTCAGCCTTGCACTCAAGGTCACGGCCCCGGACGGAACGGTGGTGCATCAGGCGGAGCAAAAATTGTCGCCGTGGTCCGGCGCCAAGGAGGTGGCGGCGTTTGCCCTGGCCAGCCCGCAGCTCTGGTCGCCGAGATCGCCGGCGCTTTACCGGTGCGCCCTGACCATCCAATCGTGTCACGGTGAACAGGTCGTGAACACACGCTTTGGCGTCCGCTCGGTCGAGTGGGTGGAGCACGGCCCGTTCAAACTCAATGGCGAACGCCTGTTGCTGCGCGGCACGCATTATCACGAGGACCATGCCGGCGTCGGCGCCGCCGTGCCCGACGATGTGGTGCGGCGGACGTTCCAACAGATCAAGGACATGGGCGCGAACTTTGTGCGCCTGGGGCACCATCAGCAAGCACCGCTCGTCCTGGAGCTGTGCGACGAACTGGGCCTGCTCGTGTGGGAGGAGATTCCGTGGTGCCGTGGGGGACTCGGGGGCGAACAATTCCGTCAGCAATGCCGCGACATGCTGCGCAACATGATTGACCAGCACTACAACCACCCCTCGGTCATCCTCTGGGGCTTGGGCAACGAGAACGACTGGCCGGGCGACTTTGAAAACTTCGACACCAACGCCATCCGCAATTTCATGGCCGAACTGAACACGCTCGCGCACCAACTGGACCCGTCACGCAAAACCGCCATCCGACGCTGCGATTTCTGCAAGGACATTGTGGACGTCTATTCACCCAGCATCTGGGCGGGCTGGTATTCGGGCCGTTACTCCGAGTATCGCGCCTCGGCGGAGCGCCACATTCGGAATGTGAAGCACTTCTTCCACGCCGAATGGGGCGGCGACAGCCACGCGGGCCGGCACGCGGAGGATCCGGAGTGGATGTTGCGCGACGTGGTCACCGGCCAGGGCGTGGCCGAAGTGGGCATGGCTTACAAGGCGACCGGCGGCAAGGCCCGCGCTTCCAAGGACGGCGACTGGTCCGAGAGCTACATGATCAACCTGTTCGACTGGCACCTCAAGGAGATGGAACAAATGCCCAATCTTACCGGCGCCGCGCAGTGGATCTTCAAGGATTTCTCCACGCCGCTGCGACCGGAGAATCCCGTTCCGCGCGTGAACCAGAAAGGCCTCGTCGAGCGCGACGGCACGCCCAAGGAGAGCTACTACGTCTTCCAGAGCTACTGGGCCGAGCGGCCCATGCTGCACATTTACGGCCACACCTGGCCCGTGCGCTGGGGCAAACCGGGTGAGGAAAAGCTGGTGAAAGTGTTTTCCAACTGCCGCGCGGTCGAGTTGTTCGTCAACGGCATTTCCGTTGGCGTCCGGGAGCGGAACATCACCAATTATCCCGCTGCAGGCTTGCACTGGTCCGTAAAGTTCAACGAGGGGCCAAACACCCTCCGCGCCGAGTCGCGGGGCGACGGCCCCTGGCTCACGGACGAAATCACCTTCGACTACCAGACCGCCACCTGGACCAAACCCGCCCGGCTCGTCCTGCGGGAAAAGGCCCGGAGCAACGACCTTGTCACGGTGGAAGTGCGGGCGTTCGACAAGGAAGGCGTGTTCTGTCCGGACGCCGCCAATCTGGTGCGGTTTGACCTCACGGGCGATGGCCGCCTGCTCGACAACCTCGGCACCGCGGGCGGCTCCCGCGCCGTCCAGCTCGCCAGTGGCCGGGCGCAGATCAGCCTGCAACTTACCGGGCGCAAGGCCGTGGTCAGCGTTGCGGGCGAAGGTTTCACCACCCAGTTCCTGAACGTCACCAACACCGGCAACGCGGCGAAGGCAAAAGCAACCACCGCTTCCGCCCGCCCGGCTGCGCAATTGGATGTCGCGATGCTGGATCGGGAGCGTGTTCTCCGCGCGGCGGAGGCGGCGCTCAAGCTGTCCCCGTTCACCATCACCCGCGCCCGTTCGCCCCACAGTTCTGGCGGGCCCAACGATTTCTTCTCCATGGCGGACTATTGGTGGCCCAATCCGACCAACGCGAATGGTCTGCCCTATGTGTCCCGTGACGGGGAATCGTATCCGGGCCTGTTCAACGAGCATCGCATGGAGTTGCGCCAGATGCGCGACGCGGTAGCGGCCCTGGGCGCGGCCTACCAGATCACCCGGGACGAGCGGTATGCGCAGAAGGCCGCCGCGTTCCTCCGGGTTTTCTTCCTCGACGAGACGACGCGAATGAATCCGCACCTTGAATACGCGCAGGCGGTGGTGGGCCGTCACGTGGGGCGCAGCTACGGCATCATTGACACGCTCCATCTCGCGGAGGTGCCGCTGGCCATCCTGGTTCTGCAACGCTCGCCGGCTTTTCCTCCGGAGCTGACCAATGGGCTGAAACGGTGGTTCGCGGATTATACCGAATGGATGTTGACCAGCCCGAACGGCAAGCAGGAAGCGGCGGCAAAAAACAACCATTCGGTGGCCTTCTGGCTCCAGATTGCGTGCTTCGCGCGATTCACCGGCGATGAAGAACGGCTGGCGGAATGTCGCCGCCAGTTCAAGGAGGTTTTCCTCCCCAATCAGATGGCCGCCGACGGAAGTTTCCCCCTCGAACTCAAGCGCACCAAGCCCTACGCCTACTCCATTTTCCAGCTCGATAATCTCGCGCTGCTCTGCCAGGTCCTCTCGACCCCGACGGACAATCTTTGGGCGTTTGCACTGCCGGACGGGCGTGGCATGCGCCGCGGAGTCGCCTATCTCCACCCCTATCTTGCGGACAAGAGCAAATGGCCGCTGCCGCCCGATGTGCAATCCTGGGAAGGCTGGCCGGTGCGCCAGGCCGCGCTGCTGTTCGGCGGGCTGGCGTTCGAGGAACCGCGGTATCTCGACTTGTGGCGCCGTTTGCCCGCGGATTCGGAGGACCTTGAGGTGCGCCGCAACCTCGCCTGCACCCAGCCCGTGCTTTGGCTGGTCAACAGTCCGACTACGGTTTCCGCCGCGCGCTAGAGCTGCTGACCGGAGACCGCTCGGGCGCCATGCGCCGTTCACAACTCCCGGCTGTCCAGCGTAACTGCCAGGGTCGCTGACTGGCCAGGCGGCAGGTTGACGGCGTTGGTTTTCACGTTCCCGGACTCCACGCAGACCATGCGGAGATACTCGTCATCCCCGAAGTCCGGCATCCGCTGCGATTTCGCAATCCACGGGTTCCACACCACGGTCGAAAGCGAACCAGCCTTCGCCACGGAAATCACCCGGTTCCAGGACCGGTCCACAATCTCCACCGTGTCCGTGGTGTTCACATAAACCCGGTCCACCTCGCCCGTGAAGTAAATGGCCTCCGCTGTCTCCGGCTTTTCGCGCAACCCATCCAGGCTGTCCAGATAGCGTCCGCCGCGCAATCCGCGCACCTCGGTGCGGGCGATGTCGCCGATGGCGAAATAGGTGTGCAGACAGGTTTCCAAGGGCAACGGGCGGCTCTCGTCCACGTTGGTCACCTTGAGTTCCATGTCGAGCGCATGGCCCACGTCCACGACGAACTCGGCGACAAAGCGCGGCCATTCCTCCATCTCCGGCACGTGGGGCAGGCGGAACCGCAACCGCACCCCCTGCGTCGGGCTTAACCCCGCTTCAAGAAGTTGCCAGCCGTGCAGCCGCGCGAAGCCATGCGCCGGCTTGCCCTCGCGGGGTCCGAACCACGGCAGAATGACCGGCACGCCGCCCCGGATCGGTTTGCCCGGCTCGAACCACGACGCCCGGCTCATGAACAACAGCGGCTTTTCGCCGTGCCGCTGGAAATGCGTCACATGCGCACCGTGCAGATAGATGTCCGCGGTGGATTCGCCGGTTTCCACGCGCACCAGCGGCAGTCCGCCCTGGCCGGTCCGGAAGGATAGTTTTGCCTCGCTCATCGTATGCTCATTGGTTTTGCGCCGCCAGAAACCGCTCGCAGTCAATCGCCGCCGCGCAGCCCATGCCCGCCGCCGTGATGGCCTGGCGATACACCCGGTCCGAGCAATCGCCCGCCACGAAAACGCCCGGAATGCTGGTCTGCGAACCTTCCGTTCGTTTCAAATAGCCGGCTTCGTCCATCTCGAGGATGCCGTTGAACAGTTGCGTGTTGGGCACATGACCGATGGCAACGAATACGCCCGCGCAGTCCAGCGTGGTTTCCGCGCCGGTCTTCACGTTCTTCAGCCGGACCCCCGTCACCTTGTCCTGTTTCACGTCCAGAATCTCCGTCACCACCGAGTCCCAGACGGGTTTGATCTTGGGGTTGGCCAGCGTGCGCTCGGCCATGATTTTCGAGGCACGCAGTTGATCGCGGCGGTGAACCAGATACACGACCGAAGCGAACCGCGTGAGATACATCGCCTCCTCGCACGCGGAATCGCCCCCGCCCACCACGACCAGCGGCTGGTTGCGGAACATCGGCAGCGCGCCGTCGCAGGTCGCGCAGTAGGTCACGCCTTTCTTGTCCAGCAGATGCTCGCTCTCCAGACCGAGATGGCGGTGCCCGGCCCCGGTCGCGATGATGATGGTCCGGGCCTCGACGCGTTCGCCGTCCACCGTGAGAACGAACGGACGCGCCCGGAGGTCCACCGCGTCCACCGTGGCAAACTTGACCCGTGCGCCAAAACGTTCCGCCTGCTTTTGCAGCCGCGTCATCAGTTCGTAACCGTCCACGCCCTCGGGAAAGCCGGGGAAATTCTCCACGATGCTGGTGGTGGTCAGCAGTCCGCCCGGCAGGTTGCCGGTGAGGACGAGCGGATTCAGGTTGGCGCGCGCGGTGTAAATGGCGGCGGTCAAACCGGCGCAGCCGGTGCCAATGATGACGACGTTTTCCATAGAAAAAATGTGCGTCATCATTCCCCCTGCCCTACCCTCGCGCCAGCGAAAAGACATCCCATGAAAACCAAATTGCTCGCTTCCCTCGCCGCCCTGCTCGGGGCGCTGTTCCTGTTCAACGGCTGCGCGGCCCTCGTGGTCGGCGGAGCCGCGGGTGCCGGCACCTACGCCTATGTCAAAGGCGAACTGAAGGTCACGGAAAACGCCACGCTCGACCGCGCCTGGCGGGCCACGCAGGGGGCCATGAAGGACCTCGAATTCACCGTGACCTCGCAATCCCGCGACGCCCTCGCCGGACGCCTCATCGCCCGCACGGCGCTCGACAAGAAGATCGAAATCAATCTCGCGAAAAAGGGCGAGAACCTGACCGAAATTCGCATCCGCGTCGGCACCTTTGGTGACGAGGACCTGTCCCGCGTCATCCATGACAAAATCAAGCAGCGGCTGTGAATGCTCGCCGCTGCCATTGATGACGCCGTCCCGGCGCTTCTTCTCTCCCAAGCTTTTTTCCGCAATTCGTGCCAACGTATTCACGTCTGGAAGCGCGTCTCCTCCGCCCAACCCATGCCCCAAGTCATCCTCGCCCGCGCTGCCATGAACACCCGGTTCGAGCTGGTGGTGCATGGCGACCGCCCGGCGACGTTGCGCGCAGCAGCGGAAGAGGCCTTGAACGAAGTGGCGCGCCTCGAGGAGCAGCTCAGCCTGTTCCGGCCCGCCAGCGAAATTGCCCGCCTCAACGCCCTCGCCGCCCGCGAGCCGGTGCGGGTTTCCCCCGAGGTTTTCGCGTTGCTTTCACAAGCGCGGCAGCTTTGGCAAGTCACCGGCGGCGCGTTTGACATCACCCTCGCCCCCCTGCTCCGCTGCTGGGGCCTGCTGGGCCGCAGCGATGGTCGCGTCCCCACCGACGCCGAACTGGCGGAGGCCCGCGCCGCCTGCGGCATGAATCTCGTGGAACTGGACGCCACCCGCCGCACCGTCCGCTTCACGCGCCCCGGTGTGATGCTGGACCTTGGCGCGCTGGGGAAGGGTTATGCGGTGGACAAGGCCGTGGAACTGCTGCGCGAGGCCGGCGTCGAAAGCGCGTTGTTGCACGGCGGAACAAGCACCGTTTACGCCCTCGGCTCGCCCCCGGAGGCGGAGGGGTGGAAAGTGGCCATCCCCTCGCCGGACGGGCCGGACCAGCCCCCGCTGGCCACGTTGAACCTGCGCGATGAATCTCTCTCCGTTTCCGCCGTCGCGGGCAAATGCTTCACCGTCGGCAAACGGGTATTCGGTCACGTCCTCGACGCCCGCACCGGCCAGCCCGCCCATCGCGCCCGGCTCGCCGCGCTGCTTCTGCCCAGTGCCGCCGAGACGGATGCGCTCTCGACGGCGCTGCTGGTGTTGGGAACCGAAGGCCTTTCAACCCTCCAGGCATTTCGCCCCGTCGCGCGCGGGCTGGTCGTGGCCGCCGACGGCACCGTTCAAGCCGCCGGCCTTTCGGCGAAACGCACGACCCCCGGCAAACCCGTTGCCTGAACGCCCCGCGAACTTTAGTGTCCATCCGTCATGGGCCTTTACGACCGCGACTACATGCGCGACGACGAAGCACCGGGGAGGGTGTTCCGTCGCCCCCTGTCCGCCACCACGCTGCTGCTGATTTTGAACGCGGCCGTGTTTCTGGGACAGGCGGTGGTATATGGCTACCCGCCGGACTTCCGCACCGGCCCGCCGCTGGCCTTGCGCGTGGATGAACTGCTCCGGGGTTATGTCTGGCAACTGCTCACTTACCAGTTCCTGCACGGCGGCCTGATTCACCTGCTGCTGAACTGTTGGGGCATCTACATGTTCGGCCGGGATGTCGAGGCGGGCCTCGGGCGGCGGCGGTTTCTGCTGCTCTACTTCGCCAGTGGCGTGGTGGGCGGGCTGCTGCAAATGCTCTTTTCCCTCGGCCTCCGCGGGCATTTCGGCGTGTCCGTGGTCGGCGCGTCGGCGGGATTGTTCGGGCTGATTGGCGCGTTCGCCACCATGCACCCGAACCGCGTCATCACCCTGCTCTTGTTCTTCGTGCTGCCGATTTCCCTCAAGGCGCGCACCATGCTCCTCATTTCCGGCGCGCTGGCCATCTTCGGCATCCTGTTCCCCGGCGATCACATCGCCCACGCTGCGCATCTGGGTGGCATGCTGGCGGGCATGGTCTTCATCCGTCAGCTCCATCACCGCTGGGGTTTCTGGCCCGGCGAAGCGCCCCCGCCCGTAACGCTCCGCCGTGTTGCCACGCCACCGCCCATGCCGATGCCGGACGCCGAGGATTTCATCGAGCGCGAGGTCAACCCCATCCTCGACAAGATCGCCCGCGAGGGCATCAACAGCCTGACCACCCGGGAGCGCAAAATTCTCGAGGAAGCCCGCCAACGCATCCGCCGCTGAGGCCTTCCCGCATCGCGCCTCGCGAATCATCCGCCACTTCCGCCTTTTGCCCCGGCGCGGCCTGCCCTTAAATGCGGCGCATGATTACGCGCTATTCCCGGCCCGAAATGCGGGCCATCTGGACCGACGAAAACAAGCTCAAGCTCTGGCTCCAGATCGAACTCCTCGCCAGCGAAGCCCTCGTCAAGGAAGGCGTCGTGCCCGCGAAAGACTTCGCCAGGATCAAGGCCGGCTGCGAGAAATGGCTGGCCGACCTCCCCGGCCTTGTCGCCCGCCAGCGCGAACTGGAGAAAACCCTCAACCACGACGTCATCGCCTTCACCACCGCCGTCGCCGAGGCCATCAACGACAACGCCAGCCGCTGGTTCCACTTCGGCCTCACGAGCAGCGACGTGGGCGACACCGCCTACGCCGTTCAGATGAAGCAGAGCGCCGACCTGCTCATCGCCGACGTGAAGAAACTCCTGCCCGTCATCAAACGCCGCGCGAACGAACACAAATTCACGCCCTGCATCGGACGCAGCCATGGCATCCAGGCCGAGCCGACCACCTTCGGCCTCAAGCTCGCGCTGATGTATGACGAGTTTCGCCGCGCCCTGCGCCGTCTCGAAACCGCCCGCGAAGTCGTCGCCGTCGGCAAAATCTCCGGTGCCGTCGGCACCAGCGCGCACCTCTCGCCGCGCGTCGAGGCTTACGTCTGCAAGAAACTCGGCATCAAGCCCGCCCCCATCGCCACGCAGGTTGTTCAACGGGACATCCACGCCGAATTTCAGCTCACGATGGCGCTCGTCGGCGCGAGCATCGAGCGCT
>JBKBTZ010000034.1:0-31299 GCA_046290825.1 Limisphaerales bacterium
GGTGGCCACCGCGCCGGCCTCCGGGCGGACCATTGTGTTCGGGGTGAGCGGTTACATTCCGGTCAACAAATTCAATCTGAACAAGAGCCGCATCACCATCGCCGGGCAGACCGCGCCGGGCGATGGCATCGGGTTCAAGGGGGGGTCGTTCATCATCAACAGCCACAACGTCGTCATTCGCCACGCGCGGTTTCGTTACGGCAAGCAGACGGCCGGGGGCGACTGCATCAACGTGGGCAACGGCGTGACCAACCTGATGCTGGACCACGTGAGCCTGGCGTTCTCGACGGACGAGAACATTTCGAGCTTTTCGCAGAATCCCCGGCCCGACTTCACCACGTTTCAGTGGTCATTGAACGCCTGGGGGCTGCAGAGCCATTCGTGCGGCGGGCTGTGGGACTGGAACCGCATCACCACCCATCACACGCTTTGGGCGCACAACCACACCCGCAATCCCAAGGCCCGCCCTGACGGCCTGCTGGACTGGATCAACAACGTCACTTTCGACTGGGGCATCGGCTTCATCATGGGCGATTCGACGACCCCCTCGACCTGGAAGGCAAACGTGCGCGGGTGTTACTTCGTCTGCCCGCCCGGCAATCTGCGCAGTGTGGCGCTGGAAAAGGCGAGCCTTGACCGGAACGGAAACTACAACTTTACGCTGCACGTCTCGACCAACCTGTTCGACAAGAACGGCAACAGCGTGCTGGACGGGTCCGATTACGGCTACGGCATCGCCTCCGGCAGTTATCAGGTCTCCAACGCGCCCATCGTCGTGCCCGGGTTGCAGGTGCCGGTGACGGTGGACCCGCCGCTCACGGCCTACAAAAAGGTCGTCTCGCGCGCCGGGCCGCTCCGCCTGAACGCGCTGTCCGGCATTCCCCTGCGCGACGAGGTGGACACGATCCTGATCAACAACCTGGTGAATTTGCAGCGGAACCAGGTCAGCCACGAAAACCAGACCGGCGCGAGCAACAATGGCATGGGGTTCCTCAACTCGACGCCCGCGCCGGTGGACACGGACCGGGACGGGATGCCGGATTTCTGGGAAAACACCCTGGGCTGGAACGCCGGCGCGCAGGACCACAACACCGCGCTTCCCAGCGCGGGCGGTTTCGTGACCGGGTTGACGTTTTTCCCCCCGAATACGCCCGCCGGCTATACGCGGCTGGAAGAATACCTGCATTTCCTGGCCATCCCGCACGCGGTCATTCCCCGCAACACCAGCAACGGCCCGACGGCGCTGACGGTGGACCTGCGCCGTTACACCAGCGGGTTCAATAAGGCGCCCGTGGTCTTCACCTTCAGCGGCGTCACCAACGGCACCGTGACCCTGCAGCCCGACGGTTACACCGCCGTGTTCACCCCCACTTTGAATTTCGCGGGCCGGGCGCGGTTTGACTTCACCGTGACCGACGGCGACGGCAGCACGTGGACGCAGACCTTCGGTGTGCTGGTCAGTTCGGCCACGCTACCGCGGGATTTGAAGTGGAAGGGCGACGGGAGCGCGAACCTGTGGAACACCAACGCGCCCAATTTTCTGGAGGGCACGAACCTGACCGCATTCGTGCCCGGCGACAACGTGCGGTTTGACGACACCGGCTTCAACGCGCCGCCGGTGCAACTGCCCGAAGCCATCACGGCGGGGGTCGTCGAGGTGAACGCGGCGCAGGACTACGCCTTCACCGGTTCGGGCGCGCTGGGTGGCGGCACCGCGCTGGTCAAACGCGGGCCGGGAACGCTGACGCTGGGGACCACGAACAGCTTTGGCGGCGGCACCACGCTCGGCGGGGGGCTGCTGGTCTTGAGCAACAGCACCACGGCGGCGGGCGGCGGGGCCATCACGCTCGAAGGCGGTCACCTCGCGCTGGTCGCACCCGGCGGGCCGGCGGTCTATAACAACCCGCTGGTGGTAAACGCGCCCGCGACGATTTTCACCCCCGGCACCGGCAACAACAACCAGGCCCTCGGCGGCGCGATCACAGGGAGTGAACCGCTGTCCTTCCACATCGCCTCCGGTGGCACGTTTTCCCCGCGCAGCGGCATGAGCCTCGCCGGTTATTCGGGCACCATTGTGTTGACCGGTCCGGGGACGTTCCGCTGGCAGGGCGGCACCGGCGGCAGCGGGACGGGCTTCGATCTCGGCAGCAACGGGACCATGATCACGCGGGACGGCGGCACCATCACGCTCGGGTCATTGTCGGGCGGCCCGGCCAGCACGTTGCGGGGGGCGAACACCACGGCCAACCCCACCACCTACGTGATCGGCCAGAAGGGCAGCAGCACGTTCGCGGGCAGCATCCAGAACGGCGCGGTCAGCACCACCGCCCTCACCAAGCTCGGTTCGGCGAACCTGAACCTGACCGGCACCAACAGTCACACCGGCGAAACACGGGTGGGCGCGGGCACGCTCCGCATCTTGGGCCACAACGGCCCGTCGCCGGTCATCGTTTCCAACAATGCCACCCTCGCGGGCAACGGCATGCTCGGCGGCCTGACCACCGTGAACAGCGGCGGGCGAATCGCCCCGGGCAGCAACGGCGTCGGCACCCTCACCTTTACCAACGGCCTCACGCTCAACACGCCGACGCTGCCATTCGACCTGGCGGGCACCCCGGCGGGCAGCAGCGACAAGATCACGCTCCAGGGCGGCCTGCTCACGATGAGCGGCGCGCAGACGTATCAATTCACCCTGCTCGACGGCACGCTGGCGGCGGGCACCTACACCCTGATTGACGGCGGCGACAACACCAGCGCCAGCGGCGTCAGCCTGGTTCACAATCTCCCGACCGACGCGCGCCAGACTTTTACCCTCCAGCGCCCCGCCGCCGGCAATGGCCAGTGCTACGTCCGGCTCGTGGTGACGGGCGATCCCACCACGCTGGTCTGGCGCGGGCTGGTCAACACCAACTGGGACCTCACCACCAGCAACTGGCACAACGCGGGCAACCCGGACCGGTTTTACAACTTTGACGCCGTGCTCATTGACGACACCAGCGCGGGCGCGCCGGTGCTGCACCTGCCGGGCGCGGTCAACCCCGCGGCCGTGCTCGTCACCGCCGCCACCACCCGCACCTTCAGCGGGCCGGGCAGCCTGACGGGGAGCGGGCGGTTGACGAAGTCCGGGACCGGGACCCTGAACGTGGTCAACTCGAACGGCGCATTCGCCGGGCCGGTGACGGTGACCGGCGGCATCCTCGCGTTGGGCGTGCCCGGCGCGACGCTCGGCCACGGTCCGCTCACCCTTGGTGGCGGTGGCACCTTCCACCTGCCCCCGACTGCCATCAAATACACCTATAACGGCACCCTCACCGTTTTGCCCGGCCAGACCGGCACGCTCTATTCACCCGGGTTTTTCAACGAGATTTTCGGGCCGGTGATGTCCGGCGACAGCAACAGCGTGCTCCAGATCAACGGCGACGTCAGTTTTGGGGGGACCACGGCAGAGCAGTTTGACGGCTTCACCGGCACGATCCACATCCTGCCCTCCGGCAAGCTCCGCTTTTCCGCCGCCTCCAGCGGCAACACCTTCGGCTCGCTGAACCCCACATTCATCATCAACGGCACCCTGCAACCCCGCAATGCCGGCAACACCATCCGCCTCGGCGCGCTTTCCGGGACCGGCACCATCGCCGGCCCGCAGTCCAACGCCGGCAGCGGTGACACCGTGTATGTTATCGGCGGCAACAACCTCGACGTCACCTTTCACGGCAACATCAGCAGCAACAACGCGGTCCCGGGCACCGCCGTCGTGCTCCTCAAAACCGGCACCGGGCGGCTCGTCCTGGGCGGCGCGAGCACGTTCACCGGCGGCACCACGGTCGAGGCCGGCTCGCTCCTCGTGAACAACGCCGCCGGCAGCGGCACCGGCACCGGAGAACTGCTGGTGCAGGCCGGCGCGACGCTCGGCGGCACAGGCCTGGTCGGCAGCCCGACCACGCTCGCCGACTTCGCCACCCTCGCCCCCGGCGACAACGGTCCGGGCACGCTGACGTTCAACGACGACCTCGAACTGGGGGAGTTTTGCGAACTCGACTTTGAACTGGGCACCGCCAGCGATCGCGTGGTGGCCAACGCCGCCGTCACCCTGCGCGGCCTCCTCAACCTCTCCCCCGTCGCGGGGTTCGGCCCCGGTGCCTATACCCTCTTCCAATACAATCCGGCGCAGACCTTCAATTACAGCGGCCTCACGCTGGGCAACGCGCCCGCCGGTTACAGTTATGCGCTCGACACCAACACGCCCGGCCAGGTGAAGCTCCTCGTGACGCTGCCCGTCCCGCCCGGCTTTACCGGGATCAGCGTCAACGGCGGGAGCGTCGTGCTCACCGGCAGCGGTGGCGCGCCGAGCGCGGATTACGTTGTGCTCGGCACAACCAATCTCACCACGCCGCTGGCGAACTGGACCCGGCTGGTGACAAACCAGTTTGACAGCGCGGGCCATTTCGCGTGGACCAACCCACCCGTGCCCGGCGCCCCGCAGCAATTCTATCGCCTGCTCGTGCCCTGAACGGGCGCGGTCATTCGGTGTTGACGCGGTAATAGGTTTGCGGGTGCGGGCCGGCGGGCAGGCTGATGAGCTTGAGCCCGCCGTCGCCGGGGAAGTTGGTCACGTCCTGCCAGGTGCCGAGGACCAGGTTGGTGCGGGATTGCACCGTGTGGGTTTTGCCGGCCTGCGACTGGAACGAGAATTGGAAGTTCGTGCCGCTGCGGGCGGGATTGAGCAGGGTAACCGGCGCGGGCGGCGGCGCGGCAGCGCTGACCACGAACGTGGAGCCGCCGGAACTGACGAGGCGGGCACTGGGAGACCAACTGCTCAGGCCGTTATTTTGCGCGTCCAGCGGATTGCTGAAGCTGACGCCGGGGAAGTTGTTGGACTGGTAGCCGCAGTAAAACGTGTTGGTGCCGGCCACGAGGATTGGAAAACTCCAGTTGGTGTCGGTGGCTGCCAGGGTGGCGAAACCGCCTCCGCCGAGATTGTCGCGATGATAGGCGTTGATGTAGAGGGAGGAGAAGTGGGTCGGTCCCTGCCAGTGGAAGACGGCGTTGGTGGCCACGTTGGTGGCTCCGTCTGGCGGGAACAGCACCGTGCTGGCCGCCAGGATGTTGGTGGTCAGGCCGGAGACGGTCACCGTGAAGGTGAGGAGCCGTTCGGAGGGGTCACCCTGATTCAGGTAGAGCCTCCACGGCCCGGCCTCGATTTCATTGATGACCGCCGCCAGGGAACTCTGTGAAACTGTGCCGCTGCCATTGAGCGTGCCGGTGAACCAACCGTTGGGCGACTCGACTCGGTGCTCGGTGATCGGGGCCGGGGCCGCGTAGGTCAGAGCAGGAAAGGCGTAATACCAGGTGTTGGTGCCGGACTGGTTGCGTTCAATGGTCAGGTCGAAGCCAATTTCCGCCGTAACCGCGAAGCCTACCTGGTCCAGCCACGCGGCGTCGGCCCCGTCAGCGAAGGTGAAATCCTTCCAATAGGTCCAGCGGACAACATTGGTGCCTTCATCCAATTCCTGAGTCACCCACTGCCAGCCGGAATCGCCCGCGATCTCCTGGATGTAATTGTCGTTGATGGTGAGTTCAAGGTAGTCGTAGCCCACGAAGTCATCGCTCGACACGCGCCACCAGAAGCTCAAGGTGCCCGGGCCGATGAGGGTGGTTTCGATCCAGGTGGATTGGTCGTTTCCAATCGCCCCGCTCTGGGCGGCATCCATGCCGTCATGGGTGACGTTGGTCTGCGCAAACCAGTTGGCGCTGCCTCCGGTGGTCCAGACGAATTGCGGTGCGTCCACCGCCTCGGCCAGCGGGTCGGTCTGCACCGCGCTGCCGGGGTTGTTGTAGAGGAACGCAACCTGCGCGGCGGACAGGACGCCGGCGTAGATTTGGATTTCATCCATCCGCCCGTCGAAGCCGGTCCCGTTGTGGTAGCCGATGGCCAGCTCCTCGGCGGTGTCGAGCAGGCTGGTGGTGCCCGTGCCGGTGGCATCCAGAGCGCCGTCCACGTAAATCCGCTTCTGCCCGGTGGCCAGATCGCGCGTCACGACGACATGGACATAGTCGCCGGTGCCGGTGACGGAAGTCGCTGAGTGCAGCGTGTGGTAGGTGTCCCCGCCCGTCACGAACGCGAGTTTTTCACCGGTCAGGCACATGGGAATGACCCAGCGGTTGCCGCTGCCGTTGAAGGCGGCGAGGATGCCCGCGTTACCGGAGAGGCCGTTGTCGTCGTCGCCGCCGGTGATCTGGTCGGTCTTGATCCACGCGGAGACGCTGAAGCTGCCGGCGAGGGTGGCGGGCAGGTTGGTGGGGGGCTGGAGCCAGGCGGCGCCGGCGCCGCCGTTGTTGAAGAAGAAGGCGGCGTTGGTGCCAATGGCGCCGACATTCGTGGTGTAGGTGACTCCGCCGCCAAAGCTGGCGATGGTGGAGACGTCATTGCCATTGCCCGAGTAATCTTGGGCGAAGATGTTGCCATCCTCGAAGCGGTAATGCGCTTTCAGCGTCACCGGCGAGCCGCCGCCCGGCGCGCTCTGCACGGTGAAGCCCGAATACCGGTAGGTGGCAATGGCCCCGGTGGGCAGCCAGCCGGCCAGCGGTGTGCCACCGCTGTTCGTGGCGGCGGTGAAGATGAACCCCGGGTGGTTGTTCGACTGGTAGTAGGCGAGGAAGTCAATCTGCTTGCCGTAGGGTAGCGGCACGGGCGGCGTCCAGTTGGTGGCAGTGTTGGGAAGGTTGGCAAACTGGTAGTAACCGTCGTTATCGCTGACGCTGACGTAATACAGCGGGAGGTTCGTCGGCCCGGTCCAGTGAATGACGGGCAGGTTGGTTACGCCCGTGCCCCCGTCCGGCGGATGCAGCACCTCGACGGCCCCAAGAGTGTTCGAGGCGATGCCGGAGATGTTCACCCGGAAGTAATGCACTTCTTCCGAAGGATGCTCGCGGTTGACATAAAGCTTCCAGAGGCCGTTGGTAAATTCGTGAATGATGGCCTCCACGCTATTGGTGATGACGAAGTCATTGGCCTGGTTGTTGGTGCCGTGGTGCCGCCAGTAAAGGCCGGAGGGCGACTCGACGCGGTGATATGAGAGCGGAGCGGGGTTCGTCGCCTCGAGACCAATGGAGGGGAAGTAGAAATCGTAGCCGCGCCAGAGCTTGAGTTCGAGACGCACTTCGGCGTGGGCGGCGAGGCCCGCCAGCAGCGCGGCAACGGCAAAGAAACGAAGGGCAAAGGAAGGGAGCTTGTGCATGGGCAGTGACGGTTCAGGGTTTTCGGATTGAATTTGTCGTCCGGGTGCGCCGAAGCACCCCCAGACGGAGTTCCGCCGTCAGCCCTTGTGCATAACAGCGAATCTTACGGAGACGATAAGATGATTCACAAACGGCACAAGGGTAAGTTGGTTACAATTCTTGGCCCTCAAATCCGGAACTCTACGGATGGCCGCTGGTTTCCGTGGGCGGAGGTTTCCCGCCGAAAAAAACAAAAAACCCGCCGATGGCGGCGGGCTGGAATCAAATCACCCAGGTGACCGGCGGGCTGGTTAATCGCGGAAGGGCGAGTCCTTGTGATCGGGGGCCGGGTGTTTGCGGTCCACCAGCCACCAGACGAGGGCCGCCGGCCCCATCACGAGGGCCACGCCAATCGGCATCGCGAAAATGCTCCAGAAGACATCCATAACGGGCGCGGAGGATGCGGTTCGCGGCGGGGTTGTAAAGCGCAATTCCCGTCCGGGCACCTTTGGTTTGCCAACCCCCGCCGCCTCTGGCAAACCGGCCCCCGCTCCATGCTGAAACTCGGCGTCAACATTGATCACGTGGCCACCGTCCGGGAGGCGCGGTATCGCGGACAACCCCTCGGCGAACCGGACCCGGTGGCCGCCGCCCTCGCGGCGGAAGCGGCGGGTTGCCACGGCATCACCGCCCATTTGCGGGAGGACCGGCGGCACATCCAGGACCGCGACGTGCGGCGGTTGCGCGCGGAAATCCGCACCCGGCTCAACCTGGAAATGGCCAACGTCCCGGAGATCGTCGCCTTCGCCGAACAACTCAAGCCCGACATCATCTGCCTCGTCCCCGAGCGGCGTCAGGAGGTCACGACGGAGGGCGGGCTGGACGTGGTGGGACACCTGTATTCGATTACCGAAACGCGCCGCCGGATGACGGACGCGGGGATCGAGACCAGCCTGTTCATCGCGCCGGACATCGCGCAGGTGGCGGCGGCGGCCAAGACGGGGGCGCAATTTATTGAACTGCACACCGGCCAGTATGCGGAACATTTCGCCGACCCCGCAGCGCGGGAGCGGGAGTTGCAACGCCTCATCACGGCCGCCCGCGAGGCGCACGCCGCCGGCCTCCGAGTCAACGCCGGCCACGGGCTAAATCTCGAGAACGTCCCCGCGCTGTTCGCCGTGCCGCATCTGGTCGAGTTGAACATCGGCCACAGCCTCGTCAGCCGCGCGCTGTTCACCGGGCTGGGTGCGGCGGTCAAGGACATGCTGGCGGTGATGGCGGGCTACGGGGGAAATTCGAATTCCTGAGCCTGAAATCCGAAGACCCGGCCCTGCGCGGATCCGCTTTCATCATCTCCATGCTCCTGTTTCGCGAAAAGATTCCCGCCGACTGGCTGCCCCGGATGCTGGCGCACCTGCCGGCGGTGCTGGTGGACCACGCGCAGCTCGAGCGCAAGGCGGCCACCTCCGCGTTGAACCTCGAGAAGTATCCGGCGCTCCACGACCGGGTGCATGAGCTGAACGCCATTGCCATCGAGGAACTCCAGCACTTCGAACTGGTGCTGGGGCTGCTGCGCGAACGGGGCATCCCCTTTCGCAACACGCCGCCCAGCCCGTGGATTTCCGGGCTGATGCGCGCGGTGCGGCGCGGCAGCCGGCCGCAGGCGATTGACCATCTCATTTGCGCCGCGCTGATCGAGGGGCGGAGCTGCGAGAAGTTCCAGGTGCTGGCGGAGGCACTGCGGGAACGCGACCCCGCGCTGGCGGCGTTCTACGCCGGGCTGGTCGAGTCCGAGGGCAACCACTACGCCACCTACCTGATCATGGCGCGGCACATTGACGAGCCGGAGACGCAGCGGCGTCTGGACTTCTACCTCGATCTCGAGGCCGAACTGGTGCGCCAGCCGCATGGGTTGCCCATTCTGCACTGACCCGCAATCCGGATCGCCGCTGCCCGCATGGAACCGCCGACCGGCGTGTGCTTCGTCGGCAGAGCAGACACGCCAAAAAAACGACCGGGGAATCGCTTCCCCGGTCGCGTGGGATTCAGGTTCCTGAGCGGCGTGCGTTCAAGGCGCGACGGCGCGGAAGAACTTCGTCTGGTTCGTCATCAGGAACGGATAGCTCGGCAGGGTCGCGCCCGGCACGTCCGCCCAGGCAGGTGGGCTGAGGGTGGGCGTGCTCTGCAGGCGGCCATAGCTCCACGAAACCGTCTGGCCGATGCCGGGCGTGCCGAAGTTGTAGCGCACCTGGAGCGCCGTCGGGTCCACGATGGCTCCGGTATAAAGCGAGGCGACCTCCGTGCTGTCGAGGATGCGGTTGTAGATGCGGAAGTCGTCCATCGCACCATCCAGCCGCTTCCAGTAGCCGTCGGGGCTGACGCCCAATTGGAAGGGCTGGCTGACGGGCCAAGACCAAGCGCCGGTGTTGATCTGCAAGGCCTGGAGGACGCCGTCCACATAGACGGTGATGAACTCGCCGTCCACCTGGCTGTAGGTGACCACGAGGTGGTGCCAGTTGTTGTCGGCGTAGCCGGGGCCGGTGTAGAAGCTGTTCACGCCACCGGCGCACTGGATGAAGATTTCGCCGGAGTCGGTGAGGACGATGACCGTGCCGGCCGTGGTGCGGCGGTCCACCAACATCGCGCCCTCGAAGCCGGGCGCGGCCGGCAGGCTGGCGCGGAACCAGAACGAGATGGTGCCGGTGGGCGAGTTAAAGGCCGGGTCGGCAGGCACCTGGATGAACGTCGGCGAGGGCGAGGCGAAGAGCGCCACGCCAGTGCGGTTGGTGCCGTTGCTGTCAGTGTCGCTGGCAGCCCACGTGGTGCCCTTGTTGACGCCGTGAATCGGCGCGCCCACGGGCTTGGTGTCCTCAACGATGCCACCGGGCGTGAGTTCCACCTCCAGCGGGGTGCCCGCGCCCACGGCGAACAGCGTGCTCAGTTCCGCCGCGGTGAGGCTCTTCTGATAGATGGCCACTTCATCAATCACGCCCACCAGGGGACGGTCGGTGCGGTCACGGCCCAGGTAGAGCGGGTCGTTCAGCAGAACCGCCGGATGGCCGGTGGCATTGACGGCAGTTTCAATGCCGTTGGTGCTGCCCATCAGGAGTGTCGCTCCGTCGGGCGCAATCGAGAGGGCGAGGAAGACCCACTGGTTGGTGGGCACATAAATGCCCGAACTGTAGCCCCAATAGCCGCCGTTCCAGTGGTAGCGCAGTTCGCCGTCGCTGCGGATGTCGAGGCCGGAGGCGCTGGCCCCGCGGCTGAAGACCACGCCGGAGAGGTCGTCGTCGTAGCCGTTAAGCTTGACCCAGGCGGTGAAGGTCACGCGATCGGTGTTCCAGTTCAAGGCGGGCACCGTCACCCAGCCGCTTACGCCATCCAGCAGGTAGCCGGTGTTGCCGGCCTCGATGCCGGGGTAATCAGGCGGTTGCACGCCCGGCACGCCGATGGTGACTGCGGGCGGGGCCGGGAAGGTGCCGTGGCGGCCGCCCGCGTAATCAAACGCGGTGGTGCCGGAGGTTTCGTTCAAGCGCCAGTAGGATGCTGCGCCCAGCGTGAGGGCCACCGGACCATAGCTGTTGGGCAGGGTGAGGACGGTCAACGTGGCCACGCTGCTGCTGAGGGAACCATAGGGATTGGTTACCTGGACGGTGTAACTGCCCGCGTCGTTGGTGGTGATGCCAGTGAGGGTCAGAGAGGCGTTGGTCGCGCCGCTGATGGGGCTGGCCCCCTTGAACCACTGATAGCTGTAGGGCGTGCTCCCGCCGGCGACCACAGTGAAGGTGGCCGAGGCACCCGCATACCGGGTGAGCGACTGCGGCTGGGCGAAGATGACCGGCGGGCCGGCCAGGACGGTGATGGCGTCCACCACGCTGGTGACGGACTGGCTGCCGGCGGTGACGACGACGTCGTAGTTGCCGCTGTCGTTGGTAGAAACGTTGGCAATGCTCAACACCGGTCCGTTGGTGCCGATGGCGCTGCCGTTCTTGCGCCACTGATAGTTCATCGGCGCGTTGGCGGTGGCAAAGGCGGTGAGGGTCAGCGTGCTGCCTTCATACACCGGGTTGGCCGGGGTGCGGGTCACGTTGAACAACGCCGGCGTGGCGGAGTAGAAGAGGTTGGAGATGCTGGCGTCGTCGAGGGTCGAGTTGAACAACATCACTTCGTCAATGGCGCCGCGGAAAGCGCGGCCGGTGTTGGCGGCGTCGCGGCCGATCTGGATCGGCGCGCCGCTGAAGTCGTGTGCGCTGTGGGTGACGACGTGGTTGGTGGAAATCAGGCCGTTGGTGGTGCCCAGATAGAGCGTGGTGCCACTGGGGCTGATGGTCATCGCGCCGAACGTCCAAAGCCCATCCGGGATCTCGAAGCGGGAGCCGGGATTGAAGTTGTAGGTGGCCGGGCTGTCGTTCCAGACGTAGCCGAGGCGGTTGTTGAAATCCACCACCAGACCGGTCATGGGCGAGGAGCCGCCGCGCTGGCCGACGATGGGTGAAGCGTTGTTCTGGCTGCCCTGCCGCTTGAACCAGCCCGCGATGGTGAACGTGTCGGAACTGATCGCAATCGGCGGGATGCTGATGATGCCGGAGGAGCCGTTGAGGGAGATGGCGTTGTTGCCCGCCTCGAAGCCGGCAAACTGCGTCAGGCGCGGACCCGGAACCCCGTTGGTAACGCCGTAGGCGTAGTCACCATCCTGCGCGCTGCCGAGCGAGCCGAGGTTGGCGGTCTTGGGCACGGGCGGCAGCGTCGGCTCGTTCAAGCGCCAATAACCCAGCGGGTTGGCGGCGAGCAACTGGGCGGCGTAGCCGGCAGCATTGGTGGTGGCGGAATCATAACGGGCCTGCACCTGTGCCGGGGAGAAGGCGTAGTTGTAAACCGCGATTTCGTCCTGGTAGCCGGGGAAAAAGAGCGACGGCGTGGTCTCCGGGGTGCCGGCGGCGAACCGCATCGGCGCGTTGGTGTTGGGCGCATAGACCAGCGGTGTGGCCGATTCCCAACTGGTCTGGATGCCGTTCACGTAGATGTGAATCTTCGCCCCGTCATACACGCCGACGACGTGATACCAGGTGTCGCCGCTGATGGACGGGAAGTTGGTGGCGGTGATGGTGTGGGCGCCGGTGCCGTTGTAGATGCGGAACTGCCAGGTGGTATTGGCATTGTTGGCAAAGAACAACCAGCCCTGCTGCACGCTGCCGCTGATCAGGCGGGAGTGCGGGCCGGACTTCGCACCGGCGGTGTTGTTCGTCAGGTTCGCCCAGAACTCGACGGTGAACGGGCCGGACGGGTTCAGCGAAGGAGTGAAAGGCACCTCGGCAAACTGGCTGGTGCCGTTGAACAGGGCGGCCTTGTCGCCGCCCGGGCCGAAGACGCCGTCCTGCTGCAAGGCCGGGGCGAACCAATAGGAGCCGTTGCCGGCGGCGCCCACGCTGCCGAGGTTGGTCGCCACGCCGGCACTGTAGGAAACGCCGCTTTCATTGAGGCGCCACCAGCCGATGGGGTTGAGGCTGCTCACAGTGTTGGAGAAATTCGCCTGGGCGGTGAGCGCGCCCACGAACAGGGTGCCAGCCAGCAGCCAGGGGGCCACCGCACGGTTTAGTCGGGTGTGTTTTTTCATCGGAGGGTTCTGTTGTTGGTTCAACTGCCGCCTCCCGGAAGGCATGACCGCAACGGACGGCATGGGTTTGGCGGGAGATAAGCAGGCGCAAGCTAGAGGTGGTGGCTGCCCCATGGCCATACGCAAAAAGGGGGAGGAAACCCCACCACTTGGACAGCGGAGTTACATGGGCCCGCGGTCAAAGTAATTCACGCGGGGCAGCGCCAGTTGGCAGCCGCACATTAAACCGGAACGACTCCGTCTAATGCTGGGTGGAACGGGCCACTGGCCCGTTCTGCCGGGCGACCCGCCCGGCAGACGAACGCACGCGGCGGCTTCTGAATGGTGGGTGGCGGCCGCGCGCCCGACGGGGCGGCAAGTTGCCGCCCAGAACGGCCAGGTTGGCCGTTCCACCCATACCGACTACATGTTTCCGGTTAAGAGAAAGAGCGGCATCGCCGCGCGCGTTATCCCGGGTGTTTCCGGGCGGGGTTCCGGACGGAGATTTCCCGTTTGCTACAAATATTGCGTGGAATTATAGCGGCGCGGGTCGGTGCCTTGCGTTACAGACGCACTGTGCCGAGGGATTCCGGCTTGCGCCCCCCAAGACGCGGGCCTTAACTCGGCGGCGAATCAGCGAGGTCACTTATGGATGTCTATCTCTACGGCATTTGTCTCGCGGTGGGGCTGCTGTTCACCGTCATCAGCGCGCTCGTCGGGCATTTGTTCGGTGGGGATGGCACGGACGTGGGCACGGGCGGCCACGCGGAGGCGGGCTTTGCCGACAGCGGCGTGCCGGGCATCTCCTTCTTCAGCCCGACGGTGCTGGCCTCGTTCGTGACGGCGTTCGGCGCGTGCGGATTGATTCTCCGCAGCTTTGACCTCACCAGCCCGCTTTACATCAGTGCGCCGGCCTCGGCGCTGGCGGGTGGCGGCATCGCGCTGGGCGTGCTGTTCATTTTCAACGCGATGTTCCGCAAGACGCAAAGCTCCAGCGAGGGGCGCGTGGCCTCGCTGGTGGGCCAGCCCGCGACGATCGTGACGCCCATCCCCGCGGATGGCGTGGGGGAAATCGCCTATGTGCAGAGCGGCTCGCGTTACACGGCCCCGGCGCGTTCGTTGAAGAACACCGCGATTGCCGCCGGGCAGCCCGTCCGCATCGTCCGCATCGTGGGCACGCAGTTTTACGTGGAACCGATGGAATAACCGCAGACCCCGACCACCCGAAAGGAATCCCATGGAACTCATCCCGATGTTTGCCGAACTGTCCGCCGCTGTGAAGGTCATCGCTGGCATTGGCGCGGTGCTCTTCGTCATCTTCGTCTTTGGCGGCATCTACGCCAGCCGCTACACCAAGGTTGGCCCCAACCAGGTGCTCGTCATTTCCGGGCGCAAGCACAAGATCGTTGACCCGGATGGCACCCCGCGCGAGGTCGGCTTCCGCGTGGTCAAGGGCGGCGGCGTGTTCGTCTGGCCCGTGTTCGAGAAGGTGGACGTGCTCTCCCTCGAACTGCTGACCATTGATGTCAACACGCCCGAGGTTTACACGAGCAAGGGCGTGCCCGTTCGCGTGGACGGCGTGGCCCAGATCAAGGTCAAGGGCGACGACGTTTCCATCTCGACCGCCGCCGAGCAGTTCCTGAGCAAGGGCACGGACGAGATCAAGAACATCGCCACGCAGACGATGGAAGGCCATCTGCGCGCCATCCTCGGCACGCTGACCGTCGAGGAGATTTACCAGAACCGCGACGCCTTCGCGACCAAGGTCCAGGAGGTGGCCGCTGGCGACATGGCCAACATGGGACTCCAGATCGTCAGCTTCACCATCCGCGACATCCGCGACAGCCAGGGCTACCTGGAGGCCCTCGGCAAGCCGCGCATTGCCCAGGTGAAGCGCGATGCCCAGATCGCCCAAGCGGAGGCCGACCGCGACGCGATGATCAAGAGTTCGCAGGCTGCCCAGGCCGGGCAGGAGGCGAAGTTCCAGGCCGACACCAAGATCGCCGAGGCCCAGCGGGATTATCAGATCAACGTCGCCTCCTATCAGGCGGCCGTGAACCTGAAAAAAGCCGAGGCCGACCTCGCCTACGACCTGCAGAAATTCAAGACCGGCCAGCTCGTGAAGGCTGAAGAAGTGCAGGTCAGCATCATCGAGAAGCAGAAGCAGATCGAACTCCAGGAGCAGGAAATCAAACGCAAGCAGCGCGAACTCGAGGCCAACGTCCAGAAGCCCGCCGACGCCGAGCGTTACAAGGTCGAGACGCTGGCCAACGCGAAGAAGTTCCAGCTTGAGACCGAGGCCACCGGCGCCGCCGCCGCCGCCAAGGTCGAGGGCTTTGCGAAGGCCGAGGTGCAGAAGGCCACCGGTCTGGCCGAGGCCGAGGCGAACAAGGCGCGCGGTCTGGCCGAGGCCGCCATCATCGAGGCGCAGGGCAAGGCCAACGCCGAGGCCACCCGTCTCAAGGCCGAGGCCTTCCAGAAATACAACGAGGCTGCGGTCATCGAACTGCTCGTCAAGGTCATGCCCGAACTGGCTGGCAAGATCGCCGAGCCGCTCGCCAAGACCGAGAAGATGGTCATCATCAACAGCGGCAACGGCCCCGGTGGGGGTGCCAGCAAGCTCACCGGCGACATCACGCAAATCATTGCGCAACTGCCGCCCGTGCTCGAAAGCCTGACCGGGGTGAAATTTGAGAAACTGCTCGAACAGGTGCCCGCGCTGAAGAACGCCATGGGCAAGTCCGACAGCAAGACGTCCTGACGCGCCCTTGCCATGTCCAGCCAGCCTGAACCTTTTGTGGCCGGAGTTTTCCTGCTGCTGCTGATCGCGGTGGCGGCGGTGATCGGCTCCGCGCTCTTTGCCTTCTGGCTTTGGATGCTGGTCCATGCCGCCACCAATCCGGGCCTGGAGCAGGGCGAGAAGATCGCCTGGGTGCTCATCATGATCTTCGTCAGCCTGCTCGGCTCGGTCATTTATTTCCTCATTGGCCGGCCCAAGGCCCGGCTGGCGCGAAGGATATGAACACCGGACGCATCCTCCTGCTGGTCATCCTCGCGCTGTTCCTCGGCGCGGTGGCGTGGCAGGCCTGGCAGAAATACCGCGTGGCTCGCGCCAACGACGCCGCCCCGGTTCGCGAGGGCGAGGCCGTGGTGCTCGGCATCCGCACCAACACCCTCGCCGACCCGCCGGACATGAATCCCAAAAACCGCACCAGCCCGGTCGTCACGCGCTTCGTGCGCTTTCAACTCGCCTCCGGCGAGGAACTGGAACTGCCGGTGACCGCGGAACAGCAGGCGCAGTTCCAGCCCGGCCAGCGCGGCACGTTGAAACATCAGGGCACGCGGTTAATCTTCTTTCAAAAAGACTAAGCGAGGAAATTTATGGCGAATGACGCTATCGTGAAACAACTTCAAGCAGCGTGCGACAAGGTGCTTTCATTTGATCGCGACAAACTTGTCAAGCGAAGCGAGTGGGGAACAATTAGCTTCGAAAGGGGGGAAAGAGATTTTCGGCGGATTTTTGACATTGCTAATTGGCTAAAGGCAATGCCCTGTGAAGTGCTGACCGATGCAATAGTCCAAAGCATCACACAGGCCCTGGAAAACTGTAGGTCACATATAGAACAGATCGATCATTTTACAATTGAAAGTGGAAATCCAGCCGGGAATCGCGACTCGTTATTGAGCAACTTGGCTGCCAGTGCCGACCAGTTGTTCATGCAGGCGTCTCCGTGGATCCCTTTTCTTGCCTATCAAAAGGGGGATGTAAGTCGGAACATCAACGAGTTGAATGGTGCCGTCAAAAGTGCTGCGGGGCTGATAAGCGCGGCCAAGGCGGAAATAGAGCGAAAGAGTGGGGAAATTGACGAGATCATCGTCAGGGCTCGAGAAGCATCCGCTGCGGCCGGTGCGGCCGTTTTTACAGAAGATTTTGCGCGACAGGCGAAAAGTCTGGAAGACTCTGCACGCAAGTGGTTGATTGGGACTATCATCCTTGCGGTGGGAACTCTCGCTTCTGCAGTCGTCTTCTTTTGCCTGATTCACGGGGCTGCTGGTCAACTTGAAGTTTTTCAAAGAGTGACTGCAAAGCTGGCGATACTTGGCATTTTGATAACCGCTACACTTTGGTCTGGGCGCATCTACAAAGCCCTTATGCACCAAGCGTCAGTTTATCGTTTCAAATCTCTTGGTCTTCAAACATTCCGGGCATTCAGTGCTGGTGCTTCCGACACGACAACCAAAGATGCCGTATTATTGGAAACAACCCGGGCAATATTTTCAGTTCAGAATTCAGGGTATATTGAATCCGGCTCGGGAAATGAATCGGAGACTCGGATTGTTGAGCTTGTGAAGGGATCATTACCCCAAAGCGGCGGCTGAACAGACCATGATTTCCCGTCCCGAATCAAGCCGACGACGCCTTGGCCCCAGCGACAAGGCTGTGAATTTCAACAACGGGCCATCAAACCGAATCGATTCCTCTGCCAGCCGCCTGCCCCGTCCGCTGGTTTTTTGGGTTGGGCTGCGGTAGGGTCAGGGCGGATTGACTTTATGAAAGCCTACGAGGAAGTGGTCGAATTCATCGCCTCGCGTAACCCCCGCGAAGTGGTGGCATTCAAGCCGTCGGAAGCCACGCGGCGGCGCGTAGCCGACTTGATCCAGCGGGAAAAGATCAGCGGATTGTCCGCCGAGGAGCGTTGCGAGTTGGACGATTACGAGAAGCTCGAGCTGCTGATGAACCTGGCCAAGGCGCGCGCCCGCCAGATGCTCGCCCATGGGCATTGAGATCAGCGACGAACTGCGACGGCGCGTCTCCGATCGCGCCTACCGCGTTTGCGAATATTGCCTCGTGCATGAGGACGACCTGTTCCACGCGTGCGAAGTGGACCACATCATCAGCCTGAAACATGGAGGGAAAACCGAACTGGAGAATTTGGCCAACGCCTGCTTTCACTGCAACCGCCACAAGGGCAGTGACCTCGGGTCCATTTTGCCACCAAAGCGCGATCTCATCCGGTTCTTCAATCCTCGCGTGGACCGTTGGCCCGACCATTTCAGCTTGAATGCGGGTCGCATCGTGCCGTTGAGCGAAATTGGCGAGGTAACCGCCCGGATTCTGGAGTTGAACCATCCCGACCGGGTGTTGCTGCGAGGATTGCTGGCGGAACAGGGCCGATACCCCACGATTGAAGCCCTCGCACGAATGAAGGAATGAACCATGCGCCTGCTCGAAGCCATCGTCGCCGCGAACCAGCGTGCCGCCTCCGACGGCCAGGTGGAACTTGCGCTCGACGCATACGCCGACGCGCTGCCGCTGGTCGCGCTCACCTGCATTGACGCCCGTCTAAACCACCCTCTGCCCGGACGGCTGGGCGTGCCCGAGGACCAGTTCATCTGGCTCCGCAACGCCGGTAATATCATCACCGGCCCGCTCTCCAGCACGATGCGCTCGCTTGCGCTGGCCTGTGCCGTGAAGGGCGGCAAGGAGATTGTGGTCATCGGCCACACGGATTGTCTGGTGGCCAAGCACAGCGTGATGCAACTGCTCGAAAGCTTTGCCCGCCTCGGCGTGGATCGCAGCCGTTTGCCGGACAACCTGACCGAGTTCTTTGGGGTGTTTGCCAGCGGGCGGCAAAACGTCCTCCGCGCCTGCGAACACATTCGCCACAGCCCGCTCATTGGCCCCAAGGTGCCCGTTCACGGCCTGCTGCTGGATCTCGGCACGGGCCGGCTCGAGTGGCTCGTGAACGGTTACGAAACCTTCGCCAGCACCGCCACCGAGTTCACCGCCGCGCTCAAGTCGGGCCTCGACCAGACGCAGGCGGCCATCGGCGACCTCGGTGAATTCAAGCTGGGGGAGATGAAATTTCCCGATGCCCGCATTGGCGAGGTGGCCTCGAAGGTCGAATCTTTCCTTCCCAAGCTCGAACCCGTGCTCCAGAAGATTGAGGACGTCGTGGTGGCGCATCCCGAGGCGCAGACGCCGAAGCAGCTCGTCATCGAGGCCGCGAAGGACGCGGCGCGGGATTTCGCCCGGCACATCGTCCGCACCCGCACCTACAAGGTCATTGGCGACGACAAACGGCTCTACGGTCCCATCACCGGGGAGAAGCTGTTGCAGTGGATCGCTGAAGAACGGGTGGACGGCAAAACGCCCGTCCAGGTCGAGGGTTCGACGGAGTGGCGTCCGCTCGAAAAACTGGCGGAGGCGGTGAAACCGAACATTCCGCTGCCGCCCCCGCTCACGCCCAAGCCCGGCTTTGGCTTCAAACGTCCCGGTCAGCGGTAGGCGCGCGTGCCTCTGGAATCAGGCCCTTGCCTTTCTCCGCCATCTTCGCGCAGTCGCCAGGGAAAGTGATGACGAAGTTTTCGGCGGGACGCCGAAAACCACCCGCCAGAGGCGGGTGCTACCGTTTCACCATCCCTTTCCCCGCCCGCCGCCTCCGCCCTTGAACCCGCGCCCGGCTGCTGTCTAGCCTCCGCGCATGAACCTCGCGTCCGCTTTTTTGGAGTCTGCTCGTGCCCACGCCGCGCGTCCGGCCCTGTTCTGGGGGGAGCGCACGTTCTCCTACGCCGAGGTGGCGGAACTCACGCAACGCCTCGCCGCCCGGCTGACAGCGTTGGGCGTGCAACCAGGTGACCGCGTGGGGCTGTGGCTGAAGAACTGTCCCGAGTTTGTGCCCGCATTGCTGGGCGTGCTCGCCGCCGACGCGGTGGTGGTGCCCATCAACAATTTCCTCAAGCCCGCCGAGGTCGGTTACATCCTCAACGACGCCGGCATCAACCTGCTGCTCACGGACGCCGACCTGGCCGCGCAACTGCCCGCCTTGCAAGCCCTGCGCCCGGGTCTTCAGGCGTGGTCGGTAGAGGATTTGCCCGCGTTGCCTCCCGCGCCGAACCTGACGGCGCCCGCCCGCGCGGAGGGCGACCTTGCGGTGCTCATTTACACCTCCGGCACCACCGGTCATCCGAAGGGCGCGATGCTTTCCCACGGGAACCTGCTTCATAACGTTGCCAGTTGCCGCCAGGCCCTCGGCACGCTGGCCGACGACCGGATGGTGGTGATGCTGCCGCTGTTCCACAGCTACATGGTGTGTGTCGGGCTGCTGTTGCCGCTGCTGTCCGGCGGAGCGATGGTGCTCATCCGTTCGCTGCATCCGTTGAAGAATCTGCTGACCGACCTTCTGCAACATCGCGGCACCATCCTGCCGGCCATCCCACAGTTCTACCGCAGCCTCGTGGCGGCGCCGCCGTTGCCGCCGTTGCCGTTGCGGTTGTGTGTCAGCGGCGCAGCCCCGCTGCCCGTGCAGGTGCTGCGCGATTTCGAGGCGCGGTTCAACATCCCGCTCATCGAGGGTTACGGCCTGAGCGAGGCCAGCCCTGTGGTCGCCAAGAACCCCATCAACGGCGTGCGCAAGCCCGGCTCGATTGGCCGGCCCATTCCCAATGTCGAGGTCAGCGTGCAGGATGACGCCGGTCGCCTTCTCGGGCCGGGCGAGGTGGGCGAAATCTGCGTGCGCGGCGGCAACGTGATGCTCGGCTACTGGAACCGGCCCGAGGAGACCGCGCGCGCTTTCCGCGACGGCTGGCTGCTCACCGGGGATGTTGGCTACATGGACGCCGACGGCTACTTCTTCATCACCGACCGCAAGAAGGACATGCTGCTGGTCAACGGCATCAACGTGTATCCCCGTGAGATCGAGGAGGTGCTGTATCAATTCCCCGGCATCCGCGAGGCGGCGGTGATTGGCCGGCCCGACCCGCGCCGGGGCGAACAGCCGCTGGCATTCGTCGCTCTGGATGAGGGGGCGACCCTCGATCCGGCAGCGGTGCTGCAATTCCTCCGCGAACGTTTGGCGGATTACAAGGTGCCCAAACGGGTCGAGGTGCTGCCCGCGCTCCCGCGCAATGCCACCGGCAAGATTCTCAAGACCGCCCTGCGCGAGCAGGCTGCCGGGCTGACCGGATAGCCCTCGTGCGGGCGGCCCGTTTCATCGCTCCGGCGCTTCGTTTTCCAGCGCGCGTTTCACGGCCTTTAACTCCTGGAGATGTGCCGCCGTGGCCCGCGGGTATTCGAGGGGCAGCGCGCGCAGCGCGGCGACGATGATCTGCGAGATGAGCAACCGCGCGTTCTTCTTGTCGTCGGCGGGAATGATGAACCACGGCGCGCGTTTTGTGCTCGTGGCCCCGAGACAGTCGGCGTAGGCGCGTTGAAAGGCGTCCCACTCGCGACGCACCTCGAGGTCGGCCGGGCTGAGTTTCCAGTTCTTGTCCGGGTCATCCACGCGGGCCAGCAAGCGTTGGCGCTGTTCCTCCCGGGACAGGTGGAGGAAAAACTTCAGGATGCGCGTGCCGTTGCGATGCAGGTAATCCTCGTGTTGCACGATGTCCCGGAAGCGGTCGCGCCAGAAATTTTTGGCGCGCACACATTCCTCCGGCAGTCGTTGCGCCGCCAGCACGCCGGGCCGCACCCGCGCGATCAGCACCTCCTCGTAATACGAGCGGTTGAAGATGCCGATCTGCCCGCGCTCCGGCAGCCGCTGATGCGTGCGCCACAGAAAATCATGCGCCAGCTCCTCGGCCGAGGGTTGCTTGAAGCTGAACACCCGGCAGCCCTGCGGATTGACACCGGACATGACGTGTTTGATCGCGCCATCCTTGCCCGCCGCGTCCATGCCCTGGAACACCAGCAGGAGCGCGTAGCGGCCGTGCGCATAAAGCACGTTTTGCCGCTCCTGCAGCTCCGCGCGCGCCTCGTCGAGCAGTTCGCGGTAGTGCGCCTTCGAATGGTAGAGCGGCGCAATGAAGGTTGGCCAACGGCCCAGTTTCACCGGACCGCGCCGGACCTGGAAATCTTGCCAGCGGCAATCGAGTTTCATGCGTGTATGGGAGTTGCGGTTTCAGGAAGCGGAGCGGTGGGACCGCCGGGGGATTCGCCGTTCGGGCTGAGGTAACGCGCAATGCGCCAGGTGTGGTGCCCCACCCGCTCGAGCCAGCGGAGCGCGTCCAGCCAGGCCAGCGTCTCCGCCGGCTCTGCCGTCCCGCGGGCCGTCGCCTCGAGCGCGGCCGACCGTTCCTCCCGCCGTCGTTCTTCGAGGGCGGCGGCGGCAGCTTCGAGGCGGGCCAGCCAGCCGGTTTCCGTCTCGCCGCGCAGTCCCCGCGCCGCCAGTTCGAGCATCTCACGCACCTCTGTCCGCACCGGGGCCGCCCGTTCTCCGCGTAATGCCGCGCGCACCTCCGGCGGAGGCTCCAGTCGTGAGTGCAGCCGCGCGAAATGATCCAGTGCGTGCATCTGCGCCACGCGCGATTGGGAAAGCGGCTCGTCCTCGGCCACCGGCGGAATGCGCGTGAAGAACGATTGAATCTCCTGCACGGCCAGTCGCGGGTCCTCGTCGCCGGGCGGCCGCGGGGCGGTTTCTGCGCCGTCGGTCAGGGCGCGCAGGCGGGCAAAGGTGTTCAACGCGGCCAGCGCCAGCGCGCGGCGGGTGGCCTCCAGTGCCACGGCGGGTGCCTGGAGCACGGTGGCGTCGAGATGCCGCGTCACCGCCGGTTCCCGTTCCGGCAGCAGTCGCTCGATGAAGGCTGCAAACCGCCGCACTCCGGGGAGAAACACCACCACGCCCAGCGCGATGAACGTGGTGTGGAACGCCGCCAGACTCATCGCTCCGGCATCCAGCCCCGCGTGACGTTGCGCGAGCCCAATCAGCCACAGGAGCACCGGCAGCAGCACCACGGCAATCAGGCCGGTGGCCAGGTTGAACAGCACATGTGCCAGCGCCGTGCGCTTGGCTGGGACGCTGCCGCCGATGGCTGCCAGCGCGCCAGTCACCGTGGTGCCGATGGCCGCGCCAATCACCAGCGATGCCGCCTGCTCGAAGTTCAACGCCTCGGCGTGCAGCGCGGTCAGCGTGGTGGCCACCGCCGCGCTCGACGATTGCAGCAGGACGGTGAGCAGAATGCCGATGCCCATCGCTGCCAGATGGCCGAAAAATCCCCCACCAGGCAGGGCCGCCAGGTTGAACACACCCGACAACCCGCGCATCGCGTCCTGCAACGTCTCGATGCCGATGAAAATCAAACCGAATCCGGCCAGCGCGACACCCAGGGACCGCGCGCGCCCCCGGCCCAGCAGCTTGAGAAACGCGCCGAGTCCCACCAGCGGCAGCGCGTAGAAGCCCACGCTCACCTTCAAGCCCAGCACGGCCACGATCCAGCCTGTGCCGGTGGTGCCCAGGCTTGCGCCCATCACCACGCCCACTGCCTGCGGAAAGGTGAGCAGGCCGGCGCTCACAAAGCCGATGACCGTGACCGTCGTCGCACTGGACGATTGCACCATCGCCGTGACCAGCGCGCCGGAGGCGAACGCCTTGGCGGGCGTGCCGGTGAACCGCACCAGCCATCGCCGCAGCGCCTCGCCGGCAAATGCCTTGAGGCCGTCGGTCAGCAGCACCATGCCCAGCAGGAACAGGCCGATGCCGCCCAGCAGCTTGAAGGTCAGAGCAATCATGCGGGGAAATGAGTGTCGGCAAAGCTGGCGCAGCCGGGCGGAGCTGACAAGTCGCCCGGTTGAAATAAGACAAAAAGCCGCGCGTGAATTTGTCACGCGCGGCCGGCGTTGAGACGCATCGGCGAAGCTTGCTTTTTCCCGCACCGCGAACGCGCCGCCGTCGAGATGACCAGTTCCGCCTCCGTGATGATGTCGGCGGTCAGGAACGGCTCGACGGTTTTCACCATGGTCGAGACATACTGACCATGATTTTTCCACCGCTTGCCCGGTGCCGGCCCGGTGCAGGGCACAAGCTGGTTGAAGATGCCCAGATCGAACGGCTCCTCGTCCACGCGCACGAGTTGCATGTGGTCGAAGAACACATCGCCCGGAATGCTGCCCAGCCCCGCCCGGTCCTCGAGCACCCGATGCAGGCTGGTCCATCCGCGTTGGGTGACGAGTTCCGTCAGGTCAATTGCGTAGTGCTTCCAACTGCCGTCGGCCACCAGCGTCGCCCGGGCCGAAGCGGGGGCATTCGATTCCGCCGGGTAGGTGCTGGCCACCCACGTGAAGCTGTTAGCGGGATCCGCTGCCGGTGAAGGCACCACGCCAAGGAACGTGCCTCGGGGCCAGCCCCGGCTTACAACACCACCAGGTCGTCGCGATGGATGAGCACGGTGCGGGGCAATTCGCCTGCTCGGATGCGCGCGGCGTCCTCCTTCACGATGCCGCGCGCGAATTCGGTGCCGTCGGTGTCGCACACCCGCACCACGTCACCGGCACGGAATTCGCCCGCGCAGCGGACCACGCCCGGTGCCAGCAGGCTGCGTCCCTGCTCGCGCAGGGCTTTTCGTGCTCCCGCGTCCACAAACAGCGCGCCCTTGGTGTGATGGAAGAAGGCGATCCACCGCTTGCGACCCTTGAGCCGTCGCGCGTGCGGGACAAACAGCGTGCCCTCCCGCTCGCCGGCCAGCACCCGCGCCAGGACATCGGATTTGCGACCCGAGGCAATGACCAGTGGAATGCCGCTGCGCACGACGATTTTCGCAGCCTCGATTTTCGATTTCATGCCGCCCACGGCGGTGTCGCTGTCCGTGCCGCCCGCGAGCCGTTCAATGGCGGCGCTGATGTCGGTGATTTCCGGCAGCACGCGCGCGCCGGGCTGGCCGAAGTTTTCGATCACGCCATCCACCGTGGTCAGAATGACGAGCAAGTCCGCGGGCAACAGCGAAGCCACCAGCGCGGAGAGCTTGTCGTTGTCGCCAAATTTGATCTCCGTGAATGAGACGGCGTCGTTCTCGTTGATGATGGGCACCACGCCCCTGGCGAGCAGGGTGACGAGGGTGTTGCGGGCGTTGAGATGACGTTCGTGGTGCTCGAGGTCAGCGTGGGTGAGGAGCACCTGGGCCACGACCAGGCCGTGCCGGGCAAACAACTTGTCGTAGGCGGCCATCAGGCGCGACTGGCCGACGGCGGCGCAGGCCTGCTTTTCGGCCAGTTCGGTGGGCCGTGTGGTGTAACCCAGCGCGCCCATGCCCGCGCCCACCGCGCCGGAAGTCACCAGCACCACCTGTCGGCCCGCCTGCCGCTGGGCAGCAAGCTGAGCCACCAGTTGTTCCATCTGGGCAAGATCGGGCTGTTTGCGGGCATCGGTGAGGACACCGGTGCCCACCTTGACCACCAGCCGGGAGACATCCTGCAACAAGGCTGCGCGCACGGGCCGAAGTTGGGAAAACCCGCCCCCCGTCGCAACGCGGAAACGGCAGATTGTCGCCACACCGTCGCTCAAAGGACGGGACGTTCCGGCACCAACCGGGCGGGCACCCACCAGAGGTAGGCGATCATCGCGGCCAGTTCGACGAGCGACTGCAGCACGATCAGGGCGGCGGCGACTTCCCCGCCGGACGGCAGGGCCAGGGCCAGCGGCAGAACGACGAATGAATTTCGCGTTCCTGCGCTGAAGATCACCGTGCGCTGGGCGGCGGGAGGCAGCCCGAGCCGACGCGCCACGAACCGGGCGAGGAACGGCGTGAGCACGGCGAACGCCACAAACACCCCCGCCGCCGTTCCGAGCAAGGCCCACGCACCTTGCACGGCGCGGATTTGCGCCCCCGCGATCAGCAGCACGGTCAGCGCCAGCAACGGCACGGGCAGCCAGGCGGTGAGTCCCAACCATGCGGCAAACCGTCGCGAGCGGCGTGCGGCGGCCTCGGTGACGGCCACCAGCGCAAGCGGCAGCAGGATCAACCCCAAAAAGGCCTCCAGGAATTTTCCCGTGCGAATCACGCCGGCCAGGTCGCTGCCGAGAAAGAGCCACAACCACGCGGGCACCAGGAGCATCTGCGCCAGCAGCAGGACGGGCGTGGCGGCTATGGCCAGACGGGCATCACCCCGGCCCAGCAACGTGAAGCTAACGAACCAGTCCGTGCAGGGCGCCAGCAGCACCAGATACACTCCGAGCAGGATCATGGGATCGGGCGGCAGCCACCGGGCCAGCAGCCAGACCACCGGCGGCACGACCACGAAGTTCGAGATCAGCAGCGCGGCGAGAAACCGCCCGTTGCCGAGCACGCCGCGCACTTCCAACAGCGGCACCTGGGCGAATGTGACGTAAAGCAGCGCGCCCAGCACGGGCCACAACAGTTTCTCCAGCACGGGCGCGGCGGCAGGGGCGTTCCAGCCGAGGGCCGCGCCCATCGCGATGGCAGCCAGGTAGAAAAAGATCTGGCCACGTTCCAGTTGCAGGCGTGTCAGCATGCGGTGCAATGTGGCAAAAGGCCGGCAACGCAACCAGACGCTTCCCGGGGAGTTCAGGGCATCGGGTCGGCCGGAGCGGCGCGCTCCAACCGTTGCAGCAGGATTTCCCAAGCCGCCAGAAATCCGGCGCGGTCCACGATGCCGTCATTGTGGTCGCCGGGGATTTCGCGCAGCCACTTCGGCTCGTTGGCGGCGGCAAAGTTGCGCTCGGCGTGATGGAACCGCACCAGCGAATCCGCGCGGCTGTGCAGGATCAGCACGGGAATCCGGAGGTGCGGCAGCCGGCTGCGCGTATCGTAACGGATGCTGCCCACCAGCCGCACCGGCAGCCACGGGAACAGTTCCGCGCCGATGTCCGGCAGGCTGGTGAAGGTGCTGTGCAGCACGAGCGCCCCCACCGTTTCGGTCAACGCCAGTTCGCTGGCCACGCCGCCGCCCAGCGATTCCCCGTAGGCGATGATGTTGGTGGCGGAAAACCCTTTCGCGCGCAGCCAGGCGTGGGCGGCGTGCGCGTCCCGGTAGGTTCCCGCTTCGGAAGGCCGGCCCGCGCTGCGGCCATAGCCGCGATAGTCGAACGCAAACACACTCACCCCGCTCTCCAGCAGCACGTCATACAGACCCAGGCGGTGGCTGATGTTGCCGCCGTTGCCGTGGCACAGCAGCACGACGAGGCGCGCGCGGGGCGACTGGGTGTCGCCGGGAAAGAACCAGCCATGCAAGGCCACCCCGTCGGCGGCGGTGAAGGTCACATCCTCCCAGGCCCGCCCCAGTTCCGCGGCACTGGCGTAGTGCGTCCGGGTGGGGTGGTAGGTCTGCTTGTGTTCGAACCAGCGGAGCAACATGAATAAAACGGCCAGCCCCAGCGCGAGTTGGCCGAGCCGGACCAGCCAGCGGCGGCGCGGGTGAGCGGTCATGCGCCAGCTTTTCAAGCGGCCCTCGGCGACGCAAGGCCGGGAACTTGCCTCCCGCCCGGGCGTGAAGAAGAATCCGCGCGTGAACGCCCCATCCCGCCCGCCCGTCCCCAACCCGGAAGACGACCGTGCCAAGCTCTCCGTCGGAGAATACTGGCGCTGGTGTCCGGTGTGCGGCCACGAACTCCACAATCAGAAGTGCAAGCTTCGCTGCCCGCGTTGCCACTACTTCATGAGCTGTTCGGACTTTGACATGGAGCGTGAGGCGTGACTCGTGATGCGTGAAATGGACCGGCGCGCCCCGTCACGCATCACGCATCACGCATCACGAGTCACGGGTCACGAACTCCCTCGACGCGCAGATCATCAAACCACACCGGTGTTCCGGCGAATGGACTCCCGAGCACCGATGCCTGGCCGGCGATGGGTGGCTTGCTGGTCTCATGGCTGAGCAGCCAGGCGATCGGCTCTGGTTGTCCGTCCGGCCAGACCTTGCCTTCCACCCGCCACTGATTTTCCCCGATGGCGCGCACCCGCAGCTTGAGCCACGTCCATTCTCCGGCGGTCCAACGATGGGGCGAGCTGGTCACCACCTGCGTTTCGCCGAGGATCAATTCCAGCGCCTGCTTGCCGGGCGAGACCTGCAGCTTGTAACCGGCCGCGCCGCCCAGCCCCACGCCAAACGTCGGTTGCCGCCTCCCTTTCGCGGTGCCAAACACGCGCGCGGTGACGGACACGTTCGCGTTGGTGACCGGACCGAAAAGCACCGCGTAACTGTCCAACGGCGCGCCGGGCAGTTCCAGCACCTTGTTGGTGCCGGTGTCTTTCACGGTGAATTCGCCGTTCAACACCATGAACGAATCGGGCAGCCGCCCCTCCGCAAGCGCCTCGAAATCACAGGCGAACAACGCCGGAGCACCCGGCTGGTTGGTCGCGGCAGCGTCCTTGGCGAGATTGACCGAGATCCAGTTGGCCAGAGTCGAACTGCCGTGCCCGTAGCCACCGGGAAGCTCCCGGTAATCAAGCGTTTGAATCTTAGGCGGCTCACCCCAGTGCGCGGGAAAAGGATTGGTGACGGCGGCCACGGCGGCCAGCACAGGCAGGGCGATCAGGGCGGTGAACAGTTTCATGGTTGCGTGATGCGTAACTCGTGATGCGTGACAATGCCGCGTCCGGTTCGACGCTTCAACTCCGCAACCCTTCAACCTTTCGCCGCCGCAACCGGTCCGGCGTCCGGTCACTCATTCCGCAGGGCGGCCAGCAGCTCGCCCCGCAACGCGGCCCGCGTGGCCAGCCAGGTCCAAGCCACGCCGTTGGCCAGCACGGCGGCGAGCGTCAGGCCGAGCGTCAGCCACGGGAATTCCGCGCCCGGCGTGAGCGCCGCGGGCAGCACGGCCACGACCGCCGCCGCCAGCCCGAGGGCCAGTCCCAGGCCGAGCAGCGCGAGGTGTTCCCGCAGCACCAGCCGGTTCACCGCCCCGCGCCGCCAGCCGACGGCGAGCAGCACCGCCAGTTCCCCGCGCCGCTCCAGCACATTGCGCAACACCACGATGCCCAACCCCGCGCTGCCCAGCAGCAGGCCGAGGCCGCCGAGAATCTGGAACGTGCCGAGGTAGGTGTTTTGCACCGCGTTGAACTGCGCCAGCCGTCGCGGTGCGGGCGTGAGTTCCAACCCCACGTCCTGCAAGGCGCGCGACAGCCGGGCGGACACGTCGGCGACGCGGTTCGTGGGCGCGTCAATGAGGAAGAATTTGTAGCCGCTTTCGCCGGGGAAACGCCGCACGAACTCCGCTTCGTCAATGACGAGCTGCCCTTGGAGAATGGAGTTCGCCACCGCGCCGACGATGCGCACCCGGAACGGCTGCCCGCGTTCGTCCACGTAGTCGAGCGTGTCGCCGACCTTCTTGCCCATCGCCCACTGGATGGACGCGGCATCGCCAATCGCGGGCACTTCATCAGTCCGAGCCAGGAGATCCGGCTGATGAGCCGGATCACCGCGCAATGCGGACCACCCCGCGCCCTTCGCAAACGTGAACCGCCCGGCCAGCGAATCCGGGTTCACGCCCAGCAGCCTCGGTTTTTGCGCGCGGTTCAAGTTCAGGCAGCTTGCCTCGTCGCCGGCGCGGACGCGGAACTGGACGAAATTCACGTCCGCAAAATCCGTTTCCTCCAGCGCGAACACTTCGCGTCCCGCCCTGGTGTTCAAGTCGGCGACCACGGGCATGGTGCTTTCGCCGATGAGCGCGAAGCCGCCGGTGCCGGAGGTGCGTTTGGTGGCGTCGCGATTCGCGTCCAACCGGAACACGCCGATGGAGACGATGAGAAACGCCCCGCTGGCCAGCATCGCGGCGGTGGCCACGCTGCGGGAGCGGCGGCGCGCGAGACCGCGCAGCGCGAGGGTCCGCGTGGATGGAAGATGGAGGAGGGAGGATGGCGGATCGCGTCGCGCCAGCCGTGCGTTGAAGAAACTCAACCCCGCGATGAGCACCAACGCTCCTGCGCCGAAGAAGGCGCCGGCGTTGGTGGTGTCGCCCTTGGCCAACGTCCAGCCGACGAGACCAACGGCAGCGATGAGCGCACCCGACGCGATGGCCGTGCTTCGCACGCGCCTGGCTTCGCCACCCGCCATTTTCCATCCTGCATCCTCGCCCACCAGCAAAGCCCGCGCGGGTTGCCGCGCCTGCTTGCGCAACGCCAGCCAGAGCGTGAACACCGCCACCCCGGTTGAAGCCAGCAGGCCGATGACCAGCGTCTGCGGGGTCACAAAAAACTTCAGCGCGCTGCCGCCGACCGCATCGCTCCACAGCGTCGTCAGGCCATGCAGCATCACGCGGGCGTAGCCAATGCCGCCCAGCGTGCCGAGGACGCCGCCAAGCAAGGCGAGCGCCGCGCCTTCGCGCAGGAACAGCCGCCGGACCTGGTTGGGCATGAATCCCAGCGCGAGCAACGTGCCGATTTCCGCGGTGCGCTGCTCCAGGCTGAACTGGAACAGCAGTGCCATGAGCAGCAGCGCCGCGACGATGACGAACAGGCTGAACCCGATGAACAGCCCGCCGAAATCCTGCGATTGCTCGGCGGCCTTGAGGGCCTGTTCGCGGACCGGCTCGAAACGCAGGCCGAGTGCCTCGGGCTTGAGCGTGGCGAGGATTTTCTTTTCCAGCGCGGCGCGGAAGGTTTCGCCGGCTTGATCGGTCGGCACCGGAAACCGGATGGCCGTCAGATCGCCGAAGCGGTTCGCCCACATCTTCTGCCCGGCAGCGAGCGTCACGAACGCCTTGGGCGTGCCGCGCCACTCGGTCCAGTAATCGTCATCCTGTGGACGAATCGGGTGAACCAGCGGGAAGGCGGTATCCCAGTCGGCGGTGGTCTCGGCCTTCTCAATGCCGGGGAATGGCGGCATCAACGTGCGGTCCGCCCACGGCATTTCCATCGGCACAATGCTGTGGACGCGGAAGGTGTTCGTGCGCTCCGTGAGCCGCGCACCGGATTCGGGATCGTAATAAACCAGCGTTACCCTGTCGCCGGGCTTGGCCTGCAAATCCTCCGCGAGCCACTGGTTGAGGACGATTTCATCGTCGCGCAAACCGGGCGGTGTCCACGGCGCGCCAGCAGCGGTGACCATCGAGTAAGGCGCGGCGTTCGTCCCCGCGGTAATGAGGTTCGCGAGGTAGGTGAGAAGGGGCAGCGCGTTGGTGTCGGCGGCGAGCGCCGCCTGGACCACGGGAGGATCCAGGAAAACGCGGGGCGTGCGGAGTTCGAGTTGTTCCGCCTGCGGGACTTTCTCAAGCGCACTTTCGCTGTCGGCAAGCGTGAACGCCCGGGCGAGTTCTGCGTTGGCGTTGGCGACCAAGTTCTCGGGAACGGGCAGCGCGTCGGCCAACATTCCCGCCGGACCCAGGTTGGCGCGGCCCGGGCAGCCGGCGGCTTCCGCGAGTTCTTCCAGCCGGACGAATGCATTGGCCGTCGGCGTGGCGGACTGCCGCAGACTGAACGCGCCCAACCGCCCGTCTTCCACCACCGCCTGCACCCGGAGCCGGAGCGCCACTGCCCCGGCTTCTCGCGCCGAAAGCGCCGAATCCAGGGCCAGCGCGGAGGGGGAACGGGTGCGAATCAACACTTCCGCGCCGGCTTCCGTGATGCCCAGGCTGCGGGCCAGTGCGCGATTGAGCACCACATGACCGGGCTGGATGGCGTCGAAGGCGGGACGGGCGGGGGCCAGCCGCCAGAAACTCTCTTTTACGCCCAACAGGTTCACCTGGTTCACGCGCGCCAGGCCGTCGGTCCGGACGGCGCTGGCCGGCAGCAGCAACGCGGGGGCGACCACAGCTTTGGGCGTG
>JBKBTZ010000034.1:31309-31599 GCA_046290825.1 Limisphaerales bacterium
GCTTCCTGCAAGAGACGATCTCCGGCGTTGAGCGCGGCCACCGTGTTGCCCAGCCGCTCCAACGCCCGCTCGCGCAAACTGCCCTTCACCGAGTCGCCCACGATGAGCGCGCCAATGAGCGCCGCGCTGCCGATGGCCGCGCCGCTCACCACGCCCAGATGCGAGCGCCAGTGAAAACACAAACTGCGCCAAAGGAGGGTGCGGAGTCTCATGCCTTGGAGTGCTGCGACCTGTCGCAGCTTTTTTGCAGGGCGACTTGTCGCGCTGCTTCGCCGCAGTCGGGCTGCGAC
>JBKBTZ010000035.1:0-31044 GCA_046290825.1 Limisphaerales bacterium
GGCCCCTCACCCCTTCCCTCTCCCCATCCGATGGGGAGAGGGTGCCCGAAGGGCGGGTGAGGGGCGGCGAGCGTTTGTAGCGCTACGACATTTATGGAAACGCTCCAAGGTCAGCCGGGCTGGTTCATGTAGAGGTAGAACGGATAACCCCAGAATCGCGGCGTCTGCACGAGCGGAAACTCCGGATGCTCGCGCATCACCGCCTGGTAAATCTCGTCCGGGTTGCAAATGATGATGGCGATGCGCCGGGGATGCGCGCGGAGCGAGGCGTTAAGGTTCGCCAGCACCTTGCGGAGGATGACCTGGTCGAACGGGTTGTAGATGAAATACACCGTTTCGTCCGGCTGGCAGGTGTAGGTGGCCACGTCCCCCTCGAAAATTTCCCCGGTCTCCGGCGCGGTGCCCGTGCGTTCGCAGAAGCGTCGCCAGTTTGTCTTGGCCAGTTCGCAGAGTTCGCGCGCAAACTCAACGCCGCGCACCCGTTTGACGCCGCAATACGATGCCACCAGCAGCACCTTGCCGTTGCCGCAGCCGAAATCCACAAACACGCCTCCGTCGGGCAACCGTTCGCGCAGGAGCCGGAACAGCCGCCGCAACGGCAGGAACCGGCTCGCGCCGTAGGAGGTGGCGTTCTGCCGGCTCTCGCCGACGATGGTGTAGCCGTCGAGCCGGAGCGGCGTGTTGTTGTCCACGCCGTGCCGCCAGTCGAACCAGCGGTCGCCCGCGAGGCCGAGAAATTTTGCGATGACCGCCTTCGGGCCGTGGTGGCGCAGGAGATAGTTGATCCGTTTGAGGTAGCTCATGATTCGTTCGCTTCAGCGGGCGCGCCCTTTTGCACGCGGGGGGCGGCGCCGGGTTTCAACCGCCACGCCAGGTGCATCACGCCGCGCGCCACCTTGGGGGCGTAGCGGCGCAGCAGGCCGAGGGCGGGGTTGCGGGATTTGGCGATGAGGGGCACGCAGGTTTCGACGCCGCCGAACTTCTTCTTGAACGGCATGTTGCCCACCATGTTGTAGGTGGCGATGCCGCGCGCCCGCCACCGCCGCATGGCCGTCCAGTGCAGCAGCTCGTTCGGGCGGAGCGCTTGCGCGTCGCGCCAGCTCGCGCCGCCCCAGTAATACGCGGTGCGGTGCAGCGCCGGGTAGATGCCCGTGGCAATGCAGCGGCCCTGCGGGTCGCGCGCCCGCAGCAGGAGCACCTGTCCAGCGGGTTCGAGATGACGGATGAGCGCGCGGACGCGGGCTTCGCCGTAGTTGGGCACGAGGCCCTGCTTGGCATACACGTCCTGCAACTGGGCCGCAAACTCGACGGCGAAGTCCTCACCGTGCGCCTCCTCGACGGTCACGCCGGATTTTTCGGCCTTGCGGATGTTCCGGCGGGCCGCGCTGTCCATGCGGTTGAAAATCGTTTCCTCCGTGCCGGTCAGGTCCACCTCGATGGTCGGGTGGTTGTGCCGCGTGTAACCGAGTCCCGCGACCTCCGCCTCGCTGAGGAAGGAATCCACGACTTCGAAATGCGCGCAGCGCAGGTCGCGGAAGACAAACTCCGGCAGCGCCGCCGCCGCCACCCGCCGGGCCACGCCGGGACGCAGGTTGAAGCCCTGATACGGCGTGCCCGAGCCGGGAATGGGGCTGCCGAGGACGCGCAGGCCGAATTTTTTCAGAATCATGCCCGTAAACCAGCCCAGCACATCGTTTCCCTCCTTGAGCGCCGCCAGCACGGGTTCGCCCCGCTGCGTTTCCGCGAGGAAGGCCAGCCACTCGGGCGTCTGGAAAACGATCCGGTCGTCGAACTCCGCCAGGGTTTTCCCCCAGTCGGCGGGCGACAGCGGAACGCGCTCAAAACGTGGCATAGGCGCGGGATTCTCCGCCCCGGCGCGGGGGAGGCAAGCCGATAGATGGCTGCCCCGCCGCCCGCGGACTTACTCGCCGAAGAATTTCTGAATCTCCCGCAGCACCTCGACGAAGCGGTCAATTTCCGCCGTTGTGTTGTAGAAGTAGAAGCTCGCGCGGCTGGTGGACTCGACGCCGAGCTTGCGCATGAGCGGTTGGGTGCAGTGATGCCCGCCGCGCAACGCCACCCCCTGCCGGTTGGCCAGTTCGGTGACGTCGTGCGCGTGGATGTCCTTGAGCAGGAAGCTCACCAGCCCGGCGCGGCCAAAGTGCGGGCCAAAGAGGCGGATGTGCTTCAGCGTGGTCAGCTTCTCATACGCGTAGGCGCCCAGTTGCAGGTCGTGCTCCGCGATGCGCTGGCGCCCGAGGGCGTCGAGGTAATCCATCGCCGCGTGCAGGCCGATGGGGCCGGAGATGTCCGGCGTGCCCGCCTCAAACCGGTGCGGCGCGGGCTTGTAGGAACTTTTCTGGTAATCCGCCGTGAGAATCATTTCGCCGCCGCCGTGCCACGGGGGCATCTGCTCCAGCACTTCGCCCCGGCCGTAGAGGAAGCCGATGCCGGTGGGGCCGCACATTTTGTGGCCGGACGCGGCGAGAAAATCGCAGCCGATCTCCTGCACGTCCACGGGCCGATGGCCGATGCTTTGTGCGGCGTCCACGAGGGTGGTGATGCCCTTCTGGCGCGCCCGGGCGCAGAGTTCGATGACGGGGTTGATGGTGCCGAGCGAGTTGGAGATGTGGACCATCGCGAACAGCTTCACCCGGTCGGTGAGGAAATCGTCGAGCCGGGTCAGGTCCAGCAGGCCCATGTCGCCGGTGACGGGCAGGAAACGGAGTTCCGCGCCGGTGCGCTGGGCCAGCAACTGCCACGGGACGAGGTTGCTGTGATGCTCCATCTCGGTGAGCAGGATGACGTCGCCGGCCTTGATATTTTGCTGGCCCCAGGTGTTGGCCACGAGGTTGATGGCCTCGGTGGTGCCGCGCGTCCAGATGATCTCCTCGGCGCTGCGGGCGTTGATGAACCTCGCGGCGCGTTCGCGGGCGGCCTCGAAGGCGTGCGTGGCGCGCATGGACAACTCGTGGATGCCGCGGTGGACGTTGGCGTTGTCGCGCTCGTAGTAGTTCACGAGCGCCTGAATGACCGGGCGCGGTTTCTGTGAGGTGGCGGCGTTGTCGAAATAGATCAATGGCTGCCCGTGGACCTGCTGGTCCAGCACGGGGAAATCCCGCCGCACGGACGCCCAATCAACTTTGTTTGTGCTGCTCATCTTCGAAAAAGTTTAACCACGGATTAACACGGATGCACACGGAAGGTGATACGGGCACTGGTTGCGGAGCAACTAAGGAAATTAGCCAGCTACAAGTGGCTGGAAACCGTTCCCGCGCCGGACGTGTCCCGGAGTGGCGTTGGAGGTCGCCGTCATTCCACCGTGCCGTCCGGCACGGAATTCGACAAACGGGAATCCCAGCCACTGACGTGGCTGGCTAATTTCCAGCGGCCCTCCGGGCCAAAGCCTGGGCGAACCAACTGCTTGGCAAGCACGGGGAAGTTCTGCCGCACTGACGCCCAATCAACTTTGTTTGTGCTGCTCATCTTCGAAAACTTTTCAACCACGGATGGACACGGATAAACACGGATGGAGAAACCGTAAGCCTGTTCTGTGCTGCCAAAATCACTTTGTCATTTGAGGCGCTCTATTCCGTTCTTAGTTCATAGCCACGCGCTAAAAAAACTTCTTGAGCAAGTATAGGCCAAGGAATGCGAAAGCAACTATCAGCAGCAAGCATTTAGAAATGAAGAAGAAGAATGCGGGCCTGTCTACCCATCTGGGTTTGTGGATCTCACCATCAATGGTCCGTTTTTCACGCCACATTTTGGCCTCATGATGCTGAGTGAAATATTTGAGCATCAACGCACCTGACAACGAATGGAGAATGTCCGAAAGGAAGTAGGCGACGAAGAATAACAGAGCAGCGTAAATCATCGCCGGAAACGTGTAGTCATCACGTTTCAATACCCAACAAATGGCAACGCCGCCGAAGCCCAGCTTGCGACCATGCTCCGTGATGTCACGGGTATAGTGCTGGTATTGTTCCCAGAGTTCTTTGCCTGTCATCTTGGTTGTTGCCTCGGGCCAACATCACGGGTTCCGGGGTTGTTCGTTGGCGGGGGCGGCGGAGGTGGCGGAGGTGGTGGCGGCGCACTAGGTGGAGTCGGTGACGGACTGGTAGGCTGGTCTGGCATAAATCTTCTCTTCGTTCGCAAGTTGCGCTGCCATGGAGAGGGATTGCGGTTTGTCCCTCCGTGATTGGAAATCACATCAGCCCCAGTTGCAGCCGCGCGGCGTCGGTGAGCATGCTCTGGTTCCACGGCGGGTCCCAGACGAGTTCCACTTGCACGTCCTGCACGGGGTCAATGCCCAGCAGCTTGTTCTGCACGTCCTGTTGGAGGACCGGCCCCATGCCGCAGCCGGGCGCGGTGAGGGTCATTTTCACGCTGACCTTGTATTCGTTTTCACCGATGGGTTCGACCACGCAGTCGTAGATGAGGCCGAGGTCCACGATGTTGACGGGGATTTCCGGGTCGTAACAGGTTTTGAGCAGGTCCCAGACCTGTTTCTCGACCTGTTCGCGGGTCATGGTGCCCCCGGTGGGGGCCGCCGGTTTGGGGGCAACCTCGAAGCCGAGGGCGTCAGCGTCCTGGCCGCTGATGCGGAACATGTTGCCGTTCACAATGACCGTGTAGCTGCCGCCGAGGGATTGGGTGATGTGAGCCTCTTCGCCCTTGAGCAGGGTGACCTTGGTGCCGGCGGGCACGATGGAAGCCTCGACGTCGCGCTTCAGAATGACTGGTTCGGAGTGCATAGGGTTTTGGTTCCCGGACGGCGGCTAGGATGCCCCATCCCGGGGCTTCCCGCCAGTGCGAGAATGGCCTCCGGCCACTTTGCGCGAAAGGGCGTGGGGGGATGGCCCCGTCGTTTTGCCGGGTGCGGCGGCGATGGCCCCAGGCAGGCGGTTCAGCGGCGCGGGCCGGAACCGTTGGCGGGGTTGGGGCGGGGTTCGGAGTGGCGGAAGGTGATGCGGGCCTTGCCGAGGTCGTAGGGGGACATTTCGACATCCACCTTGTCGCCGACGGAGATGCGGATGAAGTGCTTGCGCATCTTGCCGGAGATGTGGGCGAGGACTTCGTGGCCGTTGGGCAGGGCCACGCGGAACATGGTGCCCGGGAGCACCTGGGTCACCGAGCCGGTCAGTTGGATGGGTTCTTCTTTGGCCACGCGAAGGTCTCCAAATTGCGGGTGTGATGCCAGCAACGGCCCGGGAAATCAACGTTTTACTGGCCTTTTTGCCGTTGACTCCCCGGGGCGCGGCGGGTGTATTGCGCGGGAACTCCGGGCCTTCACTCAGACCCACGTATTGCGCACATGAACAACAAACACGACAAAATCCTGTTCTGGGGCTGCTTCATCGCCCTCATCACCACCAGCTACGCGTTCATCAGCCGCATGATCCTGTGCGGCGGGCAGTTCATCACGGATTTCGGCCTGGACAAGGTGGCCGTGGGCGAATTGCAGGGGGCCGGCATCTGGCCCTTTGGGGTGAGCATCATCGTGTTCAGCCTGTTCATTGACCGGATTGGCTACAAGGTGGCGATGATCTTCTCGTTTGTCTGTTACCTGGCCTACGCGGCGCTCGCATTTCTGGCCTACAACACCATCCAAGGGGTGACGGGGGACGCGCTGGTGGCGGCGCAGAAACAGGGCTACCTGCTGCTCTACATTGGCAGCATCATCCTCGGCCTCGGCAACGGCACGGTGGAGGCCTACATCAATCCCGTGGTGGCCACCCTGTTCCAGAAGGACAAGGTGAAGTGGCTGAACATCCTGCACGCGGGCTGGCCGGCCGGGCTGGTGATTGGTGGCTTGGTGACCATCGCGCTGGCGAAGCATCCAAACTGGATGATCACGCTCGGGTTGATCCTGGTGCCGGCGCTGATTTTCTTCCTGATGCTGGTAGGGCAGACGTTCCCGCGCAGTGAACGCGAGCAGGCGGGCGTCGGCTACCTGGACATGCTCAAGGAGTTTGGCGTGTTTGGCGCGTTTGTCGGGTTCGGCCTGGTCATTGCCCAGCTCGGGCAGGTGTTCGGCTGGCCGGGGACGGTGACGTGGATTTTGATTCTCGGGGTGGCGGGCGCGTTCGCCCTGCTGACCAGGTCTTTCGGGCGTGGCATTCTCGCGGTCCTCATCATCATCATGATGCCGCTGGCGACGACGGAAATCGGCACCGACGGCTGGATCAGCTCGCTGATGGAGGCGCCACTGCACGCGGCGGGGCATCATCCCGGCTGGGTGCTGGTCTATACCTCGGCCATCATGATGGTGCTGCGGTTCTTTGCCGGGCCGATCGTCCATAAGCTCTCGCCCCTTGGTCTGCTGGCGGCCTGTTCCGCGCTGGCGGTGGTGGGATTGACGTTGCTCTCGAAGTGCAACGGCGCCGGGCTGGCCGCGATCTTCGGCGCGGCCACGCTTTACGGCATCGGCAAGACGTTCTTCTGGCCGACGATGCTCGGCATTACGAGCGAGCAGTGCCCGAAGGGCGGCGCGCTGACGTTGAACGCGATGGGCGGCATCGGCATGCTGGCGGTCGGCATTCTCGGGTTCCCGTTCATTGGCTATCTCCAGGAATCCACCGCCACCGCAAAGCTGCGGGCCAGTGACACCGCAATTTATCAGAGCGTCACGGTTCAAAAGTCCTATCTGCTGGGCAAATACTCGGCGATTGACCCGGTGAAGAGCGCGGAGGTCACGGACGAGGCGGCGCAGGCGGTGATCAAAACCGCCTCCACCGAGGGCCAGTTCAGTGCGCTGGGCAAGATGGCGTTGTTCCCGGCGTTCATGCTGGTGTGCTATCTGGGCCTGATTGTCTATTTCCGCTCCAAGGGTGGTTACAAGCCGGTGCAACTGGCCGGCGGCGGGGGGCATTGAGGCACCCCGGCTGCCGCGCACAGAACGGTGGACATCTGCCGCGGGCTGCGTGAATTTCCGGTCACACCGGGCCGCGGGGTTTCCGCCGTCCGCTGGTTGCCGGAATGAATGCCGCCACCCATGTCGCCAGTTCGCCGCCGCCTTTGCTGACGGGGGCGGCGCTGCTGTTCTGGGGCTGGCAGACGAATTTTCTGCTGATGGGCGCGCTGCTCGCGGTGCTCGCGGAAGGGGCGCGGGTGACCCGGGCGCAGTGGGACCTGAGTGAGGAGGATTTCAACCGGCTCTGGAACCTGACCGCGCTGTTTTTCATCGCGGCGGCGGTGTTGTCGTTCACCTTGAACGACGGACCGGAGGCGGTGGGCCGGCTGCTGGACGAGCAGGCGCTGGCGGCGACGCGCGCGGCGGGAGAGACGAGCCAGCGCACCGCCGCGTCGCTCATCCAGTGGTTCCCGATGATCTTCGCGCTGTTCCTGCTGGCGCACACGTTGAGCCGGCGCGGGCCGCTGCCGCTGGCAGTGTTTTCGCTGCTGGCCCGGAAGGCCCGGCAGGCCGGGGAGACCCACCCGCTGGCCGAACGCTCGGTCAACGTGGGCTGGGCCTTTTTTGCCCTCTGCCTCGTGTCGGCCAGCATCAACACCAACGAGGGGCCGGGCTTCTACGCCGGAACCGCGTTGCTGCTGGCGTGGGCGTTGGCGGTGAAACGCTCGCGTCGTTACCGCCTCGCCACCTGGGCGGCGGTCGCCGGGCTGGCCGCGCTGGCGGGGTATTTCGCGCAGTCGGAACTCACCTCGTTGCGGCGCATTTTCGAGAACTGGACGCCCCAAATCACCTGGCGTCCCACCGGTCGCCGGACCAGTCCGGACCACGTCTATACCGCGCTTGGACAGCTTGGCCGCATCAAGGATTCCGGGCGGATTGTGATGCGGGTCGAGCCAAAGGAAGGAACGCCGGTGCCCGGCCTGCTCCGGACGGCAAGTTATCGCTATTACCGCAGTCCGGCATGGGCAGCGGGCAATTTCCGCTCCGAGCTGGGCGAGCGCGTGCCAACCGGGGCCGTGCAACCGGAGTCGGGCGGCGTGAATTACGTCCTGCGCCCGGCGGCGCCGTTGGCCCGCGTGGGCATCACCACGCCGCTGGCCCGGGGCGCGGACCTGCTGCCGCTGCCGCCCGGTGTGGCGCGGCTCGAGAATCTCGTGGCCTACACGCTCAAGACGAACATCCTCGGCGCGGCGATCATTGACGGCCCGGGCGTGGTGGTGTTTGACGCGGTGTTTCATCCCTTGGGCACGTTCGACGGGGCGCCAACGGAAGCGGATTTCCACGTTTCCGAGCGCGAGCGCGGCGCGATTGACGCGGCGGCGGAGGAGTTGAACCTGCCTTCCGGCCTGACTCCCGTCCAGACGCTGCGCGCGGTCAACGCGTGGTTTCAGGACAACTTCACCTACCGCACCTGGCAACCGGGCGGAGTGGGCGACGGCGAGCAGGTGACGCCGCTGCAATGGTTCCTTGTGCCCACCAACCGCGCCGGGCACTGCGAGTATTTCGCCACCGCCACCACCCTGTTGTTGCGGCGCCTCGGGCTGCCCGCCCGTTACGCCGTCGGCTGGGCCGTGGCCGAACCGGCGGGTGGGGATTACGTGGTGCGCGAACGCCATGCCCACGCCTGGACGCTCGTCTATTACAACGGCCAGTGGCATGATTTTGACACCACGCCCGCCTCGTGGCTCGCCGAGGAAAACCGGCGCGCGTCGCCCTTCCAGTTCGTGTCGGACGCGTGGACGTGGGTGAAGTTCGAGTTCCTGAAATGGCGTTGGGGCCAGAGTTCATTGCGCCGTTACATCTGGTGGATCATCGGACCGATGCTCCTCTTTCTGCTCTATCGGCTCCTGCGTCGCCGCCCGCGCAGCCGGCCCCGCTACGTGAATCCGCTGGAGGAGGAACTCGTCCGGCTCGGCCTCGACTCCGAATTCTACCAGGTGGAACGACGGTTGAAGCAGTTCGGCTTTGTGCGCCAGCCCGCCGAGACACTCGCGGAATTCCTCGAACGTGCCCTGCGTGACCCGCGCCTTGGCCCGCTGGAGGGGCCGTTGCGCGGCCTGTTGCGGCTGCACTATCAACTGCGCTTCGACCCACGCGGGCTGAATCACGCGGCCCGGCGCGAACTGCGGGACGGGGTGCGGGCCGCGCTCGAGCAAATCTCCGCCCGCACGGCGCAACCAGCGGGAGCGGGCGGATGACGCGGCGGCCCCTTTACATCCCCATGATGGAGTAGCCGCAGTCCACGTAGATCACCTGGCCGGTGATGGCGGCGGCACCGTCGCTGGCGAGGAACGTGCCCGTGGCGCCCAGTTCCTCGGGCACGAGGTTGCGGCGCAGCGGGGATTTGGCCTCGTAAATCTTGAGCATTTCCGTGAAACCCGCGATGCCCCGTGCGGCGAGGGTGTTGACCGGGCCGGCGCTGATGCAGTTTACGCGGATTTTTTTCGGACCGAGATCGTAGGCGAGGTAGCGCGTGCTCGCCTCGAGCGCCGCCTTGGCCACGCCCATGACGTTGTAATGAGGAACCACCTTTTCCGCGCCGTAATAGCTCATCGCCACGATGCTGCCGCCTTCGGTCATCAGCGGCGCGGCGGCGCGGGACAGGGCGATCAGCGAATACGCGCTCACGTCATGGGCAATCCGGAACGCCTCGCGGTCGGTGTGGAGGAACTCGCCCTCGAGCGCGGCCTTCGGCGCGAATGCCACCGAGTGCAGCAGCAGATGCAGTTTCCCAAACTTCTGGCCCACTTCGGCGAAGACGCGGGCAATGTCCTCATCCTTCGTCACATCGCAGGGCAGGATCAGCGTGTCTGCGCCAAAGGTGCCCGCCAGCTCCGCCACGTTGTCCTTGAGGCGCTCGCCCTGATAGGTGAAGGCGAGCTTCGCGCCCTCTTTCGCCCACGCCTGGGCAATGGCCCAAGCGATGGAACGCTTGTTGGCCACGCCGAAAACAATGCCGAGTTTGCCGTCGAGTAATCCCATAATCGTTTGTTTGGTTCGCGGCAGCATGTCGCCAGTCCTGCCCGCCGTGCAAGGCCGAATCCGGCGGGCAACCGCTATCGCCCTGCCGCGCGCAACAGCCGCGCGACCTGGGCGCGATGCGCCTCCAGCGCGCCCTCGGTCCAGATGACGTGCGTGGCGCGGCGCATCTTCTCGGCGATGGGTAATTGCGCGGCGATGCGTTGGCGGGCCTCGGTTTCGGTCCAGCCCCGGGCGCGGAGGCGGGCCAGTTGTTCCGGCTCCGAACAGGCCACGCACCAGACGGCGTCGAAGTGCCGCTCCACGCCGGTCTCGAACAACAGTGGAATGAGGACGGCGGCGGCGCGGGTCCCGGCGGCGGCGAGCCGTTCCAATTCGGCCTGCCAGGCGCGTTGAATCGGCGGGTGAAGGATGGCTTCCAAATCGCGCCGGGCGGCTTCGTCGGAAAAAACGATGCGGGCGAGCGCGGCGCGGTCCAATTCGCCGCGCGCGTTGACCAGGTGCGGGCCGAATCGCACGGCAATCTCCGCCAGCGCCGGTTCCCCCGGTGCGGTGAAGGCGCGGGCGAGCGCGTCGGTGTCCACGACGGTCACGCCGTTTTCTGCGAGGAAGGTGGCGCAGGTGGATTTGCCCATGCCCACGCCGCCGGTGATGCCCAGCCGGAACATTGCGCGGGAAGCAAAGCAGAAAGCGCGCGGCGCGGGAACTGGATTTGCGGGGCACCCGCGTTATCCGGCGAGGTGCCGGCGCGGGTCGCCGGGGCGGATGATTTCCGCGAGCGGCACTTCAACGCCGGTTTGCTGGCCGAGAAATTCGAGCAGCACGAGCACGCGCTGTCGGGCGGGCAGGACGCGCGTGACGATGGCTTTCCAGCCGCGAAACGCGCCCGCCGCGAGTTCCACCTCCTCGCCCGGCTGGAGCGGGGAGGCGATGACGTGCGGGGAGTCGTCCCCGGCCAGTTGGCGGAGTTCGGCGATGGTGGCCTCGGGCAGCGTGGGCCAGCGGTCGCCGAAGTGGACCACGCCGCGCACTCCCTGCGCGTGCTGGATGGCGCGCCAGTGGGTGGCGCGGTCAAACCGCGCGAAGAGGTAGCCGGGGAACAGCGCCTCGGTGAACCAGACGAGGCCGCGGGCGGTGTTGCGCTGGAAGCGGATGCGCGGGAGGAACGTCTCGATGCCGCCCACGGCGCGCAGATGTTCCGCGGCGATGTGCTCGCGTTTGCTCTGGGTTTTCAGGCAGAACCAGTCGAGGTTCATGGGTGGCGGGGATGGTTCGGCGATGACCCGTCCGGCTCGGCCGACGCTCCAGCTTTGCGTGGTGCGGAGTTCAATCGCAAGAGCACGGCTCCGCCCAACAGTGTGCCCAGCACCAGGGAAAATACGCCCGCCACGATGGCAATGTGGCCCGGCATTTCCTCCAAGCCGCAGAGCAGGTGCTGACTCTCAAGTCTCTGCGGCAGGCCGCGCAAGGCGGAGGCACCCGCGGTCACGGATATCCGGGCGGGATAATTGCCCCTGCGAAACGGGGCAAAGTGGAAAATGGCGATTGCTCCGGGATCCGTCGGATCGAGCGTTTCAATTTTCACTGAAGCGGCTTCAACCAGGTTGCCGTCCTGGTCGGTGATATTCATTTGGGCGGCCAGCCCGTCGAGCAACTGCTCGGGAGACTGGTTGGTCAGCGCGGCCTGCGGCACCCGCAACACTACGGCCTGGGCGTGGGAGCGGGAGAAGACCTGCGGGAAGGGGAACGCAACTTCTCCGGTGACGGAAAAGTCCACTGCGGCATCCAGCGGGAGGGGTATCCGCGCGGCGGCAAGGGCCTCGTATTCGCGTCGCCCATCCAGCAGGCATTTCACTCCCAAGACCAGCAACCCCGTGGCGAGGATCGCAAGAATCGCTCTTCCTGTCGTCCAGTGAATGTTCATGCCGGAAGGTCAGCCGGGTTCGCCGCGATGTGCTCGCGTTTGCTCTGGGTTTTGAGGCAGAACCGGTCCACAGGGCGATTCAAGCATGGCGGGCGGGCCGTGCCAATGCGGCTTTCGGCTGGCTGGCTTTGCGGAGTGTCGGTTTTGCGCTTCGTGATGGGAAAGCCCCGGAAACCCTTTTGACCGGCTGGCGGGGTGGTTCTAGGCTGCCGCCAATGAATGAACCCGCCCCCGCCGCCGCGCCCGAGACGGAAACGGGCATCGTCTTTCGCGCGCCATTGCCGGCGTCGTGGGCGCAGGCGCTCGGGCGGCGGGTGTTGCGCTGGTTTTTCACGGTGCGCGGGCTGGGGGCGTTCGCGCTCATCACGCTCGGCGTGCTGTGGACCAAGGCGGGCCGCGCGGCGCCGGCCATTGGCCCGTTGACGCGGCAGGAGGTGGCCCGCGCGGGAGTGCGGTTGCTGCCGTTGTTCCTGTTCGTGGCGGCGGCGCTCGGGCTGCTGGTCATCGGTCAGGTGGTGGCGTGGTCGAGCCGGGTGGGCGCGGTGAATTATCTTGGCGTGGTGATGGTGGTGGCGGTGGTGCGCGAACTGGGGCCGCTGCTCACGGCGTTCCTCGTGCTGGCGCGCGTGGGCACGGCGAACGTGGTGGAACTCGGCACCGCGCGCGCCGGCGGAGAGGTGGAGGCGCTCGAGGCGCTGGGGATTGACCCGGTGCATTACCTGGTGGTGCCGCGCGTGATCGGGCTGGCGCTGGGCACGTTCGCGCTGACGGTGTTCTTCATTCTCGCGGCGCTGGGCAGCGGCTATGTGTGGGCGTTTCTCCAGGATGTGCCGTTGCGGCCCGAGCAGTATCTGCAGCAAATTGCTGGGGCGTTAAGCTGGCTGGATTTTGCGTTGCTGGCGCTGAAGACGGCCGGGTTTGGCATGATCATCGCCATCATCACTTGCTATCACGGTCTGGCCCGCCCGTTGCGGTTCGAGGAGGTCTCGACGGCGACGGTGCGCGCGGTGGGGCAGGCAGTGGTGGCGTGCGCCTGCCTCGATGCGCTGTTCATCGTGGTGTATCTCACGGCCGCATGAATTCCACCCTTTCCAACGCGGCTCCGGTTATTGCGATGCGGGGCGTGACCGTCGGTTCGCTGGCCGCGCCGGGGCTGGTGGTGGCGCGGGAGGTCGAATGGACGGTGGCGGCGGGCGAGTTCTGGGCGGTGGCAGGTTTGCACGGCGCGGGCAAGAGCGATTTCCTGATGCTGACGGCGGGCCTGATGGCACCGCTGGCGGGCGAGTATGAATTCCTTGGCGAGCGGATGCCGATTTTTGCGGAGGAACGCCTGGCGCATCGTTTGAGGCTGGGGTTGGTGTTCGAGGACGCGCGGCTGTTCAACACCCTCACGGTGGCGGAGAACATCGCGTTGCCGTTGCGTTACCATCGCCCGGCGGCGGCGGTGGCGGGGCGCGTCGAGCAGTTGCTGGAGGCGCTGGAGTTGACGCCCTTCGCGGACTCGCGTCCGGGACAACTGGGCCGCAACTGGCAGCGGCGCGCAGCGCTGGCGCGGGCGCTGGCGCTCGGGCCGGAGGTGTTGTGCGTGGACAATCCGCTGGCGGGCCTGGATCAGCGGCAGCGGCGCTGGTGGCTGGAATTGCTCGCGGCGCTGGCGGACGGGCATCCGTTGAACGAGGGCCGGCCCCTGACGTTGGTGGTGAGCGCGGATGGGTTGCGGGCGTGGCGCGGGGTGGCGCGGCAGTTCGCGTTGTTGGAGAACCGCCAGTTCACGGTGCTGGGCGACTGGGCGGGCGTCGAGCAGAGCGGGCATGCGTTGGTGCGGGAGTTGCGCGGGGCGCGTGAGGCGGGGTTTGACCCGCGCGGGGGAATTTGAAACCGTCCGGTTCCACGAGCATGGCCCTGCAAGACCTCACCCCGCAACTGCGCACGCGCCTCAGCCGTCTGGAACGCGCGGTGGGCTGGTTTGTGCTGCTGGCGGCGGCGCTGCTGGTGGCGGGTTTCGGCTACTACCTCTACAACACGGCGGCGCGCAAGGGTTGGTTCACGCCGAAGGTGGCCTATCAGACTTCGCTCAACAACGCGACCGGGCTGAAGGTGGGCGATCCGGTGATGTTGATGGGCTTCAACGTGGGCGAAATCACGCGCATCGAGGCCAACGCGCCGGGCGATTACTACGGCGTCACCATCTTCTTCCGCGTCAAGAAGCCTTACTACGGTTATGTGTGGAGCGATTCGACGGTGAAGGCGGCGGCAGCGGATTTCCTTGGCGGGCGCGTGCTCGAATTGACGAAAGGCGTCAGCGGCGTGCCCACGGTGGCGGAGAACCAGGAGCAACGCGTGGCCGGCGTGCTGCGGCGCAAACACGTCGAGGAACAACTTGCCGTGCTGACCCGCGAAACCGGTGACGCGGGCGCGGCGCTCTGGCGGCTGAACGAACTCGCCCGCGCCAACCGCGACCAGTTCTACGAGCTGCCGGACAAGGCCGGGCCGTATTGGGTGACGCCCGCCGAATCGCCCGCGGTCACCGAGCGGCTGGACCGGATTGTGAACCAGGTGGAACTGGCGTTGCCGGGCATTCTCAGTCTGACCAACGACCTTGCGCGCGTGCTAGCCGAGGCCGCCAGCGCGACGTCAAACTTGAATGTGATGGCGGCGGCGGCGCAACCGGTGGCGACCAACCTGGCGGCGTTGTCGGCGCAGTTGCGCGGCGAGGGGGCGCTGGGCGACTGGCTGCTCGCGCCGGCGGCCCGGGCGCAGTTGAACGTGGTGCTGACGAACACGGGCACGCTGCTGGCGAACACGGACACGAACCTGAACCGCCTGGTCGAGGAGCTGGCGAAGTCGCTGGAAAACCTCGCGGGCATCACCAGCAACCTGAACGCGCAGGTGCAGGCCAACACGAACATCGTGTCGTCGGTTTCGGATGCGATCGTCCACACCGACGAACTCATCCAGGGGTTGAAGCGGCACTGGCTGTTGCGGTCGGCCTTTCGGCCGCCGCGCACCAACGCCGAACCGGCGCGCAGTTCCACGCCGGTGCGCGCGCCGAATGATCCGTTCCGGTGAGCGGGGCAGCGGGTGTGTTGGCGGGGATTTGTTCGGGGCCGTGACCGTGAGCCTGCGCCGAACCGTCCCCGCGGCCTTGCGTGCCACCCTTGTCCATGCGAAAATTACGCTGTATGGAAACCGTCAATTTGTCTTTGCGTCTGCCAGCGCGGGAGAGCGCCCTGCTGGAGGCGCATTCCGCCCGCCGGGCCAGTCGGCCCGCAACCCTCGCCGCCGAACTGCTTTCCCGGGCGCTCCGGTCGTTGACGCATCCCGCGATTGATTACGAGCACACTCCCGATGGCGGATTCCGGGCGCGGCTGGCAGGCTCCCGCGTGGCGGTGTGGGTGGTGGTGGCTACGGTGCGGCAGCTTGGGCGCAAAGAGGCGGCGCACAATCTGGGACTGCCGCCCGCGCTGGTTGCCGCGGCGCTCAATTATGCCGCCGATTTTCCCGAGGAGATTGCCCAGGATGAAAAAATGGGGCGGCGATCTCTGAAGGAGTGTGGATTGGAGGAGGCCACGCTGTGAGGCGGCTTTGCGTGGACGAGGACACATCGGAGCGCGTGGCGGAGGCGGTGCGCAAGTTGCGCCCGGCGTGGAACGTGGTTCACGTCCGCGAATGGGCGGGAGCCGCGACCCCGGATGCGGTGTTGTTGGAAAAATTGTTTCAAGACCGGCGCGTGTTGCTGTCGCGTGACCGCTCCACCCTCCCCGGATGGATCAAGGAACGGCAGGCGCGCGGGCTGAGTCATGCCGGGGTGGTGTTCTGGGATGATGAACACTTTCGGGCTGACGCCGTTGGCGCCCTGGCCCGCGCCACGGTGAAGACACTGGAGCGTTTCCCGGACACCACCGACATCGTGGCCACGGTGCGCTGAGGCCGGTCAGTCCGCGTGGGGGATTTTGCGGACGCGGCGAAAAATGCGTGTGAGGAGAAATGGAGGGTGAAACAGGAAGCCTCCGGCCCGACCGGTTGCCGCCCGGGGCATCCTCAGCCTGAATGCCAATATGCTGTCGGGGCTGGCTGGCTACTTCAACTGCGCGAGCAGTTCCTCGTTGGTCTTGTATTTCCGGCAGGCGGACTGGAGGGTCTCCATCGCCTCGATGGGGTTCAGGTCCACCATCATGCGGCGCAGCTTGCGGATGGCGTCGAGGTGCTTCGCAGGGAAGAGCTTCTCCTCCTTGCGGGTGCCGCTGCGCGGGATGTCAATGGCCGGGAACAGGCGGCGGTCGGAAAGTTTGCGGTCGAGGATCAGCTCCATGTTGCCGGTGCCCTTGAACTCCTGGAAGATGAGTTCGTCCATGCGGCTGCCGGTGTCCACCAGGGCGGTGGCGATGATGGTGAGCGAGCCGCCGTTTTCAATCTTGCGGGCGGAGGCAAACATCTTGCGGGGAATCTCCAGGGCGCGGGCGTCCACGCCGCCGGTCATGGTGCGGCCGGAGCCACCGTGGGCGCTGTTGTAGGCGCGGGCCACGCGGGTCAGCGAATCCAGCAAGACAAATACATCCTTGCCGGCCTCGACCATCCGGCGGCAGCGCTCGATCATGAAGCGCGAAAGGCGGACGTGGGTGTCAATGTCCTGGTCATTGGAGGAGGCGACGACCTCGGCTTTCACGGAGCGCTGGAAGTCGGTGACTTCCTCGGGCCGCTCGTCAATGAGCAGGACGAGGCAATGGACCTCGGGATGGTTGGTCGTGACCGCGTTGCAAATCTGCTTGAGCACGGTGGTTTTGCCCGTGCGGGGTGGGGCGACGATGAGGCCGCGGGTGCCCTTGCCGATGGGGGTGACGAGGTCAATGATGCGCGTCTCGATGATGTCGGGCGTGGTCTCGAGGCGGAACTTTTCGATGGGGTCAATGGTCGTCAGGTTCTCGAAGCGGTTGGCCTTGACGTATTCGTCGAAGGTCATGCCGTTGACGCGCACGACGCTGCGGAGTTGCGGGCTGGTGCCGCGATGGGGCGGCTGCGTGGCACCCTCGATGTGCGCGCCCTCGCGAAGAAAGTTCCGCTTGATGGTGTCGGGCGTGACAAAGATGTCGCTGGGCTTGGGCTGGTAGTGGTTTTGCGCGGTGCGCAGGAAGCCGAAGCCCTTCTCGGAAATCTCGAGGTAACCGGAGCCGAAATTCGGGTTGGCCGGAGCCTCATGGTTTGGATGACTCATATCGCAACGAACTGTGGATCGAAGGATTTTTCCAGAAACGCCCTGATTGAAGGCTGAACGTGGTGAACTTTTGGAAGCCGCCGCGACCTGATTGAAACGAACCCTTTCGCGGCCACCAACCCTTCGACGCGCAACTGATAGGCCCATTCCGCCGGTCGCGCAACTTCTTTTTGCGCGGGGATTTTCTGTTTGACCGGGCGGTGAAAATCTCCGAAACCCTTTTCCGTTCAACGTGGCGCAACCTCCGGAGTTTCCGGCGACCCCAAACCCACGCGGCAAAGCAGATGCTAAACTCAAAGAATTTTCTGGCCGTAGATTTCGGCGCCGGCAGCCTGAAAGTGGCGGAATTCGAGGTGGACGAGGCCGGCGCGTTGCGCCTGCTCAACTTCGCGGTCAAACCGCTCGGCGCGGAGGGGGCGGTCGAGGCAAAGCGGGAGGCCGTCATCCTCAAGGCCCTCCAGGAAGTCATCGCAGAAAAGGGGTTCAAGGCCAAATCCGTCAACGTCAGCGCGCCCGGGTTCCACGTCTTCTCCAAGTTCGTCAAGCTGCCGCCGGTGGATTCGGCGAAGGTTACCCAGATCATTCAATACGAAGCGCAGCAGAACGTGCCCTTCCCCCTGGCCGAGGTGGTCTGGGACTATCAGATCCTCGGCGCAACCGCCACGGGCGAGCTCGAGGTCCTGCTCGTTGCCATCAAGGCGGAGGTGGTCGAGGGCCTGTTCCGCGCCACGGACTCGGCGGGCTTGAGCCTGCAGCTCACGGATGTTTCCCCGGCGGCCCTGTGCAATGCTTTTCGTTACAACTATGGCGAGCTGGAGGACTGCTCGATGTTGTTGGACATCGGTGCGAAGACCAGCAACCTGCTGTTCTTCGAAAAGGGCAAGGTTTATGCCCGCAGCATCAACCTCGGCGCCAATTCGATCACGCAGGACTTCGCCACCGAAGCCAAGCTGCCCTTCGCCAAGGCCGAACAACTCAAGATTGACGAGGGTTTTGTCAGTCTCGGCGGCGCCTACGAAGAACCAGAAAACCCCCATCAGGCGGCCATCTCGAAGATTGCGCGCCAATTCATGACCCGGCTGCACATCCAGGTCAACCAGACGCTCCAGTTTTACCGCGGCCAACAGGGCGGCTCGGCCCCACAGCGGCTGTTCCTCGCGGGCGGCGCCTCGGTGATGCCCTACACGGCGCAGTTCTTTGCGGAAAAGCTCAACGTGCCGGTCGAATACTTCAATCCCCTCCGCAACGTGCAGATTGACCCGGCTGTCAACCTCGAGGAACTGGCCAAGGTGGCGCACTCGCTGGGCGAGGTCGTGGGGCTGGGCCTGCGCAATCTCACCAACTGCCCGGTCGAGTTGAACTTGATGCCCGAAAGCACCCTGCGCTGGCAGAGCCTCAACCAGAAGAAGCCCTACCTCTTCGGCGCCGTCTTCAGCCTCGTGCTGGTGGTCTTTGCCGTCGGCTGGCTCTTCGGCAAATTGGCTGCTTACAAGGAGCAGGAAATCGCCGACCTCAAGGTCAAGGTCGAGCCGCTGCAACAGCGCGAGGCGCAATTCAAGCGTGCCTACAGCCAGTTCCAGGCGGCCACCAATGAACTGGGCATGCTGGCCCAGTGGATTCAGGACCGTTTTTACTGGGTGGATACGCTGGCCGAACTTCGCCGTGTGCTGACGCGCGTCGAGGCCGGGACCAAGCAGCGTCTCGGGGCCGACACCGGCGTCTGGATTGAAAAGATGATCTCGCTGGAATCGCTCGGAGCCGGCACCGACCTGCTCGCGGGCGGCCTTTATCCCGGCATGGCCCCGGGAATGCCGGGAATGCCGGGAATGATGCCCGGAGAATATGGGATTCGTCCGATGCCAGGCATGTCGCCCCACGGCGGCCCCATGATGCCGATGCCGGGTGAATTCGGCGGTCCGCCGGGCATGGAGCCGGGCATGTCCCCCATGGCACCGGGGATGGGCGAGCCGCAATACCAGATGGATCCCAATACGGGGCAGCCCATGATTGACCCCAACACCGGCCAGCCCATCCCGCTGGCGTCGGCTTCCAGCAGCGGCAAAATTACCCTGATTTGTCGGGGCGTGGACATGTCGCGCGTGGACTCCTCCGCCAACGCCGCGATCGCCTACGCGCTCGAGGCGGAGCTGCGGCAAAGCCCGCTCTTCAGCACAAACACCGCGCTGGCCTCGCCCATCACGGACGACCCCACCACCTCCACCTTCTCCTTCACCGTGTCGTTGGAGATGAACCGCCCGCTCAAACCCTGATATGGACTGGATCAAGCGCAACCTCGCGTTCGTCATCGTCGGCGTCCTTGCGCTGGTGCTGCTGGGCGGCGCGGGCTGGTATCTCTACAAGGGCGTCAGCCGCAACGCGGCGGCCCTCGAGGCCCTCAACCAGGAATACGCCACCCTCGAGCGGCTCAACCGCCAGAATCCGCATCCTGGCAACGACAAGATTGACAACATCGCCGCCGCCCGTGCGCAGGAGAAGGAGGTGCGTGCCTTCAGCCAGAAAATGCAGCAGGTGTTCCGCCCCATCCCGCCCATCCCGCCCACCGCCAATTTGAACAATGCGGCGTTCGCCGAAGGCCTCCGGCGCACGCTGGACCGTTTGCAACGCGACGCCCGTGACGCCGGTGTCCAACTGCCGGAACGCTACGATTTCTCCTTCACGGCCATCCGGCCCCTGCTGGTCTTCGATGCGGCGGGCCTGGCCCCGCTCGCCCAGCAGGTGGGCGAGGTGAAAGCCATCTGTGACGTCCTCTTCGCCGCAAAAATCAACGCGCTGGATAATATCCGCCGCGTCCGGGTGGCTTCGCACGATCGCGAGGCCCAACAGTTCACCGATTACACCGACCGCACGCCGGTCACCAATGATGTTGCCGTGCTGACTCCCTACGAGGTGACCATCCGCTGTTTCAGTTCCGAACTCAGCGCCGTTCTCGCCGGGTTTGCCACTTCCCGCAGCGGCATGATCGTCAAGGCCATCAACGTCGAGCCGGCCCTCGCCACCGGCTTGGGCACGGATCCCATGTTGCTGGGAGCCGACCTCGGCCAGCCGATGGTGCCCCGGCCCGTCCCGGGCATGCCGGGTGAGGTCGGGGGGGGCTTCCGCCCCGGAATGCCGGGAATGCCCGGTGCCTTCGGTCAGCCGCAGCCGACCATCACGCCGACGCCGACACCCGCTCCCGGCGGCCTGCGCGGCGGCCTGCCGGTGCTGCTCGACGAAAAACAGTTCAAAGCCACGCTCCTCATTGAGGTCGTCCGGCTCAACCCCGCGAAATAGCCCGCCATGGACGTCATCAAGAAACACTGGGAGAAGATACTGCTGGGAGTGGTGCTCGTGGGTCTGGCCGGCGTGGCCCTGTGGCTGCCGTTCAAGATCGGCGCGGAGAAGGCGGATTTGGAGGAGGTGCGAAACCGTCTGCTCGCCCCCCGCGTTGAGCCGCTGCCTCCTTTGTCCTTCACCGAGTTCGAGGCGTTGCTCGCCCGTGCCCAAGCCCCGCTCAATCTGGACTTCGGCACCGGGCATCGGTTGTTCAATCCCGTTCTCTGGCAGCGCCGCTCGGATGGCACCCCTTTCAAGGTGGAAACGGGTCGCGAAGTTGGACCCGGAGCCATCGTGCCCGTTCGCACCACGCCACTGTTCACGATCATCTCCCTCGATAATGTCACGACCAACGAGAGCGGGGCGCGTTACGCGATTGGTCTGGAACGCCAGGCCGCGCCCCGTGTGGCTGATCGGCGCAAGCGGCAGCAATTTGTTTCGGTCGGGCAGAAGACCGAATTCTTCTCCCTGCGTTCCGTCCGCGGTCCCGCTGCCGATCCGGAGGCGCTGGTGCTGGAGTGGAACGAGACCGGCGAGGAAATGGTGGTTGGCAAGGATCGCCCCTTCCGGCGCGTGGACGGTTACCTCGCGGATCTCCGCTACCCGCCGGAGAACCGGCTGTGGTCCGGCCGCCGCGTGGGCGACCGCCTCACCTTCGGCGGTGAGGAATACAATATCGTTGCCATCACGGAAACCGAGGTTGTATTGTCCGCCCGTTCCGGCAAAAAAACCACCGTTCGCGTAGGCGCGACGCCCTGATCGGAACCCCGTTTTCATCAACATTCGCAATCCCATGACCAAATCGTTCAGTCTGACCTTGGCGGCCGCCCTGTTGGTGACGCCGGTGCCGGCCCTGCTGGCCCAACCCACCACCGACGCCGCCGTGTCCGAGGCCGTCCGTCGCCAGTATGAGACCTTGCAGCTTCGCACCAAGCTCGCCGCCGCCCAGGAGGCGCAGAAGCGCAAGGACCTGCCGCTGGCTTCCAAGCTCTACGAGGAAAGCTACGCCCTCGCCCAAAGTGTGGGGCAGGGGGTGGACGCCGAAATGGCCGCCCTCATCGCGGGCATGACCGAGGTCCGCCTCGCGCTGGCCGCCGCCGCCCAGAAGCAGGGTGATTACCGGGCGGCGGATGTTCAGGTGACACGCCTGCTCAAGGTGGCTCCCGGCAACCCCCAGGCCCTCGCCTTCAAACGCAACAACGACAAGCTCCTGGCCGAAAGCAAGGGCCTCATGCCCAGCAACGATCTCCTGGACCAGCGCGCCAAATGGGATGCCGAGCGCACCGCGAACAGCACCAAGGTGCAGGACGCCAAATTGCTTTTCGAAAACGGCAAATACGCCCAGGCCGAGGCCATCCTGGCCGAAGTGCTCGAGGCCGAGCCGGACAATCGTGCCGCCGCCTACTACAGCAGTCTCATCAAGGAGCGCAAATACGCCGAAGCCATTACCCGTCGCTCGCTCCAGACCAAGCAGGCCATCGTCGAGGTCGAGGAGGCGTGGCAGGACAAAAGCTCCAAACTGCCCGCCCCCAACCCTTACGCCACCAACAATCTCATCCACACCAGTCCGCACCGGCAGGCCATTCAGCAGAAGCTCCAGCGCATCAAGCTCGACCAGATTTACTACGATGGCCTGCCGCTGAGCGAAGTGGTTCGCAGCCTGACCGAGGAATCCCGGCGGCGCGATCCGGACAAGAAAGGCATCAATTTCATTCTGGCTCCGACCGCCGACACATCGGCCCCGGCGCCCACACCGGCTGGCGGATTCAACCCGGCTTTTGGTGGTGGCATGCCCGGCGCCATGCCGGGTGCCATGCCTGGCGCTTTCACGACGATTGATCCCAACACCGGGCTGCCGATGACTCCAGGACCGGCGACCGCCGAGGAACCGGTGGACATGGGCAGCATCTCCATCAAGCTTTACACCCCGATTCAGGACATCACCCTGCAGGACGCCCTGGACATCATCATCAAGGTGGCCGACCAGCCCATCAAATATTCCATCGAGAATTACGGCATCATCATCAGCCTGCGTCAGCGGGAGACCATTCCGCTGCACAACCGGACCTTCCGCGTGGACCCGAACACCTTCTGGATGGGCCTCGAGCGCGTTGGGGCCATCGCCTTCGGTGATGTGGAAACATCCTCTGGCGGTGGTGGCGGTCGGGGCGGCGGTCGCGGCGGTGGCCGCGGTGGCGGTCAAGGTGGCGCGGAAGACAGCACGCTGACCGTTCCCCGTGTGTCGGTCGCCGGCAGCATCAGCGGCGGCCAGGGCGGCGGTCGCGGCGGTGGCGGCAGTGGCGGGTCCTCCTTGTTTGGTGGCCAGCCCAGCTTGGGTAGTGGCGCGGTTGGCGGTGGTCCCGGCGGTTTGGGGCTTGGCGGGGGCGGCGGTGTCGGCGGTCAAGGCCAGGGAGGGGGAGGGCTGGCCTTCATCACCACTCCGCAGGGCGTGGTGGTCATCCAAGAGGCGGTGCGATCCTTCTTCGTCTCGCTGGGCATTGACATGACCCCGCCGAAGGCTGTGTTCTTTAATGACCGGCAGGGCACTTTGTTTGTCCGCGCCACTTTGCAGGATTTGGATATCATTGAGCAGGCCGTGCAGGTGCTCAACGTCGCGCCGCCCCAGGTCAACATCCGCGCCAAATTCGCCGAGGTTGGGCAGAAGGACACCAAGGCACTTGGTTTCGACTGGTATCTCGGGAATGTGCTGATGCGCGGCGGCACCATCGGCGGCCAGGGCGGCACGGCCCCCTCCTTCACTGGCCAGCCCAGCCCCGGCAATCCCAGCGGCATCTTCCCGGGACCCGGTGCCGGTGGTCCCGGACCGGGCGCCATTCCGCCGTCTGCCTCCGATGGCCTGCTGACCTCGGGCATTCGCAACAGCGCCAATGCCCCCGCACTCTTTACTCTGACGGGCATCCTCACCGACCCGCAGTTCCGCGCCGTCTGGCGCGCCTTGGAACAGCGCGAAGGTGTCGAGCTGCTCGCCGCCCCCGACGTAACCACCCTGAGCGGCCGTCAGGCGCAGCTCCAGGTGGTGGAAATTCGCACCATTGTCACCGGGAACGACATCAACCAAACCTCTTCGGGTGGTGGTGGTGATACGGGCATCATCGGTGGTGGTGGCCAGGGCGCGATTGGCTCGCAACTGGGTTACACCACCCAGCCGCTGCCGTTCGGTCCGGTGCTCGACGTGATCCCCTACGTGTCCGCCGACGGTTTCACGGTCCAGATGGTCATCATTCCGACCATCACCGAATTCGTGGGTTACGACGATCCCGGCCAGTTCATCCCGCAGGTTCAATCGGTCGGCGGCAACGTTGGTCTGCCGTTGACGGCGCAATTGCCGCTGCCGCGCTTCCGCGTCCGCCAGGTGACGACCACGGCCGTGATCTGGGACGGCCAGACGATCGCGCTGGGCGGCCTGATTTCCGAGAACGTGGCCAAATACAAGGACAAGGTGCCCGTGCTGGGTGACATTCCCCTCGTGGGCCGGTTCTTCCGCAGTTCGTCCAACGTGACGGAGAAGAAGAACCTCGTCATCTTTGTTACGCCCACCATCATTGATCCGGCGGGCAACCGCGTGCATACCGAGGCCAACCTGCCTTTCGCCCAATCCAGCCTGCCGCCGCAGCGGCCGCCGACAGGCGCGGCAGCCAACTAACGAAACGTTCCGGGCTGGCGTCGGCCTGTTACCGTTCCGCTCCCGTGAGCACGCTCTTGTTGGTGGATGGCCACGCCCTGGCCTACCGGGCGTATCACGCCATTCAAAACTTGCGGGCGCCGGATGGCACACCGACCAACGCCATCTACGGCTTCATCGGAATGTTGCGTCGCATTCGGGAGCAGGTCGGCCCGTCGCATGTGGGGATTGTCTGGGACGGTGGCATGGATCCCGGGCGGCTGGCTGCATTGCCCGCCTACAAGGCCCAGCGTCCGCCCATGCCCGAGGCGCTCGCCGAGCAAATCGAGGCGTTGCATGAATTTGAAGCCGCCGCCGGAATGGCGCGGATTGAAAGGCCCGAGGTCGAGGCGGATGACCTGATTGCGAGCCTGGCATCCCGCGCGGCCGGGCGGGGTTGGGCTGTCGTGATTGCCAGTTCGGACAAGGATTTCTTTCAGCTCGTGGGCGGGAACGTGCGGCTGCTGAACCCCGCGGAAAAAGGCGGGCAGCTTTGGGGCCCGGAGGAAGTGGTGGCCAAAACGGGAGTCCGTCCAGAGCAAATCGTGGACTGGCTCAGCCTGATTGGCGATGCGGTGGACAACATTCCGGGCGTGCCCGGAGTTGGCGCCAAGACAGCGGCCCGGTTGTTGAACGAATTCGGGTCGGTGGACCGCCTTTATGCCGCGCTGGACCGCGTGCGGCCCGAGCGGTTGAAAGAGGCGCTGGCGAGCGCGGCGACGGAGGTGCGGCGCAACCTCCAGTTGGTTCGCCTTCGCGAGGATCTGGATCCCGGTTGCGAACAGGACGCGCTCGCGGGGGGACGGGAAAACGCGGCGGCCTTGGCGGCCTTGTATCGCCGGTGGGGATTTCGTTCCTGGCTCGCTGCGCTGCCCGTTGCGGAGGTATCGCCGCAGGCTGAATTATTCGCCGCCGCCGCGCGAAATTAAGCGTGTCACACCGATGTCGGAAATGATGTTTGCAATGAAAAAATCACGCTGTTACCGTGCGCGGCAAACCAGACTCACCCGCCCGGGCCGCTCTGAAACCGGCGGCGCGCCGGGTGGGGTGCCGGTTCAGCAAGCCCGATTTTTTATGTCCACTTTCCTGCGTCGCGCCCGCGTGGTGCTGGTGTTTTCGCTCGCGCTGTCGGCTCTCCTGCCGCTGACGGCGGCCGCCCAGAATGCCTTTGCCCCCGGCGGCAACGATTATCCCATCACCGGCCCGTTGCCGGGCGACCAGACGATGCCTCACCTGGCCCTGCGCACCAACGGCGGCTTTGTTGTCTGGCAGGACAACGCTGCCGACGGCAATGGCCTCGGCATCCGCGCCCAGCGGCTTGACGCCAATTTCAACCGCCTCGGGCCGCTCTTCCGCGTCAATTCGATCGCGGCCTTCGACCAGGAGAAACCGCAGGTGGCCGCGCTGACCAACGGCGGAGCGGTCGTTGTGTGGCAGGGCGGGCGGCAGGGCTTCCAAAAGATTTACGCCCGTTTTATTCCGGTGACCGGCACAAACCTGACCCCGGCCGCCGACCTGATGGTCAACACCTACACCAACGAGTATCAAATCAACCCCGCCGTCGCCGTGCTCAAGGACGGCAACATCATCGTCGTGTGGGCCAGCTTCGGCCAGGACGGGGACAAACAGGGCATCTACGGCCAGCGGCTGTCCCCTACCGGGACCAAACTCGGCGGGGAATTCCCGATCAACCAGTTTCCCCTCAACAACCAGCGCACTCCTTCCGTCGCCGCGCTGGCCGATGGCGGTTTCGTGGTCACGTGGATTTCCGAGTTGCAGCGCGACGCCAGCCGCAGCGTGGACGTTTACGCGCGCCGCTACAACGCCAGCGGAACGGCCCTCGGCAACGAGTTCCCCGTCAACCCGCTGCCCACCCGAGTTTGCGCCAACCCCGTCGTCGCCGCGGCGCCGGACGGCGGTTTTGCGGTGGCGTGGTCCCAGCGCGAGGCCCTGGTCAACACGTTCTTCAGTTCTCAGGCCACCGTGACGAATGGTTCCACGTTCCTCTCGGAGAACAGTTGGGACGTGTTCACCCGCCTCTACAACGCCGCCGGCCAGCCGGTCAGTGACCCCGTCCGCCTCAACAGCTTCACCTACGGCGATCAATATGCCCCGCGGATTGCCGCGTGTGGCTCCACCTGGCTGTCCGTCTGGCAGAGCCTGGGCCAGGACGGCTCGCGCGAGGGCATTTACGGCCAGTTTTTTGGCGCGGGCGGCCAGTTGCTGGGCGTGGAGTTCCGCGTCAACAGCGACCCCGGGAGCCGTCAGTTGCATCCGGTCGTCGCCTCCGATGGCCGCAAGCGGTTTCTTGCCGCGTGGACGAGCTTTGCGACGAGCGGCACGTTTGACGTGTTTGGGCGCTCTTATGAGATGATCGAGGTGACCATCGCCCCGATCGCGGGGGGCGTGCGCCTGACGTGGAACACGATGCCGGGCGCCCGCTATCAGGTGCAGATGTCCACGAATTACACCACTTGGACGAATTTCGGCGCGGTCCGGACGGCCGCGAGCTATACGGATTTTGTGGACGTGGTGGCCGGGCAGGCCGGCGCGGTCTATCGCGTGGTCCGAGTGCAATGATTTTGAATTCTCCCATGACTTCCCGACTTCAATCGCTCGCGGTGGCCGGCCTGCTTGCGGGCGCGGCCCTGAACGCCGGCGCCTTTGCCATGATGGGACCGTTTGCCGAGTGGATGGTTCCCCGCATTGGATACAATCCGCCCATCGGCGGTGATGACTTCGGCGGCCCCATGAACCTCGGCGAAAAATATCGCTGGAACATCCCCACCGTTTATTACGCCTACGACTCCTCCTTCCTGCAATATTTTGGAGTGCAGGGAACCAATGCGATCGAACAAGCCATTGCGATTCTGAACGCGGTGCCACCGGCCTCCCAGATGAGTTCCAACCTCACGGAGTTCCCGCTGTCCGTGCGCCGCGAAAATTACGAGGCGTCGGCGTTGAATCTGATGGACCTTAAATCCTTTACCCTTGCGGAATTGCTGTTGCATCTGGGCTTGGCGGCCCCGGAGCGGGCAACTTGGACCTTGCGTTCCCGCGTGGAATTGACAGCACCTCCGCGCGTGAACTACACGGTCATTCGTCGCAATTTCGACCCCGTGACCTTGAACCCTTCGAGTTTCGTGAATGGCGTGCTTTATACGTATGTCATTCAGGAGTTTGTGGATCCAGACTTTGCGGATGCGACGGAGTTGCAGGTGGATCCGCTGGCGGTGGATTCGTCGAGTGTCGCGGGCATGGCCAACGACATTGTCTCGTCTCGCATCCTCGCTCCGGGGCAATATGTCACGGGCATCACGCGAGATGATGCCGGAGGACTTCGGCACATCTATGGAAAGAGCAACCCTCTCGAACACTGGCATGTCGAGACATTGCCTACCAACACCACCGCTGCCGCTTCCGGTTCGCCGTGGACCCCGATTGGCGGCACCAACACCGCCAGTTTCAGCAATTTCGTGAACCAGGCCGTCCGGCCCGGCGTGGACAAGGTCCGGTTTCAGCGGGTCCATTACGATTCCATCTTGGGTGTCTTCATTACGTTCACCAACCAGTGGACGGACACCTACATCACGAACGGAACGGCCCGGACTCAGCAGGTCCAGCGCGTGGTGGATCAGCCCGACATCATCTTTGCGGCGGAAGACCTGGGTGTGGGAGATCAGGGCGTGCCAATTCTTTTTGCCCGGGATACGGCTGAGAGCTGGATCAACAATGACGCCATCAACGGGGTCACCCCGCTAAATGGCCCTGGCGTGATTACCGGGCCGATCGTTTATTCCTACAGCAAGATCGGGCCTTACTACGTGAACCAAAGTCCCTTTCTGATGGATGAGACGCGTTTTCTGTTGCAAGGCGTGGTCTGGGGTTCGTTTGACGGCACCACCAATCCCCCCGTGGTGTTCCCCAATGGCAGTTCCTTGCAGCAGCTCAAATTGCAAGTGATGCACGCCGGTTCCCCGTGGACCATCGCCGACAGCTTTGCGCCCACCAACTCGGCCGCCGCGGGCGGCGTGGTGGGCACGGGCAACTGACCGCAACCTGCCGCCCCGCACCATGAACTTTCGTATGAAGCAACTCCCGCTCGCCGCGCTCTGTGCCGTTCTGGCGTCTCCCGCGTCGGCGGTTACTTTGGGCACCTACGAGAACCTCGGTGTCGTCACCAACCCGCCGGTGATTGACGCGACCAATTTCGTCAACCGCGGCGTCTTCTGGTTTGGCACTCTGTCCCCGTTTGACTTCTCGAACGTCCGCAATTTCACCAACCGGGGGACGATGACCAATTTCCTGTCGGGTTTCCGCTTCGACACCGCGCCCTCCGCCAACGGCATCCGGCGGCCGGCGGCCAGTTTCTACAATGCCCCGGTGACCGGCAATCCGGCCTTGAACGGGAACATCTACGGCGAAACCCACCTGTTGGTGCAGGCCACCAACATCAACAACAAGGGCATTCTCAGTATCGGCGAGTATGGCCTGCTCAGTCTCGAGGGCCAGAACGTGGACGCCAGCCGGAGCATCCTGACCGTGGGCACGTTCACGGATCGGCAGAGCCTGTTGCCCGAGGCGGTCTTTGACGCCGCGTGGGGTTTCGGCAGCAGCACATTTTTGCCGAACGCCAACATCTCCACTCCGGTTCCCCGCACCCCCGTTTACGAATACACCGTGTTTCTGCCGAATGCTCCCTTCGCGCCCTACGTGCAGCTTCCGGCGGCGCTCTTCGGCTTCGGCGCGGCACCCGAGGAGATTACCGGGCGCCAATGGATCCGTCAGGCGGGCACCAACCGCTCCGTTCAGATCGTCTTCCTGCGCAATCCCAACACCAATCTCGCCACCCGCGTGTTGTCGGCCCCGCACCCCTCGCCGCAGCTCGCGGGCCATGCGCTGGGGATGCCGATTATTGAGTGGGTCGCCATCGGCACCAACGCTTTCGGCCAGGAATTCGAAAATCGTTTGTATCTGACCGACACTTTCGGGATGGACGCCACGAACATCTTGTTCACCAATTTTCCCTTCTCGTCGCCCCCGCCGCAAAGCGCGCCCATTCCCCCGGAGACCTTCCAGCCGAACAACTACAACATCACTCGCACCATCCCGCTCCGGCTGCTGGACGCCGAGGAGGGCGAGGAGTTTACCGATCCGCCCCCGGATTTCTGGACCACCAACGAGGCGCCCGAGTTCATCACGGCCGAGTATTCGGCTTACAACGCCCGCATCGCCACCACCACCACCGATCCGTTGCAGGTGACCAATGTGCGGGTCGGCCCCGGGCGCATCAGCCTCAAAGCAACCGGTTCCCTGAACCTCAATCTCACCCGCATCGAGGGGCTGAACTATCTCTCCGTCGAAGCCACCAACCATTTCGTCGGGGCGACCAATGCCTCCATCCTGTCCACCTTCATGGATGTGCGGCTGGGCAGCACCAACGGGCAGTTGCACACCACCGGCATCCTCAAGTCCGACCTGCCACGCTTCAATGGCACCATTCGTTGTTACAGCGCCAAATGGACCAATGTGGTCACCTTCGATAACGACGGCGAATCGGTCACCAACAATGTCCGCTTCCACGTGCTGTTTGTGGACAGCGATCTGCAGGAGTTCACCCAGCCGCAGGTGTTTGCCTTCTCGCTGCGCAGCACCAACGCCAGCGTGGGGGACACCTTCCGCGTGTATGACAACATCCACTTCGACGTGGAGAACCTCACGGTCCGCAGCAACGGCGTGATTCAGGCGCTCAACCCCAACATGGTCTGGGCGGACGGCACCACCCGCATCCGGAATCTGACCAATCACGGCGTGATTGACTTCACGGGATCGGTCAATGAGGTGGCCTACGTTGGCCGCGATTCCAACGGCACCCCCCGTCCGTATGCGAACTTCGTCAATCGCGGCCAGAGCCTGGCGATGGGCCATCGCATCGTGGCCACCAACGTCCTCAACGCGGGCGAAATCACCTCCTTGGTCGGCCCAATCCTCATTACCGCCTTGGGGAACCTCACGTTGCAGGACCCGGGAACCCTGCAGGCACCCAACGCGGATATTTCGCTGTATTGCAACAATCTGTTCCTGACCAACGGCCTGCCCGCCCCGCTGCTGGGGCGCACCCTGAACCTGGCCATCACCAACGGACTTTACGCCGGACCGTCCTACTGGGAGGTCTTGGAGGGCTTCAACCTCTACCGCAAACCGAACGTTGGCGATCTGCTCGAAACCGTCATTTACGACAGCGCCTTCCCGTATGCGGAGGTCGAGCATGTCTGGGCGGGCCAGGATCGTGGCCCCGGCCTCGCGGGCTTCACCAACAACGCCGCGCTCGGCCAGTTGATCCTGGATGGTGGGCCTTACAGCCTCTTCACCTTCCGCGGCACCGGTCCCTCCAGCAACGCGCTGTATGTGGACGTGCTGATCCTCCAGAACGGCGCCGCCGAACGCGATCCGGACGGCAACCTGGTGGCCCTCGCCTGCGAGCCGGGCATGAAAATCTACTTTGGCCAGGCGTTTGCCGACGGCGTGGACATCACCGCCGAGTTGAACGGCAAGAACGGCGGCGCATTGCAATTTGTTCCGCACGTGGGGCCGCTGACGATTCTTCGCCCGCAGTTCCGGTCGGAAGATGTGGACCTGCAGGTGGCGGTCCGCCCCGGGCCGGAACCCCGGGTCGAGGTTTCGTGGAACAGCCTGGCTGGCGCCATCAACCGCCTCTACGCGTTGGATGTGCCCGGCGGTGGCAACTGGGTGAAGGTGACGAACTTTGTCTCAAAGAGCACGGGCCGGGTCACCTACCAGCAGCCGCCCGGAACCAACGGCCGCTTCTTCCGCGTGACCGTGACGCCTCCGTAAGCATCCCGAAAAATTCCAAACCGCCGGGCACTACCCCGGCGGTTTTTTTATGCCGAATTATCGAGTTGGCTGGGGACAAAGAAGCGGGTGGAACGGGCCACTGGCCCGTCCCGCGCGGCAACTTGCCGCGCGGTTGGCCAAAG
>JBKBTZ010000036.1:0-30837 GCA_046290825.1 Limisphaerales bacterium
GATACAGCAGGTAGCTGTGTTCGCGCGGCTGGTAAAGCGGACTCCGGCGCAGGGCGACGAGTAGTTGCGCGGCTTCCACCGGCGACAAGGCGCCCGAACTCAGGGCCGCCACCTGGCCTTCGAGCATCAACGGCAACCGGCGGATGGGCAGGCGCGAGCCGGCGTCAAAGCGGACGAGGTTGTAGGCGTGATACAACCCATCGGCCCGGCGGTTGCGGGCGAGCGAATCGTCCAGCCAGCGCAGGGCATCGGCGCAGAAGGCGCGCAACGCTCCGGCGCGAATCGCGACGCGGTGGCCCGAAAGCCCGCGCCGATACAAGGCGGCGCGATACCGGGCGGCGGGCTTCGCCAGGGCCAGCAGCAGGCGATGCCGGAAGGCATCGTCCAATTGGCCGGGCACGGGCTGGCGCAGCACGCGGGCGGTGGCGCGGAACCAGCGGAGCACCTCGGCGGAAATCGGCAGGCCGCGATTCTCCACGCCGTTCAGCAGGTCGCGCAGGAAGACCAGATGTGCCCGAAGCTGGGCCAGCGTGACGACCGAAGCGCCGCGTCCGACGAGCGCGTTGTTCGCGTCGTTCCACTCCGGGCGCTGCGTGTTGAGCCAGAGGCCCGCGCCGGGGATGAAGTTCGCGAGCTTCGCGAGCACGGGCACGAGGAGCTTCTCGGCCAGGTTGACAAGCCGCACGGAGCCGTTGTTGCCGGTCAACAGGCGGCCATCCGCGCCGATCTGCGCGACGCGCGCGCGGAGCTGGCGGTCCCGGGCAGCGTCGAACTCGACGGTGTTGTGCGGGTCGGCCAGTAGTTGGGCGAGCGGCTTGATGCGGTAGGGCACGCAGGCGAAAGCGAAGCGGTCTTGCGCGAGCCAGTCGCCGAGCAGACCCGGGAAATGGTTCTCGCAAGCGGCCAGCAGGCGGTGGAGATAGACGATCTGGTGATCGCCCCAATAGCCGATGTGCGCCCACGGGTCGTGCGGGTCGGGCACTTCCCAGTCGAAGCCGTCCTGCGAGAGGCGGTAGGGATTGTAGCCGTCGGCGGTGGTGGCATTGAGAAAGCGGCTGATGAACGCGGGCAGGAACGCGGGAAATGAGACGGCCAGCGCCTCCCAGTTCTGGAACAGGTCGCGCCAGTTGCCCTCGTAGTGGACCGGCCGCCGGCCGTCAGCCGGAACGGGTGGCAGGGCAAAGCGGTTCCACGGACGGCTGGGGTCGCCGTGGCGGCGGCTCAAGGTGAGCGGGAGGAACTCGCCGCAAACGCGCTCAAGTTGGGCGTCGCCGGTGGCGGCGGCGCGTTGGTGCAGCGCGAAAACGTCCAGCGCCTCCGGCAAGCGCCGCAGCCAGGCGGCATGGCGGGCGGCCAGGTCGCGATTGGTGATGGCGAGGTGACGGCGGAGGTCGTCCCGGCAGACGCGGCCCCCGGCGGCAAACACGCCGCCGCGCAGGATGTTGCAGAGCACGTTGGCGCGGTGGCGGGCGTCGGGGACGGGCTGACCGGTGCATTGCGGGGCGTCCGCGAGGGCGGTCAGGCGCTCGAGTTCGCGGCGGCCTCGCTCAACATCCGCGCGCACCGCCCGACGGAGCCGCGCGGGGAAGCGCAATTCCCGCGCCAGGTCCGCCACCGCCGCCGAACTGCGGGCCACGTCGGCCACCATCACCCACCGACGCGACGCGGAACGGTCCAGCGTGAATTCGGTGGCGACCAGATACGCGCCGCGTTCGCCGCGCGTTTCGGTTTCGGTGCGGACGGTTTCCCCGGCGCGAAAGCGCGGCAGTTGCGCGGCGGACAGGAGAATCGCTCGGCGCGGCAATCCGGCGGACCAGACGGTGGTGGCGCGGAGAGCTTCGGCGGGTTCGGGCCGGTCCACGGGGAGGGAACTGAGGGTGAACAGGCCAAGGCCGACAGCGGGCAACAGTTCGTTTTTTTTGTAGGCGTCGAGCAGGGCGCTTTTTTCGGATTGAAAGCGCGCAGTGACGCCGGCGGGGAGGAGGTTCAGCAGGCCGTCGAGCAGCCGGATGGACGCGGGCGCACCGTGATTGAGCAGCGCGGCGGTGCGGACAAAGCCGAACCCGGGGCTGGTTTCCCAGGCGTAACGAAAAACGAGTTCCAAGGCGGCGTGGGTTTCCTCGAAGACGAGCCGATCGCCGGTGAGGTTTTTGTAAAGCGCGCGGTGGACGGGGGCATCGGGCAATGCGTGCGGCGCAAAGGGTTCCCAGAGGGTTTCCGTGCGTCCGCGGCGGACACGCAGAATGGTGCGCGGCCCGGTGAGGCCGGCGCTGTCGTGAATTTTGTCCTCGGTGTAGTAGGGAAACAGCGCGTGGTCAGCGTCCCGGCGGCCTGCCGTGAGCGCGCCGGTGCTGGAGGCGTAGAGCCAGTGGTCGAACCCGCTGGCAAGCATGAGCAGAAAGGGCCGCAGGGCTTGCGCCTGGCGGATGCAATAATGCGGCTGGCCGTCGAGGACGACCATTTCGCCGGACGGCTCCGGCGGGGGGCGCTGGCTCATGGCGAAGCGTAGGCGCGGCAAGGAACCGGCTCAAGGATTGCCCGAGACCCGCACGGTGGCGCCGCCGGTGGCCGGGTCCACGTAAAACGGCAGGTTGGCATGGGCCGCGTTGCCCTGGCCATCATACACATACACGAACAGGCGATACGCTCCCGGGGTGGCGGGCGCCGTGATCGTGGGGGTGGGCGTGTGGGCATCGTCCACACAGCCGGGCACGTAGGGCGGCGGCTCTTCGTGGTCGCCGCCGGTGGTGGTGGCGCGGGATTCCTCGCGGACGGCCCAGCGATAGGTGAGCGGGTCGCCGTCGGGATCGCTGGCCTCGACCTCGGCGCGGGCGGTCTGGCCGGGGACGAGGCGGACGCTGGCCTGCGCGAGCTGGCCGTTGAGCTTGACGGGGGAGATGCGTGGGCTGCGGTTGGGCGGCGGCGTGCCGTTCCAGATGGTGTGCATGACGTCCACGGCGGCGGTCGCTTCGCCGGACTCAAGGAACAACCCATACCAGGTGGGCGTGCGCTCCTCCTTCTGGCCCCAAAGGAACACGAACGAGCCGAGGCACTGGTTGGTGTCCGAAGCGATGGCGCTGTGGTAACGCTGCTGGTAGAAATTTGCCTTGGTGGTGCTGTCGTTTTCGATCGGCGCGCCCCAACTGGTCTTGGGCACCTCCCAGTGGCCCGTGGCCCCCCATTCCGTAACGAAGTAGGGGCCGTCCCAGGCGGCGTCGCGGAGGCGGCGGGGGAGGTTGACGATGTCGGCATACATCTGGATGCCGATCAGGTCGAGGGCGGGGGCACGGGTTTTGATTTCGCGAATCAGTTCGGGGCTGATGCCCGCGAGGGCGGTGAGCGTGGGGTGATTTGGGTCCACCTCGCGAATCATTTTGGCGATGTCATTGACCGCGTCCCAGACCTTCGGGTTGGTGGCGTGGAGGTTGAGTTCGTTGCCGATGACCCACGCGAGGAGCGCGGGATGGTCCTTGTATTTCAACACCTCGGCGCGCAGTTCCGCCAGTTGCCGGGCGACGGCGGCGGAGTCGTTGTAATCAAATCCATGCCGTTCGCGGGCGACTTCGAGGCCCATGACGACGTAGAGGCCGTTGCGGAGGGCGCGGTCAAGCACCTGCTGGCCGGACTCGCGGCCATTCTCGGTGCGCCAGGTGCGGAAGGTGTTGCCGCCGTGCGCGGCGAGTTTTTCCTGGCTGCCGAATTCGAGGCCCGCGCCCTTGATGGTGAAAGGTTGGCCGTTGACGAACAACTGGTAGCGACCATCGGTCTGCTTGATTTCGACTTTGGCCGGCCCGCGGGGCGCGGCGGCCACACGGGCGGAGCTGTCGGTGGGCGAGCAGGCGGGCAGCAGGGTGAGGGCCGCCAGCGCCAGCAGGCTGGCGGCAGAGGGAACCAAACAGTGTTTCATAAAAATCAGGCGCGTTGGCGGACGAGCCGGGCTTCCAGCTCCTCCAAGGTCCGGCCCTTGGTTTCGGGCAACATCGCGAGGACGAACACCAGGCCGAAAACGGCGAAGCCGCCGTAGAGGAAAAAGGTCAGGGCGCTGCCGAGGTTCGCCAGCTCCCACGGGAAGACGAGCTGCACGGTGAAGCTCACCGCCGAGTTGACGAGGCCGACGAACGAAATGGCCAGGCCGCGCACGCGGTTGGGGAACAACTCCGAGAACAACACCCACATGACCGGCCCGACCGACACCGCGAACGAGGCCACAAAGCCGAGGATGCCAATGAGAATCAACGTGGCGTTCACCTGGATGGCGCGCGCGATCAGGTCCGCCTCGAACTGGCCCGCCCGCTCCGGGCCAAGAGCCGATTGCAGGGCGCGTTTGAACGCAACGTCGCTGGTGAAGACCTGGTCGCGCAGCGGGGCCAACGCATGGGCGTCCACTTCCGCCGGGAGACCTTCGAGGGCTTGCGCCGTGAGTTGGTAGTTGGCGGACTTGAACCCGCCGCCGAGCAGGAGCATCGAAAGCGCGATGCCGGCCAGGCCGCCCGCGAGCAGGGGCTTGCGCCCGAGCTTGTCCACGAGGCCGATGGCAATCACCGTGAAGACGACGTTGATGATTCCCACCACCACCGCCTGGGTGAACGCGGCGTCCTGACCGAGGCCGGACTGCTGGAAAATCATCGGCGCGTAAAAAAACACGGCGTTAATGCCGGTGATTTGCTGGACGATGCCGATGACCAGGCCAATGACCAGCACCTTGCGCAGGGCGGGGTGGAACAATTCGGCCAGCGGCGTCTTTTGCTGGGCGGCTTCCGCGGCCAGGCTTTCCCGGACTTGCTGCACCTGGACCTCCGCCTCGGCGTCTCCGAGCGCGCGTTGCATGGTGGCCCGGGCTTCGGCGTCGCGTCCGCGCATGAGCAGCCAGCGCGGGCTTTCGGGCACGGCGAAGAGGCTGAAGAAGTAGAGCAGCGCGGGGAGCGTTTCCAGGCCGAGCATCCAGCGCCAGTTGTGGGGGCCGAACTGGAGCGCCTGCGCCCAGGCGGCGTCGGACTTGCCGAGCTTGAGGACCATCAGGTTCGAGAAAAACGCGGCGGAAATGCCGAGGACGATATTGAGCTGGTTGAAGGAAACCATCCGCCCGCGCAGCCGGGCCGGGGCGATCTCCGCGATATACATCGGGGCAAGAATCAGCGACGCGCCCACGCCGAAGCCGCCAATCATGCGGGCCACAACGAGGAACCAGAACGAGGTGGCCACCGCCGAAAGGACGGCCGAGACAACATACACGATGGCCGATAACAGAAGGACACGCTTGCGCCCCAGCCGGTCGCTCAGGGGACCGGAGATCATCATGCCGAGGGTGGCCGTGAGCGTCAGGCAGCTCACCGCCCAGCCGACCTGGATTTTGGTCAGGCCGAATTCCGGCTCGATGAAGCCGACGACGCCCGAGATGACGGAGGCGTCGAAGCCCATGAGAAAGCCGCCGAAGGCGACTGTGAGGGCGACCGCGGCGGTGTAGGCATTTCCCTGTTTCACGAGGCGGATGGTTTTCCTGTTCTTCCGGTGCGGGGAGGGCGGGATGGAGGCGGGGTCAGAACGAGTTCACGGCAAAGACGTCCGAGCGGTTGTTAAACAGATCCCGCCAGGTCCAGGTCTCCACATGGCCGTCGCAGGCGGCGAACGTGGCCCGTCCGCCGTGGCGGCAGGCGGCCTGTTTGCTGGGGGTGAGGTTGTTCCAGCCGGTGTTGGGCTGGGGCTTGAAGGTGGCGATTTCCGTGAAGTAGCTCGTGGGCACGGTGGTCGAGGGCGGGAAGCGGATGGCGGTGCCGTTGCGCACGGTGCCGGGGACACCGACGTCGCCGACCAGCCAGATTTCGCTGGTGCGGCGGATGGTGTTGAGTTTGCGCGGCCCCTGATAGACGCCGGAGGTGTTGAAGGCGTAGCGGATGATGCCGTTGGCAGAGTTCAACTGGTCCTCGAGCGGGCCGTAGCCCTCGAGGTTGTTGCCGTTGAAATAGGCCCGGACGTCGGGGGCGATGTCCTCGTCCCGGACGGCGGGGCAGCGCCAGACGTTGCGGGAAACGTCGCTGCGGGTGATGTAGTTGCCCTGGTCAATGAGGTTGATCCACCAGTTGGTGCCGTAGGCGCCGAACCGGCCGTTGTTGAGCAGGGGCAGGTTGTCGTCGTTGTCGCCCGCATACATGATCATGGCGAGGGCGATCTGCTTGTTGTTGCTGACGCACTGGATGGTCTTGGCCTTCTCCTTCGCCTTGGCGAGCGCGGGCAGGAGCATCGCCGCGAGGATGGCGATGATGGCGATGACCACGAGCAGTTCGATCAGGGTGAATGCGCCGGGGCGTCGGGAATGGACAATTTTCATGGGAGACAGCTTGGGTTGGCCGGGGCCGCGGGGGCCGCGGCCCCAGCCGGTTTTCAGGTCATGCTTCGTTTCATTGCACCAGCAGGCGGTAGAACCGCTGCGCGCCGCCGGCCGGGTCGCTGACAATGGCCGTGCCGCCGGTGCCGTTGGTGACAGTGAGGTTGCTCCAGGCCGGATCGGTGAGGTTCGTCTTGAACTGCACCGTGTAGCTCTTGCCGAGCTGGGTGGGGAACGAGAGGTTCAGGTTCGGCCCGCTCAGGTTGGGCGTGATGGTGGTGGGGAGGAACCCGGCGTTGCCGATGACCACCTTGCCGAAGGCGGGGGCGTCGGTCACCCAGACGTTGGGGCCGACGGTCTGGAAGCCGTATTGCACGTGCCGGGCGGGATCATTGATGGTGTTCAACTGCAGGCTGAATGGCCCGGGCGTGAGCGGGACGGTGACGGCATTCACGGAGGAATAGTCCGGCGCGAAGTCCTTGATGAAGGCGACGCTGGTCCAGCCGTTGCCGATCGCGTTGGTGTTGGACGGGCTGACGAGGGTGTTGGTCAGCACGGTGCCGGAGAAGATGAGCTTGCGGCCCGGCAGCGACCCGATCTCGACATACATGCTGGCGTCCATGGTTTTGTTACCGACGGCGCCGGGACCGCCGGAGGGCGTATACCAGTAGGGGTTGGGGTCGCCGATGGTGTTGGGCGAGAGTTCAAGGCCGAAGGTGGTGAAGACCGCGTTCAAATCCGCCGTGCCCCACGGGCTGCCGAACTGGTAGGCACCCCCGTCCTGGGGCTTGTTGAACACATTCATATAACCCAGCCAGGGGGCGGCGGAGTTGACCGTGACATTGGTCGGACTGACGTCCAGGGAGGCGATTTCCACGACGCCGTAGTTGTCCACGTCGGTCTGCCATACGTTCGGACCGCGGGTGACGAAGCCGTATTGCACGTGCCGGGCCGGGTCGGGAATGGTCGCGAGGCTGACGCTGAAAGGCGCGCCGCTGGTGAGAATGACCAGGGATTCAACCACCGACGAATAATCCGGAGCGAAGTCCTTGACGAAGGCGTAATTGGTCCAGCCGAGGCCGATGCCGTTGGTGCTGGCCGGGTTGAGCCGGATGTCGAGGGTGTTGGTGCGGCAGAACCCGGTGAAGGTGACGACGTTGCCGCTGACCGTGCCGTCCGGCAACTGCACGTAGTAACTGGCCTCCATCTCCTTGAAGCCGACGGCACCGGAGAAGTTGGTGGGATTGGAGAGCAGCGGTTCGACGCTGTAATCGAGCCAGAAGGTGTTGGTGTCGCCGGGCGCGGTGCCGGGCTTGAGGGTCAGCTTGGAGGACGGGCCAACGCCGGAGAACTCCGCAGTGAGGGCGCCGGCGCCCCACGGGCTGCCAAAGACGAAGCCGTTGAAGTTGTCCGGGCGCTCGCGGACGTTCATCCAGCCGATCCAACCCGCGGCCGGGTCCACGACGAAGGTGTTGGTCACGGCGAAGCCGGAGCTGATGGTGACATTGACGACGGCGGAGGTGACGGTGCCCCCGTTGTCGTCCTTGGCCACGACGGTCAGGGCCGCTGCGCCGGGGGCTGCGCCGGTCACGTTCCAACTGAACGGGGCGGTGTCATCGCTGCCGAGCAGGGCGGCGTTGAGGTAGAACGAAACATTGGTCACCGAACCGGGAATGACGCCGGCGAGGGCGGAGATGACGAAGTTGGTGTTGACGGTGGCGCCGTTGGCCGGACTGGTGATCTGCGCAAACAAGGGCGTGGAGTCAGGCGCGATGACGCCGAGGTTGTCAAAGGCCACGGAAGAGTTTGGTCCCCACAGCGGCACGATTTTGAGGCCGGTGGCGCCGGGGGCGATCGTGTAGTTGGTCGAGTAGGTGGCCCAACTGCCGGTGGCCGGCCAGGGGCGCATGTCGCCGGAGCTGCTGATCAGGCCGCTCGGTCCCCAGGATTCGATCTTCAGACCGCCGGTGTTGGTGCCTGCCAGCACCTTCATGTCCTGCACAAAGGTGTAGGTCATGCCCGGCACGAGGCCCAGCGATGCGAGCGGCAGGGGCGTGTCGTTGCCGCCGACCCAGATGCCCCAGCCGCCGCCGCCGGTGTTGTCAATGACGCCGTAGCCGTCCGGGTTGCCGCCGCTGGCCGGGTAGCTGAACACGAAGCTGCCGTCGCCGCTGACCTCCACCCAGTCGGGCGTGGGGCCGCCGTTCGAGAAATCGCCGTTGGGGAACAGGTTGGTGACCAGGGCCGCGTGGGCCGCGCTGGCGAGGGCCAGGACCGCGAGGATTGCGAGTTTTTTCATGGTGCTGTCGCTGTGAGTTGAGTGGTTGTCGGGACTGAATTTGGTTTCAGGTGACACGCGGTATCCTAATCGGTTCCCGCCAGCGGCATAGCTCCCAAAGTGGATAGGATTGGGGAGGGGGAATGAGGGGGGGGCGTGGCGGGGATGGGCGGGTTACTTTGGTGGGCGGTATTTCAACACCGCCTCGGTCCGCGAATGGACGTGGAGCTTCTGGTAGATGTGTTTGAGGTGAAACCGGACCGCCGCGAGGGTCACGTTCAAGCGGTCGGCGATTTCCTTGTTGGAGAGGCCGCTGACCACCAGTTCGAGAACCTCGCGTTCGCGGGCGGTCAGTTGCTCCACCTCGGCGGCGGCGGCGGCCTGTTCGCGGAAGTAGCCAATGACCTTGCGGGCGATCTCGCCGCTCATGGCGCCGCCGCCATGATGCACCTCGCGCATGGCGGCCAGCACTTCTTCCGGCGTGGCGCGCTTGAGCAGGTAACCCGACGCCCCGGCGCGCAGCGCGCGGAAGATGCGGTCCGGATCCTCATACACCGTGACCATGATGGCCTTTACATCAGGTAGCAGCTCGCGCAAGCGCGCCACGCATTCCACGCCGGACAGGTTGGGCAGTTGAATGTCCATCAGCACCAGTTCCGGCTTTTTTTCCGGCAGGACGCGCAGCGCGTCCTCGGCGGTCGGGCAGGTGCAGATGCAGTGGAAGTCCGGGGAAAGATTGACAATGGTTTCCAGCCCTTCGCGGGTGGTCTTGTTGTCCTCGACGATGGCGACCTTGATCTTGCTCATGGGGCGTGGGGTTCGAGGGGCAGGTGGAATGCGACGGTGGTGCCCGCGCCGGGCCGGCTGCGAATCTCGCAGCGCCCGCCCAGTTTGGTCATGCGCTCGCGCATGCCGGCCAGGCCGTCGCTGCCGGGACCGGGTGTATCCGCGGCGAAGCCCTCTCCGTCGTCGGCCACCACGATGCGCAGCTCGGTGCCGACGGCTTCCATTTCGATCCGCACCTCGCGGGCGCCGGAGTGGCGGACGGCATTGTTGAGCGCCTCGCGAAAGGCGAGAAACAGGCCGTGACGGACGCGCGAGTCGAGCGGCGCGTCGGGCAGCGGCTCGGCCACGCGCAGCCGGCAGGCGATGCCCGCGAGGTTGAGGAAGCGCTGGGCGAAGAGCGAGTAGTAGCTGGCCAGCGACGGGACCGAGTCGTATTTCGGGTTCACCGCCCAGACGATTTCGTCCAGGATGGTCACCAGGTTGCGCGCCACGCCGGTGAGCTGCTCGAGATACTGTTCTTTTTGGGTGGCAGGAATCTCCGGCGTCCGCGCCAGCGAGCCGAGCATGCTCACCTCGGTCAGCGCCGCGCCGAGTTCGTCATGCAAATCCTGCGCAACGCGGGTGCGTTCCTGTTCGATTTCCCGGCGGCGCTCGGCGCGCTGGCGTTCCTGGATTTCCGCGGCCAGCGCCCGCGTCCGTTCGGCCACCTGCCGGTGCAGCACGGCCACCCAGGCCATGGCCGCCAGCAGCACCAACGCCAGAGCGCCGGCCATCCAGAGCACCTTGCGGAGCGTCCACCACGGTGGCGCCGCGAGGACGGTGATGTCCGCCGGGGAACGCAGCTCCAGCCGGAACGAGCGTGCCCGCCAGTCCTCGCCGGCCCGCCATTCGCCGGGATCAATGCGACACACGCCAGTGAGCGCGAGCAGGCTTCCGTTCTGTAAATGCGCCAGGTCATCCTGTTGCCCGCCGGGCGGGAGGTGCGCGTTGAAGATGAAATCGCCGTCCTGAAGGATGAGCCGGCGCTCGGCGCCGTGCAGGCCGCGGTCCAGCAACCGCGCGGAAACACGGATCAGTCGGCAGTCGTGCTTGCCCTTGAGCGCCTCGTCAATCCCCAGGGGGGCCGGAGCCGGCGGGGAACCCGGGCGCAGCCGCCGATACACGGCATCTTGCAACACCGGCGTGTATTCGCCCTGCGCCACAAAGCCGAGGGCCTCGACGTAGTCGCCCAGCTCCAGTGGTTCGCGTGACCGCGTTTGCACCTGAATGCCCTGGCTGCCCTCTTGCAGGAACAGTTCCCGGCCCGGCCGGAAATAGATGACCGTGCCCGCCACCTTCACGCGGCGGCCAAAGGACTCCTGCGGCGCGAATTGCAACAGGCTGCCCAGCGGTCGCGTGGGAATGGCGAACGGGTCTTCCGGCGCCGGTTCCTCGATGGCGAGGTCCTCGGGACGCGGCACCATCAGGCGAATGGCGAACAACTGCCGCTGGTGGTTGAATTGCGTGGAGCAAACGCCCCGCACGCGCACCGTGCTGTCGGGCAGGTTCTCCGGCCGGGGCACCGGCAGGTCGCGGGCGAAGACCGTGAGTCGCCCGCCGCCCGTGGCGATTTCGATCTGATAATGCGCGGACGGCTCGTGCAACTGCACCGAGCGCACAATGCCGCTGATCTCGACGAACTGGCTGTCCTCGCGGCCGCTGGCGAGTTGCGCGTAGGTAACCGGTTTGGCCGGGGGCAGTGGGGCGCGCCCCACGCCGGTGATCCGGCTCGGCACGACAATCGGGGCATACTCGCCCGGGCTGCTTACGCCCTCCACTTCGACCACGTCGCCCGGCACGAAGAACACCGGCAGCCCCGCATCAAAAAGGTAGATGCCCGCCGTTTCGTCCTGGATGAACCGTGAGAACAGGGCCTCGTTAAAAAAGGTTACGACACCCCGCAACCGGACGGGCCGTTGCTGGCGCGCCTCCTCCACGCTCAGTTCGCGCACCGCCGCCGCCGTGCGCAACTCCCCCTCCGCTGCGGCCCCCGCTGTCAACGCAATGGCCAGCCCCGCCGTCAACCAACGGCGGCCGATTGCTTGCCAGGGAAGGGAGCACATGACTGGGCTTGCCCCGGCTTTTGACCGGCCGGGAGGGGATTGTCAATCATTCGCCGGGTCCTCACGCCCCGCGGCGGGAAGGTCTCCCGCAGGCCGCCACCGTTTGCTCCTCAATTTTCGCACAGGCGCGACACCCGAAAAAAGCCGGCGGCCGGTAGCGGGTCCACCGTCACCGTGCGCAGGTCGCCGTTGCCCGCGAGATTGGTGAGGGGCAACCAGGTTCCCTCCACGAGGCTGGGCCGCCAGCGCACTGCGTAGGGCAGTTCGAGATACGTCGGAAACGCCAGATGCACCTGGCCGCCATTCACCGAGGCCGACGCGGGCACGGGCACTTCGGCTCCGCCGGATGGCCCGAACCGCAAATCATCGAACAACACCGCGCCTGCTGCCATGCCCGGTTGCCGGAAAACCACCTGCAACCGGGCCACCACGGCCCCGGTTGGCGCGATCAGATCGGGCACGGAACCGAGCAGTGTGTAGGTGGCGGGATGGTATTCATTGGTGACGGAAAGCCGCAGCCACGCCCCGGCGGGAGAGTTGGACTGCACTGACGCCGAGCGAAAGAGCTTGAGCATGCCGCCGACCCCGTCACGAAAGGAGACCTCGAGCCAGGCCGTATTCGCGCCGGCAATGACATCCCCGACCGGTGTCAACGCCCAGCCGTCGGCCCGAAAGACCTGCCCCGGGCTGACTGCAACGTCCTGAAAGACACCGGAGTAGTTGTCTGACCCCGTAAACTGGCCAAACACCTTGAACACGTTGCTGCCTGAGCGGACGGGCAGGGCGGGGGCGGTCTCCAGTAAAGTGTTGAAGCCCGCGCCATAGACGTTCCAGTTGGCCAAGCCGCCGTTCTCGAACCCCGGATTCACCAGCGCGTTCGTCGCGCACGCGGCCAGGTTCGACGGCGCATAGACGCGGACATAGTCCACCAGCATTTTCTGCGGAAAGACCGTGGTGCTGTCGGGATAACCCGGCCAGTTGCCGCCGACGGCCACGTTCAGAAGCAGGAACTGGGGTTTGTCGAACACCCAGTTCGCGCCCGCCGGCAGGCTCGCAGGAGTGACGCTGAAAAACTGGGTGCCATTGACGAACCACTTGATCTGGTTCGTCGTCCATTCGACGGCATAGACGTGGAAGTCATCCGCGAAAGGCACGTTGTCGGGCAGCGAGTAGGCACCGCTGATGCCACCCCCGCCGGAGTAACCCGGTCCGTGAATCGTGCCATGCACGCGGGCCGGCTCGCGCCCGATGTTTTCCATGATGTCAATCTCGCCGCACTGCGGCCAGCCGACCGAGGTGATGTTGGTGCCCAGCATCCAAAATGCGGGCCAGATGCCCTGCGTGCGGGGAATTTGGATGCGTGCCTCGACCCGGCCATAAGCCCACGCGGCCCGGCCCTGCGTTTTCAACCGTGCCGACGTGTAGCTGCTGCCGAGGTAGTTTTCCTGCCTCGCTTCGATGATCAGCATCCCGTCCTCGATCCGGGCGTTGTTGGTGCGGGCGGTGTAGTATTGCCATTCGTTGTTCCCCCAGCCGGTGGCACCGATGTCGAAGGCCCATTTGTTGGTGTCGGGCGAACTGCCGTCGGGCTGGTCGAACTCGTCCGTCCAGACCAGCTTCCAGCCGGTCAGGTGCTGGGCGGCGGCCGACGACGGATGCAGGAGCGTGACGCTGACCAGCAGGAAAAGTGTGGCAACGGATTGGGAACCGAGTTGCGGTGGCATTACCCGCCAAGTTTCCGCCAGAATCGCGCGCCTGCCAAGCTCCCCAATTGGATAGGCTGGTCCGGCGGACAACAAACCGTCGGCAGGCAAAACCGAAATGGGGTGGCCGGCCATGACCAGCCACCCCTCGGAAGGGCGTTGGGTATCGTTTAGTTGCTGCGGGCGCGGAAGAACTTCTGCTGCGCGCCCGGCGTGAACAGATACGACGGTGGGGTGGCACCTGTAACATCCGTCCACGGCCCGGCGAGGTCGGTCGCCTCCTGGAGAACGCCCTCGGTCCAGAGCACTTCCAGTTGCGAGCCGCTGGGCTGGATGGTCAGCGCCGGGAGCGCCGGACCGGCGTAGCCGAACGGCCGTGGCACGGTCGAATTGTAGCCGTTTTGGCTGATGTAGAAGTCGTCATACCAGGCGCTCGCAGTGGCGTTCTGGCAGGCGACAAACAGCCGGTCGAGGTTGGGCAGCGCCGGCCCGAGGATGGGATCCACAAACGTGATGTCCCGGTCGCTGACGATGTCCGTGAGGATCGTGGTGCGCACGGGGTCGCCCTCCTTCTGGATGTGGACCGTGAACAAGTCGAGGTCCGGGGGCCAGGAAGCGAACGGCGCGTTCGTGATGTCAATCCAGACGCGATAGACCGCGCCGGGGTCGAACAGGTTGGTGGCCAGGGTCAGCGCCGAATAAGGAGCATTGCGGACCGCGAACTGCCAGTCCCCGGCCGTCTGCGCGGGATCGTTCACCGTCAGTTGCACGGTGGGGCCGACGTCGTTCAGCGTGTCGCCGGTGAAGCGAATGGGTTTGTCGGTCACGCCCACGGGCTGGCGGAAGACGCCCACCGGGCCGCCGGCCGGAATCATCATCCGGAAGAACAGGGTGCGGCCCTGGCCCTCGGTGATTTTGAGGTCCTGCAGCCGGAGGTAGGCACCGGCGGGATTGGGCACGGTCCGGATCATGCGGTTGTTGCCGTTCAGAACGACCTGCACCGAGTTGCTATACATGTCGCTCCAGATGCCGGCGGCCCCCACCGGACCCGGGGCGTAATAGTCGAAGGTATCGAGCAAGGCCCAGTTGGTGGCGACCCCGCTCACGACGCCCACGATATTGGTGGCCTTGACCTCCTCGTAGCCAAGCGCCGCTGTGGTGCGCGTCACGGTCAGCACATACGCGGTGGTGGCCGCGGGCGAAATATTCGTGGAACCCACGCCGAACACGGTCTGGGGCGCGACATTCCCGAGGACGTCAATGGTGATCGTATCCGCACTGGCCGGGACATCCCAACGGAGCACGGTGGAGCCGCCCTCAACCACCGCCGGGAGATCGGATTTGAAGGAGTTGATGGCGAGCGGGCTGAGGCGGACCGGCGGATTGGTGATGTAACCGGTGGACAGGATGGCCACCTCGGTTGGAGACAGAGGCCGTTCCCAAATGGCCACATCGTCAATCAGGGCGGTGATCCACTGGCCGGGCGTGGCACGGCCGAACGCGCCCAACGCGGTGTTGTTGACATCCACCGGGTAGCCGGGGTTTAACACAATGCCGTCCAGAACGCCGTCAATGTAAAGGTCTGCCTTGGCGTTTGCTCCGATGGAACGTTGCACCCAGGTGATGTGGTGCCAGGTGCTGTCCCAGACCACATTGGTCGAAGTGCGGTTGTCGTTGACCTGGACGCCGGCGGTGGTGCGGATGAAGGTGTTCAGCTTGTCGTTGAAGGAGGCACGCTGGCCGAGGCAAAACGCGGGGTTGTTGTTCAGCGTTGAAGCTTCGGTAAACGCCCAACTGGCCGCGCCCCAGGTGCCATTGACCCAGAAGGAGACGGTGAAATTCGTGCGGGGATAGATGGGCAGGAGATCGCCGGGATTGTGGATGCGGCGCGCCATCGTCTGGGTGGCATTGGAGAAGGCGAGGGCGTTGCCCCATTTGCCAGCGGTCAGGTTGCCGGCGTTCATGTTGAATAGCGTCAGGTCGTAGGCGCTGACCAAATCGGGAGTCTTGGTGCCGGTGACGTTGTCCAGCGGCCAGTAAGCCACCAGACCGTTGGTCAGGTCAGGCGCTGCCCAGTCATTCACCGCTATGGCCACGGCGCTGGTCACGCTGCCCGCGACGTTCGTCACCACCAGCGCGTAACTGCCGTTGTCGTTTGTGGTGAGGCTGGTCAGGGTTAGTGAGTCATTGGTCGCGCCGCTCAGAGGCAAGCCGTCCTTGAACCATTGATACGCCAGGGGCCGGGTGCCGTAGGCGATGGCGCTGAGCGTGAAATTGTCGCCGGTGATCAGATTGGTGGCCCCCAGCGGCAGGACCGAGAACGCGGGCGCAAACGCCGGAATGGGGGTGGCAATGCCATTGGTGCGAACCTCGTTGATTTCGGCCTGCGTGAGGGCGCGGTTCCAGAGCGCCACGTCATCCAGGGCGCCCTGGAAGTAGTTGGCGATGGTAGAGCGCACCTGCGCGCCGATGCCCACCTGGTTGTGCGGCGTGCTGCCGGTGGTGTTGGGCACAAAGCTGTTGTTGAAATCCAGTTTGCCATCCACGTAGGTGCGGAATTGTGCCGTTGCCGCATCATAGGTCATTGCCAAGTGGTGCCATGTGCCGTCCAGCGCGCCGTTGGTCAGGATGGCGGCGTTTACGCGGGTGGTGTTGGCGGTGTCCCGCACGAAACACAGCGGGTTCGTGTTGTTGTTGACGTAGAAGCCGGTCACGGGGTTGATGCTGGTGCTGGAGCCTTCGATGAAATACCACTTGTTGGCCTGTCCCGGTCCGGTGCCCTTGACCCAGAGCGAGATGGTCCAACTGCCGCGCCGCGACACCGGCACCCCGATGTCCACGCCCGGCGTATTGGTGAAGAACATGTAGTCGGTGGAGCCGTTGAACGAGACGGCGTTGCCGAACTGGCCCGTGACGATCTCCGAGCCGGTCATGGTGGGGCCCGTGAGGTCATAACCGCCGACCATTTCGGGTGTGGTGACTGGTCCGGTGCCGACCAGCGTGTTGAGCGGCCAATAGGCCGCCAGCCCCTGGCGGACGTCTTGGGCAAGCGCGCAATGGACCAGCACAAGACTGGTCAACAGTGGGAGGAGGATGGATTTGGTTTTCATGGATTCTTGGGGTTGTGATGATGTAATACTTAGTGCTACAGTTGGGTCAAGCTAAATTTTATTTCAGGCTCACACGTTTGTTTCGCGGAACGGAGACTGGTTCAGGGCAGGAAACGGCCCAGCGGCTCTTGGAGATGCTCCGCCCAAAGTTCGTAACCCTTTTCGGACAGATGCAGCCCGTCGGGCATGATCTCCGGGGAAATGGCTCCGTCCGATCCCACAAAGTGTCTTCCGAGGTCGAGAAAATGCACCCACTCCCCGTCGTGCAAACGGGCGATGCCCCGGTTGACCTCCGCCACCTGCGCCCGCTGCGGGTCGTCCGGGGTGCCGCGCGGAAAGAGGGCCAGCAACAGCACCCGGCTCTCGGGAAGTTTTTCGCGTAACGTGTGGACAACGGCCGTCACGCCCGCGATGGCCTCCTCGGTGGTGTTGCGCGGGACATCCGAATCGCGCTCCTTGCCGGTGTTGTTGGTGCCAATCAACAAGACGACGACCTTCGGCTGCAATCCGTCCAGTTCGCCGTGCTGCAACCGCCAGAGCAGATGCTGGGTGCGATCGCCGCTGATGCCAAAGACGGCGGCGCGGCGTGGGGCGAAGTGACGGTTCCACACATTTGAACCGGCCCGCCGCCAGCCTTCCGTGATGGAATCGCCGAGAAACAGGAGGTCCACCCCGCCCTGCTGGGCGCGGCGTTTGAAACTCTCGTGACGGGAGCGCCACCAGTCGCCGCCAGCCACCGGGTTGGTGGCGGTGTTTTGCGCCTCAACGGGTGCCGCGAGCAGGACCGCAAACAGCGCGAAGAGAATCCGGGCGGGCTTGGTTTTCATTGCACGATGAGTTCCATGGGGTGCGCCTTGACGTGAGGGAAACGGATCCGGGCAACGCCCTGCCCGGCATCCCATGAAACCGCGACGGAACGGCCATTCAGCCGCGCGCCGGTGGGGGCGTGGTCCAGCGGAAGCACCACCGTCCAGTCACGGCGCGGATTCATGCCCGCGAAGTCACCAACCACCGGTTCAATGCCGAGCCGCGCCCCGCCCGACGGCAGGCGCTCCAGTCGCAACGTCGTGGAGGCGATGCGGCCGTCCAGGTAGTCGTTGCTGCGTCCGTCATCCTCGCGCAGCGTGAATTCCGACGGGGCATCGGCGGGAAAGACCAGCAACTCCAACCGGTCGTTGGTCCCGGCCTCGACGCGCGGGGCGTATTCCCGCAGCGGTAGAATGGCCCCGGCGCGAACGAATAGCGGCAGCTTGTCGAGCGGGGCGTTGACCGTCACGGTTCGACCGCCCTCCTGCCACGGCCCGCCGCTCCACTCGCGCCAGCGGCCCGGCGGCAGCGCGACTTCCCACTGGGTCGCACCTTTCACAAACACCGGGGCAACGAGTAGATCGTCCCCGAGCAGGTATTGGTATTCCTGGCCGTCGGTAGCGCGGATCATTTTGCGTCCTGCGAGCCGGGTGTTGAGCGCGTGGGTGTAAAGGTAAGGGAACAGCCGCAGCCGCAGTTGGAAATACGGACGCACGGCCTCCTGAATGGGGAGAGCGAACGAGGTGGGATGATTGCGGCTCTGGTTGCGCGGGTGTGAGAAGACATGCGTGACGGCGTTCAGGCAGGCGAACTGCACCCAGCGGACGTAGAGTTCGTCGCTGAAGTCGTCACCACCGAAGAAATCGTAGCCGCCGGCGTCGTGCGACAAAAACGGCACCGCGTAGGTGCTGCGGCGCGGATCGGCCGCCATGGCAATGTTTTCACGGAAACCGCCCATGGCGTAGATGCCGAGGTTCGGATAGTCGGGCTGCGACCAGGCGATCTTCGCGTCACCGGTCCATTTCGTCGGATACAGCTTGTGCCGGGGATCATGGGTGCTGTGCAGGTGCGCGAGGATGAAGCCGCGCCCGCCGGTTTCGCGCCCGAATTCCTGGGTAGCCTCGAACGCCGCGCGGCTGAAGGCAATTTCCGAACTGCGGTCAAGCTTCAGAAAATCAAGCCCGCGCTCGAAAAAGGGCGCGAGCTTACTCCGCCAGAGCCCGACCGCGGCGGGGTTGTCGAAATCAATGTTGCCGCAAATGGTCAACCCGGTGCGGTTGTGCCAGCGATTGCGCTCGATGAACACCTCTTTGAATGCCTTTGCCTGATGAAATTCGTCGAACACAGCCTCGTTCTTCTCGCGCAGAATGCAGTCCCAAACCCACACCCCCGCCTTGACGCCGCGTTGCTCCAACTGGCCGAACAGTTCGCCGACATCCGGGTAGGCGGAACGGTCTTCCTGAAAATTCATGTATCCCTGCGGCCCGCGTCCCTCGTCGGCATAATCCCAGAACCACGAGTCCAGCCAGTAGGCATCCACCGGAAAACCCGCAGCCAGCAGCCGGTCCACCGTGGCCAGCGTCTCCGCCTGGTCGGTGTAGCCGCCATACAAGACACCGAAGGCCCAGGCGGGCGGCAGCACCACCAGCGGATCAAAGCCCCGGCCCGTCAACGGCTGCGTCGCCAGCCGGGTTTCCTCCGGCCCGCACCCTTCGGGGCGGTAGTTCGTCCGGCTCAACACCACCTTGTCCACATGGAAGCGTTCGCCCTCGGCCGTCGTCAGCCGCAGCCGATAAGGGCCGGGCGCGGCCAAATTCAAAGTCACCCCGCCCGCCACCCCGTCCGCGCGGAGATCCGTCCAGGCGGGCGCGTTCAACTCGTGAAACCGCATTTTTCCCGCCGACTGAAATGCCCCCGTGGCGGGCGCGAGCAGCACTTCCACGAGGTTGCTGGCGACGGGCGTGTTGCGGCGGCGGTTGCCCAGAAGATGGACGCGATAGATGCCCGGCTGGGAAATTCGGAGGTCATATTCCAGGAAAGCCCCGTCGGCCTCGCGCGGCGGGGCCGACATGCCGAAGCCGGTGTAGTATTCCATCCGCCGCCATCCGTTTTGCCGGGTGAAGTGCTCGGCCTCGAAGCAGACGACCCCCTCCGCGTCGGTGAAGCGGTTGGTCAGTTGGGCGGCGATGGCGGCGGCAACCGGCTGCGCCAGCACGGCGTAGCCGGCGTCGGTGTAATGCACGTCATGCGACTTCTGGATCTCCGCGAGCCGCGCGGCCGCGAAGTCATGCAGTTCATTGATGGGAATCCCGTATTCGCGCATCACCGCCCGGGCGATGGCGTTAAAAACCGGCACGTCCGCCGTCCGACGTTTCACCTGGAGTTTCTCCTCGGGTGCCGGCACCGGCGTGGTGGTGGCCCACACGAGCCGCGCGCCGGTGGCCCGCAACTGGCGGGCCAGGGTGCGCAGGTTGGCGGCGTATTCGTTGGTGGGGACCTGGTGGCTGCCGTCGGACATGACTTTCAGGTCGTGCAAGCCCCAGTTGAAATGGATGACATCCCAGCGTTCCGCGCCCAGCCATTCGCGCAACTTGGCCAGCCCGTTGGTGGTGGGGCCGCCGTTCTCCGGGATGCGCCGCACGTCTGCCTGTCCTTGGAGCAGGCGTTGGACGTGAGGCGTGTAGCCCATGGAGATTGAATCCCCGATGATGAGCACCCGGGGCAGGCCGTTGGTGGACCCGTTGTCGGCGCGGGACGAAACGGGCGGAAAATCCGAGCCGGTGGGAACGTTTGGATTGCCGGCCGTGATGGAGCCGCCCGCTCCGCACATGCCAATCAAGAACAGGCGCTGGAACAATCGCTTCATCGTGAAACCGGTTGGATTCTCGTGGATGGGCGCGGTGGAGGGAACGAAGTTACGGCCGGTCTGCCGAAGTTGCGGCCGGTCTGCGGTTCAAGGCGAATTGCGGTTCTCGTCAAAGGAGATGTTGAAAGAATTGAGATATTGCTTGGTGGGCACCCACTCGGCGTGGCCGTCGCAGAAAACGATGTTCACGCCGGCGGCCCCGTGGTTGTCCGTCGGGTCCGGATAATTGTTGATGCTGCCGGGCCGCGACGGGTCGGCATCGTCCGCGTCCACAATGAGCCAGACGCGGGACGGACCGGGGTTCATGCCGCGGTTGGGAAAGTTGAATTCCAAGGTGTAATTCATGAGCGCGCGCTCGGATTTTTTTACCCCTGCATTGCTGCCGCGATTGGACATGACGCCGAACACCTCATAACTGTGACCGCGCCCGAAGTTGCGCCCGGTGGGGGCGTTGTTCCGCAAATCCCTCACGATGGTCTTGCCGGAGACCACCTCGGTCTCGTTGCTGATCACGTTCTGGGTGTTGGGACAAATGAACACTTTGAAATCCGCCGCGTAATTCGGATAGAGGTGATTCATGTCGTCGTCGTCACCGTCGCGGCGGCCCGGTGGAAAGCCGAGCGTGTCGCCCACCAGATCGCCGTTGTTGTCCATCGCATACATCATGGTGGCGAGGCCCTGCTGCCGGGCGTTGCTGAGGCATTGAATGCGCTTGGCCTTGTCCTTGGCCTTGCCCAGCGCGGGCAGCAGCATGGCGGCCAGGATGGCGATGATGGCGATGACCACCAGCAGTTCAATCAGGGTAAAGCCGCGGGAGGGGGCGCGAAATTCCCGGCGCGGCGCAGGGTGGAAGACGGATATGCTCATGGAGTGGCAGGATTCGTTTTTGACGTCGGCCCCCGTGTCCTTTAAGTCATGACACATGTGCAATGAAGTTTGGCGCACGGGGTGCATGTCGGGTTAGTATTACAAACTACCGACAATGTCAAATAAAATATTACATGCGGGTGCATCGGCCTGGCGCGGCGGAACGGTCCGTCCTAATCGCAGCTCAGGCAAAGCTTCAAAAACCCTGCTTCTTTTGCGGATTATTGGTCTGCTTGTTGGCGGGGGCGGTGCTTTCTTTCCGGTCTTCGCCGAGCCGTTGCCGACGCCGCTGACCACCGCTGCCGAGGTGCGAGCGCTTTCGCCCGAGGAGGCGGCCACGGCCCGGCGGGTCCGGTTGCGCGGCGTGGTGACGGTAGCGGAGCCGGCGCTCTACTTGTGGTTTCTCCAAGATGAGACGGCCGGCATTTACCTTCAAATTCGCGCCGGGGTGCCCCCGTTGCGCGGAGGTCAGGTCATTGAGGTGGATGGCTACACCGAGCCGGGGGAATACGCGCCCATCGTGAACGCCGAGCGGGCGGTCATTCTTGGGGAAGCGCCCCTCCCGCCTGCCCGCCCCGTGACCTACGAGCAACTGGCCAGTGGACGGGAGGACAGCCAGTTTGTGGAGATCACCGGCATCGTCCGCGCCGTAAGCGTGGATACCAACAACGCCCTCACCACGCTCGAACTGGCGGCGGGCGGGGGAAGGTTGCGGGTGTATGCGCGCCGGTTGCCGGAACCGGCCGCCGACGAACTGGTGGATGCCCGGGTGCGCGTGCGGGGGGTTTGCACCACGCAGTTCAACCAGCAGCGCCAGTTGTTCGCCATCCGCCTGATTGTGCCGCGCCCGGAGGATTTGCTCCTCGAGGAGCGGCCGCCCGCCGATCCGTTCAGCGTGCCCACCCAAAGCATCGGGAGCCTGCTCCGGTTCACCCCGCAGGGCAATTACGGACGCCGCGTGAAAGTGACCGGGCGGGTGACTCACTATCAGCCGGGCGTCGCCCTGTTCATTGAGGAGGAGAATTCTGGCTTGAAGGTGTTGACCCGCGAGCAAACGCCCCTCCGGCTGGGCGAGCGCGTCGAAGTGTTGGGCTTTACCGCCCAAGGCCAATACACCCCTGTGCTTGAAGACGCGGTCTTTCGCAAAATCGCGCCCGGCCTGCCGGCGGAACCGGTCGAGGTCACCGTGGACGAGGCGCTCAGCGGCGCCTACGACAGCCGCCTGGTCCGGCTCCGGGCCAATGTGCTGGACCGCGCCCGCCAGAGCCGGGAACAGTTCGTGGTGCTGGAGGCGGACAAGTTCATCTTCCAGGCGCACCTCACAATCCCCGAGAATCTCGACGCCTTTGCCGGTCTGCAAAACGGCAGCGAGGTGGCCGTGACCGGCATCTGTCTCATCGAACCCGGCCAGTGGCGGGCGGGCAAACAATGGCGGGCCAAGTCCTTCAGCCTGCTGTTGCGCACGCCCACGGATGTGCGCGTCCTCGCCGCGCCCCCGTGGTGGACGCTCCGGAAGCTGCTATGGATTCTCGGACTGCTGGTGCTGGTGGTGGTGGCCGCACTGGCCTGGGTGGGCGTGCTTCGCCGCCGCGTTCGCGAGCAGACCCGCATCATCCGGCAGCAACTCGAGACCGAGGCGGGGTTGAAGGAGCGCTATTTTGACCTCTTCGAGAACGCCAACGACATGGTCTTCACCCATGATTTGGACGGACGCCTCACCTCGATCAACCGCGCCGGCGAACGCCTGCTCCAGCGGGGCCGGGACCGGTTGCTCGGTTTGAACCTCGTGGACCTCGTGGCCGAAGACCAGCGCGAAGCCGCCCGGCAGTGGCTGCAACAGGTGGTCCAGGGCGCCGAACCGCCCGCCGCCGAACTGGACTTTGTCAACGCGACCGGCCACCGTGTCAAACTGGAGATCAGCAGCCGCCTCATCGAGTCCGCCGGCAAGCCCCTCGAAGTCGAGGGCGTCGCCCGCGACATCACCGAACGCCGCCGCCTCGAACGCGAACTGCTCGAAATCAGCAACCGCGAGCAGCGCCGCATCGGCCACGACCTGCACGACGGCGTCTGCCAGCAGCTTGCCGCCATTGCCTACCGGCTCGACATTCTGGGCGACCAGCTCGCGGCCAAGGGGGCCGCCGAGGCCCGCGAAGCGGAAAAAATCGGCACGCTCATCAACGAGGCCACCGCCCAGGCCCGCAGCGTCGCGCGCGGCCTCTTTCCCGTGCGACTCGAGGAGAACGGGCTGGTCTCCGCCCTCGAGGAACTCGCCGCCACCAGCAGCCAGCGGTTCCGCACCGTCTGCCATTTTCAGCCGCCGGCGCAGCCCCTCACGGTGGACAGCGAGGCGGCGCTCCACCTATACTACATCGCGCAGGAAGCGATCCTGAACGCCGTCCGCCACGGCCATCCGGCGCGGGTGGAACTGGCGCTCCAGAACGACTCCCAACAAGCCCGGCTCATCGTGCGCGACAATGGAACAGGTTTTCAACCCGGCAGCCCCCGCTCCGGCATGGGCATCCGCATCATGCGTTACCGCGCCAAGGTCATCGGCGCGACCCTCGACGTTCACTCCCGGCCCGGCGAGGGCACGGAAGTCATCTGCGCCTTCACGCCCGCCCAACCCGGACCCCGCTGACATGCCTGCCCCCGCCTCCCCCACTGCCCCGGCCCGCCCCGGCCGCGTCTTCATCGTGGACGACCACACCATGTTTCGCGAGGGGCTGCGCCAGCTCATCGAACACGAATCCAGCCTCACCGTCTGCGGCGACGCCGCCGACGCTGACGAAGCGCTGGCTGCCATCCGGCGCACCAAGCCCGACGTGGTGCTTGTGGACATCTCTCTTTCCGGGGCCAGCGGCATTGACCTCATCAAGAACCTTCGCGCCGAGGACGAAGACCTGCCCATCCTGGTGGTTTCCATGCACGACGAATCGCTCTACGCCGAACGCGCTTTGCGCGCCGGAGCCATGGGCTATGTCATGAAGCATGAACCTGCCAAGACGGTGAAGGCGGCCATCCAGAAAGTGCTCGGCGGGGAAATCTACCTCAGCGAGAAAATGGCCAGCAGCGTCATCGCCAAATTCATGCACGGCCAGCCGGGCCAGCCCGCCGACGCGGTTCAGCTTCTCAGTGACCGCGAACTGGAAGTGTTCCGAATGTTGGGTGTCGGCAAGGGGGTCCGGCAGATTGCCGAGGAACTCAAGGTCACCATCCCTACCGTCAATTCCTTCCGCAACCGCATCAAAGAGAAGCTCCAGCTCAAGTCCAGCACCGAGGTCATGCTCCACGCCATTCAGTGGATGCGCGACCAATCTGCCGGCTGACTCCGGAATGACTCAAAACCCCGCGCACGACCAGCCCGCGCGGTAGGTGCGGCGCAGGGTTGCGTTGGCCGCTGCCAGGTTCGTCACCCGAGTCCGGCCCGCATCCCACTCCAACCGCGTCCCCGGATGCCGGATGGCCACCGTGCCCAGCAGGATCGCCTCTGTCATTGGCCCGGTTTGGACGAAATGCGATTCCGTCCCCGGCCCGCCCAGGCAGGCGTCCACGAAGTGGTGATAATGATTCCGCGGCGGCAGCGCGGGCGCGGTCACGCCGGCGAAGCGCTCCTCCGGCAGCAGGTGTGGCGCGAACCGGTGCGGCAGCAGTAATGCACCTTCGGTCCCGATGAGCATCGCCGCCTCCTGCGGATAATCGGCCAGATCTTCGGAATAAAGCCGCCGCACGGACTCGGGTGGAAAGAACTCGCCGTCGAACCACTCGACCCTCAGTGTGCGACCGGCGGTGCGCGCGTTGCCGGGAAAGGTCCAGGTGAGGTGGTTGCTCTGCGGCCACGTCTCGGCGCGACGGGCGGGGGATTGCCGCCAGGACTCTTGGACCTCGGCCACCACGCTCAGCGGCGCACGCAGTTCGAGACTCCGCCACACGGCGTCAAACAGATGGCATCCAATGTCGCCGGACCAGCCGGTGCCGAAATCCTGCCACGAACGCCAGAGTCCCGGGTGATAGACGCCCGGCGCGTAAGGCTGCTCCGGCGCGGTCCCCAGCCATAAATCCCAGTCCAGGTGCGCCGGGGCCGCCGCCGGTGCCGGACGCGGCCCCGCCAGCCGATATTTCTCCGCCCCCACGCGGTTGGCGTTGAGATAAACATGCTGGATGCGGCCAATCCGCCCTTCGCGCAGCCACTGGACCGCCACGCGGTCATTCCTATCCGAGGCATGTTGCGTGCCCAGTTGTGTGACGCACCCCGACTGCGCCGCCGCCCGGGTCAGTTCGCGCACCTCGGCCACATCATGGCACAGGGGCTTCTGACAATAGACGTGTTTGCCTGCGTGCAGGGCCGTCCATGCCACCGGGAAGTGCATGTGGTCGGGCACCGTGACGTTCAGCGAATCCAGCCGGTCGCCCTCGGCGGCCAGCAGTTCCCGCCAGTCGCGATAACACCGCGCGCCGGGCGCCAGCTTGGCGGCCGCTTCCAGGGCCTTCGCGTCCACGTCGCACAACGCGGTGATCGCCACCCGCGGATGCGACAGAAAATTCCGCAGGTCCACCGCCCCCATGCCGCCGACCCCGACGCAGGCGTGCTGGAGTTTTTCGTTCGCGGCGGCTGTCCGGCGGCGCGGCGTCCGGCAGCCGCTCCACCACGGCAGAGCCAGCGTCGCCAGGGCGGAGGCGCGGAGGAAGGACCGACGACTGGAACGCGGTGAGGCGGGTTTCATGAGCCGGAGAGTGCGCCCGAAGGCCGGGACCACACAATCTCCAAAGCCGGAAACGCGCTGGATTCCCGCCCGCGCCGCCGACGGCCCGCTTCTCCAATGGCCGGTCAGCTCTGGCTCAACCGCTTTTTCGGCCCTTCAAACAACAGCTCGTGCGCCTCGCGCAAAATCTCCGGGATGCGCGCAGCGAACGGGCTTTCGCGCAGCGGCTCCCGCAACGGCAGGCGGGCCGCCTCCGCTGCGTTTGCTCCGGGAAACCAGTGGTCCGCCTGGCCGAGCAGGTTGTAGCGCATCTTCGCCCACGCCACGAGGTCGAGGGATTTCGCGTAGGTCCACAGGCGCAGGATTTCCAGCACGTTCACCCCGCCCGGCAGCGTCTCGTGGTTGGGGATGCCGCGAAACCAGTTCGCGCACCAATCCGCGCCGAGGGTGCGTTCCATTTCCGCGCGCAACCGCGCTTCGATGGGGGCCACCACCTCCGCCGCCCGGTCGTAATGCTCGAGCGCCGCGACATGGGCATCGAAGTCCGAGGGCCGCGCCGCGCCGAGGCTCAACGTATGCACCTCGGGCCGCGCCAGGCAGAACAGGTCGTTGAAGGCCATGGGCGTCAGCGGCGCGCACAATTCGCGCAGTTTGGCGGGCGGATCATAGAGTTTTCCGCCCTTGTCGTTCGGGCTGATGATGAACACGCCCATGTCGCGCCGCGTGGCGGCTTCAATCGCCGGCCACGTCAGCTCGTTCACGAAATACCAGTGCAGGTTGACGTAGTCGAAGCCGTCGGACTCGATGGCCCGCAGGATGACATCGAGATTGGCGTGCGTGGAAAAGCCGATGAATCGCGCCCGGCCCTCGCGTTGCAGCTTGCGTGCCTCGGCCAGGCAGCCGCCCGGGCGGAGCGACCAGTCGAGCAGCTCGGCGTTGTTGATGCCGTGCAACGCCAGCAGGTCCACGTGTTCGAGCCGGAGGTAACGCATCGAGGTCTCGAAGGTTTCGCGGAACGCCCGCGCCTCCGCCTGCGGAGCCACCTTGGTCTGAACGATGATTTTGTCCCGGGGCAGCGTTGGCAGCACGCGGCCCAGTTGCATCTCCGAGGAGCCGTAGCCCCGCGCGGTTTCGATGTGGTTGATGCCCAGCTCAAGCGCGCGGTGGATGGTGGCCTCGAGATTCGCCTGATTTTCGGCGGGCACCTCGTCCGGCGGCACGTCCTGCCACTTGTATTGGTAACGCATGCCCCCGCACGAGAAAACGGGCATCCGCAGTTCCGTCCGGCCAAAGCGACGATACTTCATGGCGGCGAGTATGGCGCAGAAGCCCGCGCGGCACAAATCGCGTGGTTCGTTTCCGGTCCTGAACCGGCACGCACTTTCCGCTTGGAGGCGCGCGACGGCCCGGGGATGCTTCCGCCGTCGCGCATGTTCTGGCCGATTGCCACCGTCCTGCTGCTCGCCGCGCTCGTCGCCGTCCACCTCTTCTGGCGGCGGCGGTTGCGGGACGTTCGCGCCGAACTGGACGCCCAGTTGGCCCGCCAGCGCGCTCTCGGCGACGCCGCGCGCGGGCAGGCCGTGGCCCAGCAGGCCGCCGTGTTCAACAGCATGGTCGAGGGCGTGGTGCTGCTCGACGCCACCGGCGTCATCCAACTGGCCAACCGCCGTTTTCACCAGCTTTTCGGCCTCGCCGCCGAGGCCCGCGGCCAGACGCTGATGACCGCCACCCGGATGCACGAACTGGCCGACCTTGTCGCCGGTCTCGGGGCCGCGCAGCCCGCCGTGAGCCGGGAGCTGCGCCTGCCCGGCCTCGAGGAGCGCTGGCTCGAAATCAACGCCGCCGCCGTGTTCGACGCCGCCGGGGAACGCCGGGGCAGCGTGCTGGTCTTCCACGACCTGACCCGCCTGAAACGCCTGGAGCGCAACCGCGAGGAATTCGTCGCCAACGTCAGCCATGAACTCCGCACGCCGCTCTCGCTCATCAAGGGTTACACCGAAACCCTGCTCGACGGCGCGAAGGACGACCCCGCCATCGCGCTCAAGTTCCTGCAAACCATTGATCGCAACGCCGAACGGCTGAAGCTGCTCATCGAGGATCTGCTCACCATTTCCGAACTGGAATCGGGCCGCATCCGCCTGCAGATGCAGCCCGTCGCCCTGCGACCGTTGGCGGCCAAGTTGTGCGAGGATTTCCGGCCCCGGGCGGCCGCGCGCGGCACCCGGCTCGTCAACGAACTGCCGGAACTCACCGCCCGCGCCGATCCGAATCGCGTGCAGCAGGTGTTGAGCAACCTCGTGGACAACGCCATCAAGTATGGGCGCGCCGAGGGCACCGTGGTGTTGCGGGGACGGTGCGGCGATGCCGGGCTGGTGGAAATCTCCGTGGCGGACGACGGCCCGGGCATTCCCGAGGAGGCGCGCGAGCGCGTCTTCGAGCGGTTTTACCGCGTGGACAAGGCCCGGTCCCGCGAGCAGGGCGGCACCGGCCTGGGCCTGTCCATCGTGAAACACATCGTCCAGAGCCACGGCGGACGGGTTTGGGTCGAGAGCGAAATGGGCCGGGGCAGTTGTTTCCATTTTTCCCTGCCGGCGGCGGAACCGTCCGTCCCTGCCGCGGCCGTCCCTACACCCCAAACAGCTCCCGCACGGTGATCTGAAACTCGGGCAACAGCGGTTCCTCCAGCACCTCGCTGCCCGCGAGAATCGCCTTCAATGCCATTCCATACGGCGTGGCCTGATACACCTCCACGTTGTCGTAACGCGGGTCCACCATCCACAGGCGCGGCAGCTTCACGTCCTCGTAAATCTGCTTCTTGATGACCGTGTCCACCTGATGGTCGTCCCGGCTGACAATCTCCACGGCCAGCCACAGGCGGTCGTTGGCCCGCGTCACCAGCGCCAGATCGGGCCGCACCGTGTGCGTGTCATTGAGCCGCACCTTGGCCCGCGCGGGCAGCAGGCGGGTGGACGCCAGGTTCGCGACCGCCGCGAGCATCGTCGCGTGCAACCGGGCGCAAATCTGCTCGTGCCGTTCGCCCGGCCCGAACCGCAGATGCCATTCACCGCCCAGCAGTTCCTCGTAGGGGTCGCTCATGGTTGCGGCAAAACGCTACGCAGAAAACGCCCCGTGTGCGAGCGCCGGTTCCGGGCCACCTGCTCGGGCGTGCCCTCGCAGACGATCCGGCCCCCGCCTTCGCCGCCTTCGGGACCGAGGTCAATCACCCAGTCCGCCTCCGCGATGAGATCCAGGTTGTGCTCAATGACGATCACCGTGTGCCCCGCGTCCACCAGGCGTTGCAACACCTCCACGAGGCGCCGCACGTCGGCGATGTGCAGGCCGATGGTGGGCTCCTCCAGGATGAACAAGTTGCGTGATACGTGATGCGGGATGCGTGAACGGTTGGCGATTGGCGATTGGCGATCGGCCATCGCGTCAGCGCCGGGACGCAGCCCGGCCAGCAGATGGCTCACCAGCTTTACCCGCTGCGCCTCGCCGCCACTGAGCGTCGGGCTGGTCTGGCCGAGCTTGAGGTAGTCGAGCCCGGTGTCGTGCAGCGCCTGCAACGCGCGGTGGATGCGCTTGTGCGCGGCAAAAAACGTCATTGCCTCCTCGACGCTGAGGTCGAGCACCTGGGCGATGTTTTTGCCGGCGTATTCGATGTCCAGCGTCTCGCGGTTGAAGCGCGTGCCGTTGCACGTTTCGCAGCGCACGAAGGCGGGCGGCAGGAAGTTCATCTCCAGCTTGATGACGCCCGCGCCTTCGCATTCGGGACAGCGGCCCTGCGCGCTGTTGAACGAGAACCGGCTCGCTGAGTAACCGCGCATCCGCGCCTCCGGCACCTGCGCGAACAACTGGCGAATCTCGTCAAAGAACCCCACGTAGGTCGCCGGGATCGAGCGCGGCGTGCGGCCAATCGGCGACTGGTCCACTTCGTAAACCGCGGCGATGGATTCGTGGCCGGTAACGCGCGGCGTGCTGCGTGCTGTGTGCTGCGTGCTCCGCTTTTTCAGCGCGGCCGTCAACGCGGGGAGCAGACAGTCGCGGATCAGCGTGCTCTTGCCCGAGCCGCTGACGCCGGTCACGCAGACGAAGCAGCCCAGCGGAAAGCGCACGGTCAGGTCGCGCAGGTTGTTCTTTGCAGCGTGATGCAGGGTGAGCACGTCTTTGGAGTGCGGCGACTTGTCGCCGCTTTTCTGGAACCGTTGGTTGCTGTCCAGCTTGCGGGCAGACGTGGCGTTCTTGGAAAGCGGTGACGAGTCACCGCACTCCAAAGACACCGCGCGCCGTTCGCCCCGCGCGGGATGCCGCTTCTCCGCCTGCTCCCGCAGGCTCTGCCCCGTGACGGACTCCTTGTGCCGCATCAATTCACGCAACGTCCCGCTGGCCACCACCTGTCCGCCGTGAACGCCCGCGCCCGGCCCGAGATCAATGATGTGGTCCGCGCGGCGCATCGTTTCCTCGTCGTGTTCGACCACGAGCACGGAATTGCCGCGCGCCCGCAGCCGTTCGAGCGTGTTGAGCAGTTGTTCATTGTCGCGCGCGTGCAGGCCGATGGTCGGTTCGTCGAGCACGTAGAGCACGCCGCTGAGATTCGAGCCGAGTTGTGCCGCCAGCCGGATGCGCTGCGCCTCGCCGCCCGAAAGCGTCGGCACGCCGCGCCCGAGTTGCAGGTAGCCCAGGCCGACTTCGTTGAGAAACCGCAGCCGCTCGCGAATCTCGGGCAGGATGTCGCGGGCGATGGCGGCGGCGCGCGCGTCGAATTTGAGCCGCGCGAAAAATTGCGCGGCGGCAGCGACGTCGAGCGCGGAGAGGGTTTCGATCGTCGGCGCGGAATCCAGCTTGGCGCGCGGCCCCTCACCCCCACCCTCTCCCCGTCGGACGGGGAGAGGGTGGCCTTTAGGCCGGGTGAGGGGTTGGCAGGCCAGCCGCACGGCGCGGGCCACGGGATTCAGCCGTGCGCCGTGGCATTCGGGGCAGACCTCGCGTTCGTTCGCCCAGCTCCACCAGCTTTCCTCGACCGCATCCGCATTCGCGCCGCGCTCGACGTCGGGCAGATAAAACAATTCGCCGAAGCCGCGGCATTTGGGACACCAGCCGGCGGGGGAGTTGTAGCTGAAATTTTTCGGGTCGAGCGGCTCGAAGGCACGGTCGCACTGCGGACAGACGCGCTCGGTGCTGTGGACGGTGACGCGCCCGCGCGAGTCCAGCGCGAGCAGCGTCCCCTTGCCGAGGTCGAACGCGGTGGCGATGGTCTCACGTAGCGGCGTCTCGGCAGAGCGCCGCACTTTGGGCG
>JBKBTZ010000037.1:0-30723 GCA_046290825.1 Limisphaerales bacterium
ATGACTTCGCGTTCCACGCCGTCAATCACATGCCGTTCCTTCCACGCAAAATTGTGGTGGTTCTCCACGTCGAGGAGGACCTCCGCACCGAGGCGCGCGGCAATGTGATGGTGAATGCACCAGTGGTTCGCGGCAGCGTAACGGCCCATGAGCTCCATGGCGCGCCAGTATTCCTGGCCCGGTTCGGAATCGAGCGGCAGCCACGCCAATCGTTTGAGTTCGCCCGGCAGGTCGGGCAGACGGCGGAACGCGATCTTCGAGTAATGATCACACACCGCCGCGCCCGTGCCCCGGCTGCCGCTGTGCGAGAGCAGGGCCACATACGTTCCCGGCGCCAGCGCGCCGATGCGGTCGTGTGCCGTGAACAGGCCAAACTCAACGAAATGATTGCCGCTGCCGCTGGTGCCCAGTTGCGCCCACGCCTTGTCCTTGCCGGCTCGAGTCACCGGGCTGACGGACCAATCCTCGTCCATGACGGGATGCTGGCGGCGTTCGCGGAAAGCGGCGCCCACGCCGAACCGCGTTTCGCTTTCGAGAGCGCGGGCGAGGCGGTCCTGCTTTTCGACCAGGTCGCGCACGGGCAGATCAAGCACGGTCAATTTCATGCGGCAGGCGATGTCCACGCCGACGGCGTAAGGGATGACCGCGTTTTCGGTGGCGAGCACGCCGCCGATGGGCAGGCCGTAGCCCACATGCGCGTCCGGCATTAGCGCCCCGGCCACTGCTACGGGAAGGAGGCAGGCCCGCTCCATCTGCATGACGGCCTCGTGGTCCAGCCCCTCGCCCCATTGATGGCAAGGCACGGGTGCGGCCCGGGGCGGTGGCGGGGCCGCCAGCAGTGCCCGGGCGAATTCCCCGCGCAGTTCATCCCCCACAAACGCCGTGGGGTTGGCCACGATGGCGGCGACTTCCGCGGGCAGACGCGCCTTGTCGCCGCCCGCCAAAATGAACCGGGCGACGAAATCCGTGGCGCGCCGCGTGGCCTCGCCCAACGGCACACCAAGCCGGAGGAAATCTTTTGGGTTCATGCGGGAAGTTCGTGCGGGAACGTGCGAATGCAAACGTTTAGGGCGAGACACGAATTGCACGAAGGGGTGGGGAAACTTTGGCAGCCAACAGAAGAAGCACCCCTCTCGGTGTGGAGGCCAGCCAATCCGTCGGATTAGCCTTCCCCCTCAATCCTCCCGCCCTTCGCCCGCGCTTCCTACTGCCTTTCGTATTCGCCCTTGCCGAGTTTTTTGAAGACCTGGAAGCCGGCCTTTTTTGCGTCGGAAATGGACAGCGGCTTGAGTTTTTGCGGCGAGCTAAAGCTGGAAATCACCTTGCGCACGGGCTTCTTGCAGGCGGGGCAATGCGTCAGGGGTTTGGCGCTCAACGGGCGCATCAGCGTGAAACGCCCGCCGCACACCTTGCAGTCGCCCTCGGTCAGTTCGTATTCGTAAAGCGGCATGAGATTGGGATGGCCCCGCGCGGCGGCGTTGTCAATGCCCCGCAAAAAGCCGTCGGCAGCATCTGGGTTTCCCGCCGGGCTGACGACCCTCCAAGCCCCCGAAAAGGAACGCGGATGTCCCCATCCGCAGCGATGTAGCCGGTCGTGAGGGGTGGCCCCCGATAACCGGCCGGCGATCGGCCATGCGGCGGAAGCTGTGACTGCGGCGGGTATTTGACCGCGGCCGCGGACGAGGCCGTCCGCGCTCCGAGGTCGCCGCCCCGCATCCCCGCCATGGGCGGAGATGTCCGAACGCCGCCGGGCCGACCTTTGGCTTGAACGGAGGCCGCCCGGCCCCCTATAACGCCCGCGTCAGGCAGATTAACCCTCAACCAAAGGCCAGAACATGAGCATCCTGCAAATCATCCTCTGCATCTTCCTGCCGCCCGTCGCGGTGTATATGAAGTGCGGGGCCAACAAGGACTTCATCATCAACCTGATCCTGTGGATTGTGCTGTGCGGCATCGGCGGCATCATCCACGCTTTCATCGTGTTGAATCGGAAATAACGCGGGAACCGCGAACTTGGCCCCGCCGCGCCGTCCAATCGCGTGGCGGGGTTTTTCTTTGTCCCGGCCCTCCCCCCATTTGGGGATTGGAGGCACGCGCCCAGGCTGCTTCACTCCGCGAATGATGCATCTTGTCCACGCCTCCCTCGCCCTGTCCGCCCTGATCCTCACAGCCACACCCGGCATGGCCGCCCCCACCACCGCCACGGAAACTCCCGCCCAGCGGGACGCCCGGATGAAATGGTGGCGCGAGGCGCGCTTCGGGATGTTTGTCCACTGGGGGCTGTATTCCGGCCTTGCCGGCACGTGGGACGGCAAGCCCGTCGGCACGCGTGGCGGCATGGAATGGATTCAACAGCGCGTGAAGGCCGACACCGACACCTACGCGGCGGCCGCGCTCCCGCTGTTCCAGCCCAAGCCAGGATTTGCCCGGGAATGGACGCGCCTCGCCAAGGAGGCCGGCTGCCGCTACCTGGTCTTCACCACCAAACACCACGACGGTTTCGCGCTGCATGACTCGCGGGTGAGCGACTTCGACGCCGGGTCCAAGCTGAACCGGGACCTGGTCCGCGAGATCGTCGCCGCGTGCCGCGCGGACGGATTGCGGGTGGGGTTCTACCATTCGGTGATTGACTGGCACCACGACCAGTATGGCTATGCGCTCTCGCAACAGCTTCCCCATCCCCTCAAGGGCCAACCTTATCCCCATGGCGAGCGCGACCACGCCAAGTATGTGGACTACCTCCACGCCCAGGTCGCGGAACTGCTCTCGAACTACGGCCGCGTGGATGTCATGTGGTGGGATTACAGCGCGCAGGATTTCCAAGGCGACACCGCTTGGCGCGCGTTTGACCTGATGCGCCTGACGCGGAGCAAGCAGCCGCATATCATCATGAACAACCGTCTGTTTCGCAGCGCCGAGGCCGGTTGGAAAAGCATGGGCACGGACGGGTTCGCCGCGCAGTTGGACCCGCGTTATGGCGATTTCATCACGCCCGAGCAGCACATTCCCGCCACCGGCATGCCGGACGTGGACTGGGAAACGTGCATGACGCTGAACACCACCTGGGGCTACAGCGCGCACGACCATGCCTGGAAATCGGACGAGACGCTCATCCGCAACCTGGTGGACATCGCCAGCAAGGGCGGCAACTACCTTTTGAACGTCGGCCCCACCGGCGACGGCTCGCTGACGCCCGAGACGGTGAAATCCTTCCGCGCCATCGGCACGTGGATGAAGGTGAACGGGCCGGCCATTTATGGCACCACCGCCAACCCGCTGGGCGAGGTGCCGTGGGGCCGCATCACGGCCAAACCGGGCCGCCTCTACCTGCATGTGTTCGACTGGCCGGCCGATGGGAAACTGCTGGTGCCCGCCGTGGCCGAAGGGCGCGCGCCCACGGCTTCTTTCCTCGCCGGGCGCAAGGCGGGCCGGATCACGGTGGCCGCCACGCCAGCAGGCTGGGAACTCACCCTGCCCGCGCAAGCTCCTGACCCGATTGCGTCGGTCATCGAACTGCGCGGCAAGGTGATGGCGCGGAACTGAACCGCACGTAAAATTGCAGAATGGTGAACGATGTTCTCGGCGGGACGCCGAAAACCACCCGCCGGGGGCGGGTGCCACATTCAATTTGCAGCGGGCGGTTCAGGCGTTCGACCGCCGTCCCGGATTTTTTCCAGCAGGGCGGCAAGTTCTTTCGCTTTCTCTGGTTCGCGGGCAATGAGGTTGTTCGTCTCGCCGGGGTCAACGCTCAAGTTGAACAGTGCTCCGTTGGGAAAGCGGGCCACGGTGGCTTTTGAGGCATCCAAGGTGTCGCGCACCGGCCCGGGCGTGATGTATTTCCAGTCTCCCGCCCGCAGCGCGAGCCGTCCGGAATGCTGCACCAGATGGTCCCGCCCCTTCGGGGATTCGCCGAGCAGGGCAGGCAGCACGTTCACGCTGTCAGGCATCTTCCGGGCATCCACCTCCCGGCCCACGAGCGCGGCAAACGTGGCCGGGAAATCCACCTGGCTGATGAGGGCGTCGCTGACCCCCGGCTTTACGCGGGCGGGCCAGCGAACGAGCGTGGGCATGCGCGTGCCGCCCTCGAAGAGGCTGTATTTGCCGCCCCGGAACGGCCCCGCCGGGCGGTGGTCGCCCACCTTCTCCCCCGCCTCATCCTGGTAGCCGTCGTCCAGCACCGGCCCGTTGTCGCTGGTCAGCACGATGAGCGTGTTGTCCGCCAGCTTAAGCTCATCGAGCTTGCGCAGGATTTCGCCGACACACCAATCGAACTGCACCAGCGCGTCACCGCGCGGGCCCATGGCGGTTTTCCCCACAAACCGCTCGTGAGGCACACGCGGCACGTGGATGTCGTGCGTGGCAAAGAACAGGAAAAACGGTTTTTCCCGCGAACGCTCGATGAACTCGAGGGCCTTGCGCGTGAAGTCATCCGCCATGTCTTCGTCCCGCCAGAGCGCCTTCCGTCCGCCGGTGAAGTAGCCAATGCGCCCGATGCCGTTGACGACGGCCATGTTGTGGCCGTGGCTCCAGTTCTGTTTGAGGGCCTCGCGATTCGTCATCGCGGTCGGCTCGCCGGGGAACGGTTCGCGGTAATTCACGCGGATTGGGTCATCTGGATCCAACCCCACGACCCGCTGGTTCTCGACATATACGCAGGGCACCCGGTCGCCGGTGGCGGCCATGATGAACGAGTAATCGAACCCGACTTCGCGCGGCCCGGGGCGGATGAACTGGTTCCAATCCAGCGACGCACCTCCGGCGCCCAGACCGAGATGCCATTTGCCCACCACCGCCGTCGTGTAGCCGGCGTCGCGAAGGATCGAGGCGAGCGTGGGACGACCGGGTTCGATGATCATCGCGGCGTCGCCCGCCAGCACGCCGGTGCCGGGCTTGCGGAAGGCGTATTCCCCGGTGAGCAACGAGTAGCGCGAGGGCGTGCAGGTGCCCGCAGTGCAGTAGGCGCTGGTCAACTTCAGTCCTTCGCGGGCCAGTCGGTCCACGTTGGGCGTCTGCACCGCGGTTGCGCCGTAGCAACTGAAGTCGCCATAGCCGATGTCGTCGCCGTAAATGAGCACAATGTTGGGCAGGCGCGGTTCGGTGGCGGCGGCCAGCGCAACGGTCCCGAGCAGAAGCAGGGCGTGAAAAAGTGACATGGCGGTAGCAAAGCAGAACCGGCCTAAACCGCCATAACTCATTTGAGGGATACCGGAAAAGTCCGCGCAGCGATGCCGCCCCCCCGGCCCGGCCCACCTGGCCGATTGAATTGCGGAGGGGTTTGGCGCACAGTCGCTCCCATGAATGGCCACGACGAACTGGACGAGTTGATGACGTGCCGGCTGGATCACGCGCGCAAGGCGGTCGAGCCATGCACGCTGGTCATCTTCGGAGCCAGTGGCGACCTGACCGCCCGCAAACTCATCCCCGCGCTCTACCACCTCTTCAAGGACGGCCAGATGCCGGCGGATTTCCGCATCGTAGGCTTCGCGCGCCGGGAGAAATCGGACGAATCCTGGCGGGCGGAACTGCGCACCGCCCTGGAGCGGTTTTCGCGGAGCCGTCCCGTGGACGCAGCAGTCTGGGAGACGTTCGCCGCGAAGGTGCATTATTGCCGGGGCGACATTAGCGAGGCGGAGGATTATCGCAAACTGGCCGCCATGATCGCCGGGTTCCCCTCCCCGGCCCTGCAAAAGAACCTGCTGTTTTATCTGGCCACGCTGCCGAGCCAGTTCAGCCAGGTGGCGGAGCAGTTACACGGCGCGCGACTGCTGACCCGCGATGGGCATGGTCACTGGCAGCGCTTGGTGGTCGAGAAGCCGTTCGGGCATGATCTGGCCAGCGCACGGGCGTTGAACCACGAGTTGACGCGGTTCGCGCACGAGCAACAGGTGTTCCGCATTGACCATTACCTCGGGAAGGAAACGGTGCAGAACATCCTGACCTTCCGGTTCTCGAACGCGATTTTCGAGCGCCTTTGGCACCGTGACGCGGTGGACCACATCCAGATCACCGTGAGCGAACGGCTCGGCGTGGGCGGGCGCGGCGGCTATTACGAAGAGGCGGGCGCGCTCCGGGACATGGTGCAGAACCATCTCCTGCAGGTGCTGGCCCTGGTATGCATGGAGCCGCCCGTATCGCTCGAGGCGGAACCCATCCGCGACGAAAAAGTGAAGCTGCTCTCCGCCGTCCGCCGTTACGCTCCCGAGACAGTGTCGCGATTGGTGGTGCGTGGCCAATACACCGCCGGCACCGTGGCGGGCGAGACGCGCCCCGCCTACCGCGCGGAGGAACGGGTGCGCCCAGACTCGAACGTGGAAACGTTCGTGGCCTTGAAGCTGTTTGTGGACAACTGGCGGTGGGCGGGCGTGCCGATCTATTTGCGGACGGGCAAGGCGCTGCCGATGACCGCGAGCGAGGTGCGGGTGCAGTTCAAGCCCACTCCCAACGTGCTTTTCGCCGCGCAATGCGGTCCCCGCCTCGACGCCAACTCGTTGACATTGCGCCTGCAACCCAACGAGGGCATCTCGCTGCGCTTCAACGGCAAGGTGCCCGGGGTGGGCTACGGCCTGCGCCCGGTGCGGATGCACTTCAGCTACGACGCGGAGTTTGGCGCCTACACCCCCGAAGCCTATGAGCGGCTGCTGCTGGACGCCATCGTCGGCGACGCCACCCTGTTCATCCGGCGCGACGAGGTGGAACAAGCTTGGGAAATTGTGGATTCCATCCGCGCAGGCTGGGCGGGCCGGGCGTTGACGGAACGTGAGTTTTACGCGGCCGGAACCTGGGGGCCGACGGTCGCCGATGAACTGCTCGCCCAAAGCGGTCACGCCTGGCGCGAACCCCAACCTCTCCGGTGATCATGGGGCACACCGACCTCAAGCACTTTCCGACCGACGACGCGCTGGCGGTCGCCGCCGCGCAGGCGTGGATCGAAACCTTGCTGGCCGACCGCGCCGCCGGGCGGCGGCACCTCGTCGCCCTTTCCGGGGGACGGATCGCACGAAAGTTTTTCACCGCGGCAGTGAAGTTCGCCGCTGTGACGGGCGCGGATTTCGGCCACGCGCATTTTTTCTGGGCCGACGAACGGTGCGTGCCGCCGAATGACGCGGAGAGCAACTTCCGACTGGCCCGCGAATGCCTGCTGGAGCCGGCCCGCGTGCCGCCCGCGAACATCCACCGCATCCCGGGTGAATTGGAACCGGCCACAGCCGCCCGGCAGGCGGAAGCGGAGTTGCGGGCGATCACCGGACAACCGGAGAACGTGCCACAACTCGACCTCGTTTTGCTCGGGCTGGGTGAGGACGGTCATGTGGCTTCTCTGTTCCCGGGACAGGCCGACACCGAGGCGGACCTCAAATCGGTCTTCCTGCCGGTCTGGAACTCCCCCAAACCCCCGCCCTGCCGGGTGACCCTTGGACACGGCCCATTGGCGGCCGCTCGCGCCGTGTGGGTGCTCGCCGCCGGGGCAGGCAAGGCGGAGGCATTGCGGCGATCGTTGGCGCCGGACGGGCGAACCCCGCTCGCCCGGGTGATCCAGCAGCGCGCCCGCACGGAAATTTTTTTTGAGGCAGCCGCCATGCCCGGGTTTGCCCGGTGAGAACTCCCGGAAAATCAGGCATTTTCGCCGGTTCCGCGGAAATGAGAATTTTTTGAACGGGCACGCGGGCAGCTACGTCAAACGTTCAGATATTTGACAGCTTCGCTGTTCGTTTAGGGTTGGCAGAGAGGTTTTGCTTGTAGTGCGGTTCGAACAGCGATCCCCCCAAGTTGGCCGCACTACCCTTCTGAGCGCCGCGACGACGGCGTATAAACCTCATCGTCAGTCGGGGGCCGGACGCAAGTCCGGCCCCCGATTCTTTTTGACTGCGGCGGACGACATCGGTGCCCGACGACCCCGTCCGCAGCAACCTCCACCAATCCGCCGCGCCCCGACCTTCTGCCGGTCGGACGGTGGAAAACCTGCCTGCTGCAACCACGCTTCACCAACGGCCAAATCACTGCGGATGAGGACATTCGTGCTACCAAGCGAGAGCGGTCGGACAAAAGCTGCCGAATCGGAGCAGCAAAAAAACCGGTGGGGCGCTGGCCACCACCGGTTTGCAATGGTCGCTGACCGTCGGGTTATTTCCCTCCAACCGGCACATTGATGCCGACCCCGAGCGCGTTCGGATCCACCGCGCGGATGCCTTCGTTGGCCGCCACCGTGCCGACAAACGTGTTCAGGATCATGTCCACATAACGGTTGAGCGTCCGATAGGGCGAGTTGGGCACAAAGACGATGTCCCGCGGCTCGAGCAGCACGTCTTTGGCCTGCCCCCGGAGAATCGCTTCCACGTCCACCACCGTGACCACCGGAGCCGTCAGCGAACCCCGGACGATGGCCACCTGCGCCCCATGCGAGACGCGCGGAATCAACCCGCCCGCGCCCGACAGGGCACCGACCAACGTCAGGTTGTCGCGATAGCCGATGGCGGCCGGGTTGCGGACGGCTCCCAGCACGAAGATGTCCTTCGACAGGGCGGACGGCACGAAGATGAAATCGCCCGGGCGGAGGTAAATGTTGTGCCGGGTGTCGCCCTCGCGCAGCAGCCGCTGGAAGTCCACCGGCAGCATCTCGCCCTCCCGCACCACGAAGCTGTGCCGCAAGTCTGCCAGTTCCTCGGTGGTGGTGAGGGAGTCGGATTGCGAAGTGCCACCGGCCAGCGCCAGGGCCTCGAGCAGCGAGGTTGGTCCGGTCAACGGATAGATGCCCGGCTGCCCCACCCGTCCCATGATCCAGACATGCTTGCTTTGAATCTGGCGGAGCGTGACGGAGACCTGCGGTTCGCCGCGCACATATGCCTTCAAGCCGTTTTCAATCCGCGCCCGTGTCTCCCGCAAGGTCAGGCCCGCCACGTTCAGGCCGGGCAGCAAATGGTAATAGATTTTGCCGTCCGGACCCACGGTCACCTCAGAGCGCGAACCAGGCTCCCCGATGACCTCGATCTCCAACTGGTCGCCCGCGCCCAGCACGAACGGCTCCTCCACCGGGCGGCAGAGTTCGGGTGGCGGGACCTTGGCGACGGTCGGAGTCAGGGTGGCGGCACCCGCCAACGGCTGGGCCGCCGGCTTGTAGGTGGAACAGCCGGTGAAACCCGCCAGCCCCGCCACCAGCGCAATAAGAAGGACAGTTTTCATGGTCATTTGTAGAGGGGGTTCTCGATGATGGGATCGAGGTGGGTATTGACGTGGGTGACGGTCATCGCTTGGAGGAACGCGGAGCCGGCGAGGTCGAGGAGTTCCTCCGCGCGCGCCCACGGCTTCTCGGCGATGAACACGATGTCGCGCGACTGGAGTTTGAAGTCCGGCGCGCGGCCTTCGAGGATGTCCTTGGCGTTGACAACGAAGGTCTCGGGTTGGTTCAGCGAGCCACGCACAACGAGCACCTTCTGCCGGTAGGCGCGCGACGTGAAGCCGCCACACTGGGTGACGGCACTGATGGCCGTGCCGCTGGCCACAAAGGGCACCACGCCCGGCGTGACGACCTCGCCCAGGACATACACCTCATTCAGGCTGGCCGGCGGGAAGTAGAGGAAGTCGCCCGGTTCCAGCGCGATGTTCTGCTTGAGGTCGCCGTGCTGGAAGAGCTTCTCGAAATCCACTTTCACGCGTTCGCCGCGGCGGACAAGGAAACTGCGCTGGAGGTCGGCCAGTTCGACGGCCTTCTGGTTGTAGAGGCCGGTTTGCAAACCGCCCGCGTTGGCGATGGCTTCGATCAATGTGAGAGGTCGGGTGAAGGGAAACACCCCCTTCCGCTGCACCGCGCCGAGGACGTAATACTTCTTGCTGTTGTAGGCCACGGGCGTGACGACGGTGCGGGCGTTGCGGATGAATTTGCCCAGTTCCTCGTCCAAGCGCGCGCGCAGTTCATCCACCGTGAGGCCCGCGACGAGCACGTCGGCCGCCTGGAGGTAGGACAGGCGCCCATCCGGGCCAATGGTGACACCAGTGCGCTCGGAGCCTTCCACGCCATAGAGGCGGATGTTCACGACGTCGCCGGCCTCGAGGGTGAACTTGCCGGTCCAAACGGCGGTTTTGCCCGAAGTCCCGGAGCGCGCCGGAGCCACGGTGTCTTCCGCCGCGCAAACCGGCAACGCCGCCAAGGCGAGCGCAAGCCAGGAGAGGAGGATGGAGGTTTTCATAGTTTGATGACCGGTTCAGGTTCTCGGTTGAGGACGGCGCCGACAAGCCGGCATTTGGCGTGGCGGAGCATTTCCAACTGCTCCTTGGTCTCGCCAATGCGGGCTTTGCCACTTTCGACGAGCCAGACCACTTGCGGCAGGCTTTCGGCCAGCAGGACGGACTCGGGGACGGAAGCGGGCGGCAGTTCGACGAGCAGCACGAGATTGTCAATCGCCCGCCAGTGCGCGAGGGCGGATTGCCATTGCTTGCGCCGCTCCAGATTCCAGACCCAGCCGGGCAGCGGAATGTGCGCGGCCGGCACGTCGCCGGCAGTAAACCTCTGCACCACCTCGGCGGGGAAGGCGAACGCACTGGCGTTCAACACCGCTGTGCCACGCTTGCCCTCCCCGGGATTCCCGGCTCCGTTTTCCCGGGCATTCGCCCCTTCGGCCATCGCCTGTTCGACTGCATCGCCGAAAGATTTTTCCTGGTTCGCTGATTCCGCCTCGGTGGCAGGTGCCCCGGTGCCCGAAGGTTTCGTGGCCACGGTCAGGACCCGCAGACCGCGCTGGCTGGCGGCATCGCTCAAAAGTTTGATCCAGGTGGTGCGCCCCTCGCCGGGGCCGGAGGACATGAACCCGCACACCATGCCGTGGTTGGCGGAAACATTGAGTTGACCGGCCACGAGCGTCCACGCGCGGAAAGCCCAGCGATCCCGCTCGGCAGGCGACATCTTGTTGAGGTCCCCGAGGGTGGCGAGCACGCGGAGCTTGGTCACTCGCTCGACATCGCCGACGGTCTTGAGCGTCTGCTGACGAAGGTCCAGGAGGACCACCAAACCGGCGACCCCCAGAAACCCGAGCATGGCGGCCTTGGCGGCGGTGGTTTGCGCCTTCTTGGCGGCCACGAGGCGGTCCACATCCTTTTCGCTTACCGGCGCGAGGATGCGGAAATAACCGCGGGCATTGTCGAAATACATCTCGACCTCGCGCTGGCGTTTGGTGATGACTTCGCGCGTTTTCAGCAGGGCGTCCACTCGCCCGCGCAGGTCGGCATAGGCGATCTGGACTTCGGAAAGGCCGGTGACCTGTCGTTGCAACTCCTCGCGAGCGCGTTCCATCTCGCGGATCTCCGCCTCGAGCTGGGCTTTCTGGGCGCGCAATTCGAGCAGGCGGGATTGCGTCGCGCCGGATAGGGCACCCACGCCGGTTGCGTTGGTGGCAAAGGCAGCAGCACGACGGGTGAGGGCCTCAATTTCATCCCGCACCGCGCGCACCTCGGGATGCTGGTCAGTGTAACGCGCCTCGAGCGTGGCGAGCCGACGCTGGGCGGCATCCAGTTGTTCGGCGTAGGGATTGGCGCGCGGCATCTCCTTTTCCAGGAACTCCATCTGCGCGGCGATCTGGTCAATCTGGATTTGTTTGGCGTAGGCGGCCACGCGCGAGTCCACCAGTTGCTTGGTGAAGGCCGCGGCCTGCGCCACGGGATCGAGGACCCCCTTTTCGCTCTGGAAGGCGACCAGTTCCTCGTTGGCCCGGCGCAGGTTCTCGTCAATTTCCTGCAGCCGGTTGGAAAAGGTGCCCAACAATCGGTTTGCCTCCGCCACCTGGAGTTCCCGGCCGTAGGCGACGATTTCCGCCGCGTAGGTGTTGGCCAGGCTGGGCAGCCGCTCGGCTTCGCGAAGCCGGAACTTCAATTCGATCAGGTCGGAACCCTGCGGGAGGGAAATCTCCAGTGCGTCCAGCAGGTCCCCGGGATCCATCGGCGGCTGAACCTTGGGCGCGCCGCGCCGGGCCAGCTCCATCGAGGCCATGAGGTTGACGAGGGTGTTGACGTTGAGATGGTCGAGGCGGAGCGTTTGGCCTTCCACCCCGCCACCAAAATCGCCGCCGGTCTGCCGCACCAGCGTGATCTTGATCTGCGATTTCGCGAAACGGACGCCCACGAGATAGCCAACGGCGCCGAGCAAAACCGCCGCCAGCACAGGCCAATACCAGCCCCGTCGCAAGGCGCCCAGCACACGCCACGGATCCACCGGCAGCTCACCTTCGGGAGCGGGCGGTGGCGCGGCCCGGCCCACCGGCACGCCCGGAGTAGCCGGGCGGACGAACGTCGGTCCCGCTCCCGGCGCAGACGAGGGTCCGCGCGATTCCGGTCCCGGCGAGGGGCCACCGCCACCCGGAGGCGGGGGCGGCGGGCCACCCGCGCGGCCCTGCTCGCGTTTGCGCCGCAGTTCGCTGATGCTGAATTCGTCCTGGCTCATGGCCGGGGCAATTTCTGATGGCGCTCGAGATCACGGGCCACCGCTTCGATGGCCTCGATGGTGACCTGGGGAAACTCTTTCAGCCACGCGTATTCCAGCGCGAGCTTGGCCAGCCGGTTCAGTTCCCGAGGCACGCCCAGGGAGAGCTGGAACGCCCGTTGCACCGCGTCCGCCGTGAACAATTCACCCGTGGGATGGCCCGCCACTTTGAGGCGGTGGCGAAGGTAGTTGCGCGCGTCCTCCAACCCCAGGGTGTTCAGGTGAAACCGCAGGGAGATGCGCTGGTCAATCGCCGGCAATTGCTCGACCAACCCGCGCAATTCCGGCTGGCCAACGAGGATGATGGTGAGATAGCTGCGCCCCGCGCGGTTCAGGTTGGTCAGGAGTTTCAACTCGTTCAGCGTCTTTGGCGACATTTCCTGCGCCTCGTCAAAGACCAGCACCAGATGGCGGCCTTCGTGGTAGATGCGCTCGACGACTTTTTTGAGCCGCTCCGCGCGGGCGTATTTGGTGCGGGTGGTGGCACTGGCCCCGGGATCAATCTGATCCAGCACCAGCCCGAGCAATTCGGCGAAGGAAAAGGCGGAGTTTTCCTCCGTCACCACGCAGAACCGGCGCGGGTCCAGCCGCTCGGTGAACACGGCGCGGGTCATCGTTTTGCCACACCCAATCTCGCCGGTCAGCATCCCGAACAACATCGAGCCTTCACTCACCAGAAACGTCAACCGCTCGAGCGCCTCGTCGTGGTCACGGCTCTGAAAAAAGAACCGCGTGTCCCACGTCGGCTCGAAGGGCCGCTCGCGCAAATTCCAATGGGCCAACATTTCCATGGACGGACCTTAGCCTTGCCCCGGAGGGGTTGCAGCACTTTTCTCCCCACGCCGTTCCGCAACCTCTTGCAGACAACGCGGTTAGGACACCCTCCCGCCCCGGTGCCTTCCCGTGGCACCGCCGGGGAAAATGCGAGGCCCACCGCCATCCGCAAAAAACTTATTCACAAACTTAACCGACGAAAGTCTTTGCCAGAGAGAGACAACCGGGGCCGGGAACCAAGGTTTTCCGCGAAAAATGGCCCTCGGCAGCGGCGCAATACTTGTCACCGGGAAAAGCTTCCGTATTTTACCCGAGCCGAGTTCGGACAAACCCCGGGCGCGGGATCAGAATTTGTGAAGTTTGTTGGTGGCCTGACCGGGCGGGGAATTCCCCTGCCCCTGTGGAGCGCCCCGTTGGCCGAAAACCGGCAGCGGGCCGTTGTGTCTTCGCCAGCCCCTGCCAACCAGGATGGCATCGGGTCCCCCATTTTTCTCTTTGATCCCAACCGCGCGGTCGCGGGCACCGAAACACGGAGGCACCCGTTCCCGCGATGAAGGCCCGGACGCTGCGCCGACTGCTATTCCCCGCCATTGCGCCACGCATCACGCTGCTGGCGGCGGGATTGCTCCTGGTCGTCAGCCCGGCGATGGCCGAACGCACCGTAACGCTGGCGTGGAATCCTCCGGCAGATGGCTCCGCAGCGGGTTTCTATGTTTATTGTCACGAGGAAGGCGCCGACTCGCCCATCCGCCTCGATGTGGGCGGGGTCACCCGGACCAGCGTGGGCGGACTCAAGGAGGGACTGCGTTACCGTTTCTTTGTAACCACCTACAACCACGCCCGGGTGGAAAGCGCGCCCTCCAATGAAGCGACTTTGGACGTGCCCGTTCCCATTTTTTTAAATCGTCCCGCCAGCCCGACCGCCATCCGCCGGTTGCGATTTCCGGCTGCGCCGGGCCGGGCGTATGTGGTGGAGGCCTCGCCGAACCTCCGAGACTGGTCCCCCATCTGGCAAACGGGCCTCGCGACCACCTACGGCTGGGTGGAAATTCCCGACCTGCAGAGCGCAAATCACGCGCAGCGATTCTACCGGTTGCGAATTCTGCGCCCTTCCACCACGCCGTGACCGGCGGGGCATCGCCGGGGCAAGGCGGAAGTCAGGGTGTCGGCCCTTCCAAAACTCGAAAGAACGCTGTGCTGCCCGGCAGCGGAAGGCAGAGGGATTCATTCGTGCTCGTCGCCGTAAGCGGGACGGAAGCGTCGGTCCAATTTGCTCCGGCCGCCGCCAACTGGGATTGGACCACGTAGGTTGCGCCGGGAATGCTGTTCCAGGTGACGCAGACCTGCCCGTTGGCGAGGGCGATGCCGCGCAGTTCCAATGGCTCCCACTTGGTCACCCGAACCTCATAACTAACCGGCAAACCAGACCGGTTTTGCACCGAGAGAAACCACGGCCCAGCCGCCAGCGGCTTGGGCAAATCGCCGGGCCGGACCAGCACCATTTCCCCGACCGTCCCGGGCTGATCGCTCTGATAATCCACCAGCGTCTGGCCATCGGAGGGCACGGTCTTGCCGACGAACAAGGCCACATCCTGACTCGGCGCGAGCACCTCGAATTGAAGCCGTCCGTTGGCATTGGTCACGTCATACCGGTAATGATCCAGGGCCGACCCGGCGGGCAAGCTGCCCGCGCGCGCAATGCCATTGGTGAGTTTTTTTGCAGTGAATCCCGTCAGCGTGAACACCGAATCACCCGGAATGGTAATGGCCGGGAACGCGCCCCCGCTGACCGGCACACTGCCCCCAAACGCCAGGTTGGTGTTGGCCGTGGTGTAATACAGTTCCAGCCCCGTCACCGCGGGAACGTTCGCGAGCGTTCCGCTCAAAGTGGTGGTGGAACCGGTATTCCGCCCCACAATCGTCACCTGTCCAAGCGCGTCATGCTTGTAAACGGAAAGCGGCCACAGGCTGCCGAAACTGCCACCCACGCCCACCCGGCGCGCCCCGGGCCGCACCCAACGGCTGATTTGCGCCATCGTGTAAAAGTTTTTGCGCGGCGAGTAGGTCAGCACCGGCGCGTTGGTGTTGTCCACGCCGAACAGCCCCCAAAATCCCCAGACCGTCCATTGGGGCGGATTCCCTCCGTCATTGTGATGACGGTAAATGCTGTCATAACCCTCATACACCATCGCCGCCGACGCGCCGGTTTGGAGGTGCCAGAGCAGGTGCTCCGCGGTTTTGGCCGAGTCAGTCCAGCCGTAATTCCCCGCGACGCCGAAGTCGCAGGTGTCGCACCAGCGGTTGAACTCGGTGAGCCACACCCGCCGGGGACCGAAGTTGTTGGCGTTGACATAGGCCACCACGTCGGGCGTGTAACCCCCGCCGTCCACATAGCTGTGAATTCCAAAGTGCGCCATCCGGTTGCTGATTGCGGGGTCCGCCATCATCGCCGGGATGGATTCGTATCCCACATTGTCCGGCGCCTTCGAGCGGTCCGGCCCCACGAACGCCAGGTTTGTCATGCCGTGCGCGTCGAGCAGTTCAACCAGCTTGCGCATGGCCACGATGTATTGGGTGGCGTTGGTGCCGAGGCGCGGCATGTCCATCCGCACGCCCTCGAAGTTGATGTCCGATTCGTTGTTCGGGGATACCAGGCTGAACTGCAGTCCGCGGGTATGCCGCGCGTAAATCAATGCCGACGCAATGGTCTCCGCCCACTCCGCCTCCATGCCCGCGCGCAATTGGGGCAGTTTGCCCAGCACGACCACGTTGCTATCCATCATCCAGTCCGGCCCCCAGCCCATGAAAGCGAGGAACGCCCGATCTGTGTAACCCCGACTGTTAAGGAACTCCATCAGGCCCCACAGCTTCGGGAACTCATTGGTAGAACTGCCATAGACAGAGTTGAAGTAGTCCCAGTTCATGGTCAGCGGGTCGGCGTCGTCATTCTGGGCCTCCCAGTCGCTCAAATCATGCACCACCCGGAACAACGAGAACCCCGCCTGATCCATCATGGCGTCAAAGACCGGCACCAGGTTGGTTCCCTCCCAGCTCCGGAAGTTCACGTTGGCGCCGATGCCGTCAATCACCTGATACACCGTGCCACCGGCGACGTTGATCGAGGCCGCCAACGCAGGTTTGGGGGATAAAGCCAGGGCCAGCAAAACCGCCAGCCAGGGAAAACGACGAAACCAAATCATGGCAGGAGCGCGCGTTTCAGACTGCGCACAATCCGTTCGAGGTCGTCATCCGTCAAGAAGGGATGCAACGGTAACAGAATTGTTTCATTTTGCGCCCGCTCGCTTTCGGTGAGGGCGCTGCCGGCCCGCCAACAGCCGTTCTCGTAGGCCGGCTCGCGGTGCGCGTTCATGATGCCTCGGCGGGTGGCGATACCGTCATCGAGCATTCGCTGCATGACGCGCTTCTGATCCGCGCCGGCGGGCAGGCGCACGCTGAAGCTCTGCCAGTTGCTCCGCGCCCATTCCGGCTCGAAGGGCAGTCCCACCCCGGGCACTTCCGCCAGCAGTTCCCGGTAGCGCGCCGCCATCTCGCGTCGCTGCGCGATCAAACCGGGCAGCCGCTTCAACTGCTCCCGGCCAATGGCCGCCTGCACATCGGTCATGCGATAGTTGTAGCCCAGTTCGGGGTAGTTTTCGAAGATCACCTGCGGCGAGCCGTGACGCACCGCGTCGGTCACCGACATCCCGTGCTGGCGGCCCAGCCGAAACCTGGCGTCCCATGTCGCGTGCCGTGTGGTGATCATGCCGCCGTCGCCCGTGGACAAAACCTTGCGCGGGTGGAACGAAAAACACGCCGCATCCCCGTGCGGTTTGCCAACCGGCTCCCATTGCCCATTCCACAGAATCTCGCTGCCGATGGCGCAGGCCGCGTCCTCAATCAACGCCAGATTGTGCTTCGCCGCCAGCGGCACCAGACGCGCCATGTCGCAGGGCATGCCAATCTGATGCACGCACAAAATCGCCCGCGTTCTCTCCGTGATGGCCGGCTCCACCAGCGCGGGGTCCAGGTTGAAGGTCCGCGCGTCCACATCCACAAACACCGGCGTGGCTCCGCAATACCGCACGCTGTTCGCGGTGGCGATGTAGGAATGACTCACGGTAATGACTTCATCCCCGCATTTCACTCCCGCCGCCAGCAGGGCAAGATGCAGCGCGGTGGTGCAGTTGGAGACGGCGCACGCATGCGGTGCGCCCACCACGGCGCAAAACTCCCGCTCAAAGGCGGCCACCTCCGGTCCCTGGGTGATCCAGCCGGATTCGATGACCCGCCGGACGGCATCGGCCTCGCGTCCGTCGAGGCACGGTTTGGCAATCGGTATCATGAAGCGGGAACTACGGCACCAACACCCGGTAGAAACGCTGCGGATCGGTGCCGATGAAGTTCGTGTGCGTGGTGTTGGTGCCGGTGGCGGTAACGTCGGGAATAACGTCAACCCACACGGGCGCCAGCAGGTCGGTCTTGTATTGCAGCCGGTAGGTTGCGTTGCTGACCGAAGTCCAGCTAACCAACGCCACGTTATTGCTGAGGACGAGCGAAGTGATAAACGGCGCGGGAACTGGCGGCAGAGTCAGCGTGCCCAACCGGACCCGATAGAACCGTTGCAGCGCGCCGCCCAGCAGGTTGGTGTGCGTGGCATTGGTCCCCGTGGCGACAATCGCCGGCGGCACCTCCACCCAGTTCGTGCCCGCCAGATCGTCGTTGTATTCCAGCACATAGCTCAGGTTGCTGACGGAATTCCAAGTGACGGTAGCAACCCCGTTCGTCAACAGGATGCTGGTGATGCGGAACTCAAGGCCCGCGTTCGTGACCGTCAAGGTCCCCGCCACAAACGTGATGACGTAGTTGCTAAGACCGGTGCCAACCGCGTTGGTGATCGTAATTGGGTAGGTGCCCGCCGATGCCGATGCCGGAGCGCCATCGCTGGCCAGTTCGGCACTCGTCACAGCATCATCGTTCAGCAAACCCGCGACCACGAACTCAGTGCCTGCAAACGTGAGCGTGACCCCAGCGAGCTTAATGGTGTCAAGTGCGGTGATGGTCAGGCTCGCCGCGCCCACCGTCAGCAACCCGTTGCTGTAGCCAATGACGTAGTTGGTAAGCCCCGCGCCCTCCGCCAGGCTCGGCACAATCGCGTAGCTCCCCACCGGCGCATTCGTTCCACTGCCCGCGCTGGTCAACGTCACGTTCGTCACGCTGTCCGCGTTCAACAGGCCCGCCACCGTGTAGAGCACCGGCTGCAATTCCACGCCATACACCTTGTTCGTGTCCACCGCCGTAATCGTGAGGGAAGCTGCATTCACCGTCAGCGTCCCCGCCGCGTAGGTGATGGCGTAGTTCGTCAAACCCGTCCCCAGCGCATTCGTCGCCGTGATCGGATACGTCCCAATCGTCGCCGCCACGTTCGTCCCCGCACTCGCTAGCGTCACGTTGGTCACCGTGTCAGACAGCCGCAGACCGGCCGCACTAAAGAGCGTCGGCTGCACAACAGTGCCGTAAATCTTGTTGGTGTTCAGCGCGGTGACGGTCAGGGGGGCGGCGACGATCGTCATGGTGAACGTGTTCGTGGCGCTGAGCGGCGGAGCACCCGTATCCGTGGCGACCACGGAAATTGGATAGGCACCAATAGCGGTCGGCGTGCCGCTGAAAGTGCGCGTGGTGCCGTTGAAACTGACGCCGGGCGGCAGCCCCGTGGCGGTGTAGGAAAGCACCGGCGACTCCGCGTCGGTGAACGTGTTGGTCGGGAAGGTGAAGCTGAAGTTGGTGCCGTAGCCGAAGCTCTGATCGGCGATGGGGTTGGCGACCACGGGCGGCGTGTTTGCGCCGGCCGCAAACACCACGTCCACCCACCAGTTGATGCCGTTAGCGGAGTTGGTTGGGAACGCGCTAACGGGGCTGCCGACGAGCACGCCGTTGGCCGACTCGGTGTTGGGCACGGCGCGGAGCGGCGCGTTGGTCACGCCATTTTGCAGACTGCCCGGATCGCCGGACAAGTCCACGGAATAGCCACCCTGCGGGGCAAAATATGAGGCGACGTAAATGGTGTTGGAAGCAATCGGGACCGGGGAGGCAAAATCCACCTGCTGCCAGCCGCTGGCGGTCTCGTTGGTGAAGACGGCGGTGGCCAGGTTGCTGCCGCCCAGGGTCCAAAGATTCCCCACGTGGGTGCCGGTGTTCTCCGGCCCCTTGTAAAACCGGATGCCCGTGATGACCCCTGCCTGGCTGCTGGAGAATTTGACGCCGAACTCGTAGCTGTTGGTGTCACCCGGGTCGTAGGTGATGTAAGTGGGCGTGGCGGACGGCGGCCAGATGGTGATCTGGTCCACGACGGTGAACACGGCGGTGAACGGCGCGTCCAGCGGGTTGGCCTGCACGTCCGTCACCCCATCCACGCGGACAGTGAACGTCTGCCCCAGCCCCAGTGCGGCGGTGGGCGTCAACGTGACGGTGAAAGTGCCGCCGTCGTAGGTGAGGGTGGCGGGCACGGTGTTGCTGGCGGCGTCCAGCAGGCGGACGGTGTTGGTGTTAATGGTGGCCGCGTCCATCGCCTCGTTGAAAACGACCACAACGGTGGTCCCGGGCGCCACTCCCGTCGCGCCGTTGGTGGGGGTGACGCTGACCACGACGGGCGGGTTGGTGTCGGGCGGCTGGGTGGTGAAGGACCAGACGAAATTGCTCGCGAGACGGTTGGTGGCCAGATCCGCGATCCCGTTTGTGCCACCCAGCAGGCGGGCGGTGTAGGTCTGACCGAGGGCAAGGTTGTTCGAGGGGGTCAGCGTGGCCGTCAGGGTGCCGGCGTTCCAGGCGACGGACGCAGGCACCACGTTGCTGGCGGCGGTCAGCAGCACAAACGTGTTGGTGTTGACCGTGCCGGCCAGCAGCGCCTCGTTGAACACGGCGGAAACCGTGGTCGTGACGAGGACGTTGGTGGCCCCGTTGGTCGGACTGACGGAAACGACGAGCGGCGCGTTGGTGTCAGGGCCAACCGTTTCGGCAAAGACCACGTCCACCCAGTAATTGCCGCCGATGCCATTGGTGGGGAAGGTGCTGGTGCCGCTGAGCGCGAAGACGCCATTGGGACCGGCTTCGTTGTTGGTCAGCGCGCGGAGAGGATAGTTCGTCCAACCGGCGGCGATGAAATAACCCGTGTCCACCGCATAACCGCCATTCGGGCAGTGATAGGAGGCGATATAGGTGGTGTTGGCGGCAATCGGGACCGGTGAGGCAAACAGTTGCTCCTGCCAGCCCGAGGCCGTCTCTCCGGTGAAGGTGACGGAGGCGAGATTGCTGCCACCGGCCGTCCATAAATTGCCGATGTGCGTGCCGGTGTTGTTCGTGCCCTTGTAAAACCGGATGCCCCGAATGAAACCGGCCAACTGGCTCTGGAATTTCACGCCCAGCTCGTAGGCGTTGGGATCATCGGCGGACGCAATGGCCGGGGTGAACGCATTCCCCCAGAGGTTCGAGGCCAACTGGCTGCTGCTCGTGAAACTCCAGACGAAGTCCGAGGCGAGGGCATTGGACGCGAGGTCGCGCACGCCGCTTGCGCCGCCGGTGACGCGGGCGGTGTAGGTTTCGTTCACGGCCAGCAGGGCGGTCGGGGCAAGGGTAGCAGTGAAATTGGACGGGTTGTAGCTGACGACGGCGCTGACCAGGTTGCTGGCGGCGTCAAACAACCGAAGCGTGTTGGTGGTGATGGTGTTCGACAGCATCGCCTCGTTGAAGGCCACGGTGAGAACGCTGTTCAAAGGGACCTCGGTCGCGCCGTTGGTGGGCGTCACGGCCAGCACGACGGGCGGGTTGGTGTCGGGAAGCTGGGTGGTGAAGGACCAGACGTAATTGCTGGCGAGTCGGTTGGTCGCCAGGTCGGCCAGGCCGTTGGTGCCGCCGAGCAACCGGGCGGTGTAGGTGACACCGAGCGCGAGGGCGTTGGAGGGGGTCAGCGTGGCGGTCTGGGTTCCTGCGTTCCAGGTGACGGACGCGGGCACCATGTTGCTCGCAGGGGTAAGCAGGACAAAGGTGTTGGTGGTGACCGTGGCGGCCAGCAGCGCCTCGTTGAACACCGCGGACACGGTGGACGTGACGGGCACGTTGGTCGCGCCGTTCGTCGGGGTGATGGAGACAACCACCGGCGGGTTGGTGTCGGGACCGAGGGTCTCAGCGAAAATGGGGGAAACGTAGTAGTTGGCGGAATTGAAAGAGTTGGTGGGGAACCCCGGGGTCAACTCCCGATACACTCCATTGCCGCCGACAAGGCCGGAGGCCGGCGCGCGGAGCGGGGCGTTGGTGTAACTGGTCGTGAAATACGGCGCGTCCACCGCGTAACCGCCATTGGGCGCGAAGTAGGAGATGACGTAGGTGGTATTGGAGGCAATGGCGACGGGCGCGGGGAACAACTGCTCCTGCCAACCCGAGGCGGTTTCGCCGGTAAAGGTCACAGTGGCCAGATTGCTGCCGCCAATGGTCCAGAGGTTGCCCGTGTGGGTGCCGGTGTTGTTGGTGCCCTTGTAAAAGCGCACCCCCACAACATAGCCCGCCACTGCGCTCTCGAACTTGGTTCCCAGCTCGTAGGCATTCGGGTCGTCCGCGGAGGGCGTGCCCGGCGTCACCGCGTCATTCCAGAGGCTGAGGAATTCGACCGCGCGCACGGTGAACGAGGTCTGCGCGCTGGCGGCCAACCAGTTGGTGGAAAGGTCCGCAACGCCGTTCGAGCCACCCCGCACGTCAATCAGATACGTCGCGCCAAGCGACAGCGCGTTGCTGGGCTGGAGCGAGACGGTGTAGGTGGCGGGGTTGTAACTGAGCGATGCGGGCACGAGATTGCTGGCGGCGGTCAACAGCCGGATGTTGTTGGTGGTGAGGCTGGACGCGAGCATCGCCTCGCTAAAGGTCACGCTCACACCGGTGGCGGGGGACACGCCAGTGGCGGTGTTCGTCGGCGACACCGAGACAATCGTTGGCGGCGTGGTGTCGGTGGCGAAATTAACGTGGTAGCCGGCGGTGCCGGTGGGAATGACGACGTATTCGTAGCCCTTCAGGGTCTGGGTGCCGGCGGCAATGGCCGTGCCGTTGGAGAGCACGTTGACGAGGGTGTGGCCGTTCGGAATGGGCACCAACGTCCGCAGTCCGCGGGCGGCAGCGGGAACGGAGGCGTTGAAGAACAGGGTCTTGTTGGTCCACACCTGGTTGGTGAGTGATACGGCCTGACGCGCATCCAGCCAGGTGAGCATCTGACGGGCAGAAATGACGGGAACGCCCCGGGTAAGGGCGCTGTTGACGATGGCGTCGGACTCGGGCAGCGGGTTGAAATCGGTGTGCATGTTGGCCACATATGCGCCGTAGTAACCCTCCGAACCGAGCGCGCGGTCCAGCAGTGTATTGATGGTGGCGGGATAGCTCTGGCCCGATTCGTCGGTCAACTGCGTGGCCGCCTGGAAACAGTCAATGATGGTGCCCTCGACGGTGGCGAAACGCATGGGCATGGCGGAACCGGTAAAGATGCCGGGCCGGTTGGCCACCCAGACCGGCGGCCAAAAATAGTAGTTCACGTCGAACCGGATGCCAAAGTGCCGGGCCACCTCGGGCATCAGGGTGTAGCCGCTCCACGCGATGCAGTGGGTGCGCAGCGTGGTGGGCGGCGGCAGGGACGGAAAATTCGCCTGGAAAGCCGCCAACTGGACCTGGAAGAACGATTCGAGATCGCCGCGGTCGTAGTTGGCGCAGCCGGTATTCAAATGCAGCCCCAGCTCGAAACCGTTGCTATGATAAGAGGCGGCCAACGCGTTCGAAAGCGGGGTGTTGAAATAGAGGTAGGAAGAGCTGCGGACGGCCGCCCAGTTGGTGACGGCGGCGGCGTTGTTGCTCGGGCTGTAGGTCAGATACTGCTCGAAGCGGGGCTGGGTGCCGTTGTTCGCATGGTCGTCGCCGGTCATGACGACGACCGCCTTGTGGCCGTCGGGGAAATACCAGAGACGGGGCAGCGGACGCTTGGGCAGGAGGAGTTCGAGAATGAGATTGGCCAACAGGCGCTGCTGTTCGTCCGCCTGCGGGATGGCCACTTTGTCGAGGTTGACCCAGTCGGGCTGAGGATCAAATGACGCGTTGCCGAAGAACAGATCGGACGAGCGCAGCGGGGCGTAGCCGTCACGTTCCTGATTGGCCCAGGCGGGATTGCCCTGCCGCATCAGGGCGACAGACTGCGCCAGATCATAGCTGAACGCCGCCGCCCGCCCGCCGTTGGTGCCAAAAGCCCGCCACGTCACCGCCGGATTCGTGGTCGCGGTCGCCACCCCGGAGTAGAGCGTGGCCACGGCAGTCGCGTTGCTCAGGGCGAACCGGCTGGCCACCCCGCGGAACTGAATGGTTTCCCCGACGATGCCGACCCCGGGCTTGGAGGCATTGCTAACCAGCAGATAGGCATTGGTCAGCGTGGCCCCCGTGTTGATCAATCCCATCAGTCCGTGCAGGCGGGCATCCGGGCGCATCGCGATGAGACGTCCGCCGCCCGCCACCCAGTTGCTTAACGTGTTGGCCTGCGCACTGGACAGGCTCATGTAGCCAAGGATTGCCACATCATAATTGGTGAGCACGGACGTCGAGACATCCCCGATGTCGCGCAGGGAAAAATTGTTGAACCCCTCGGCCCGCAGAATTTCGGCCAGGTAGGCCGTGATGCGGTTGGTGGAACTGGTGATGACCAGCAATGGCCCGCCCGGCCCCTCGCCGTAGGGATGGGCCGGCATGGTGCTGAACGTCCAGGTGAGGTTCGTCGCCAGCGGATTGCTGGACAGGTCGCGCACGCCGTTGGTGCCGGCCCGAACAGTGACAAGATAATTCGTGCCGGGATTGAGCAGCGCGTTTGGCGTCACGGTCGCCTGCCGGGAAACCGCGTCGTAGGTGACCGTAACCGGCACGTTTCCGCCCCCCGGTGAATTGCTGAGGGTGATGCCGCCGTTGGTCACCGAAGAAACGAGCATGGCCTCGCTAAATGTTACCTGCACCCGGGCACCCAGCGATACGCCGGTGATTCCCGGCCCCGGACTGTAGGCAATCACCTCGGGCGGCGTGGTGTCGCCCGGGCCGGTGGTAAATGACCACGTGACGTCCGCCGCCAGCCGATTGGTGGCAAGGTCGGCCACGCCCGTCGCGCCACCCTTGATCGTCACCGTGAAATTGGTCAGCGGCGCCAGGGCAACGTTCGGGGTGATGGTGACCGCCAACTGATTGCCTGAGAGCGTAACGACCGCAGGCTGGGTCACGTTGGCCGCGTCCTTGATGAAGAAGTTGTTGGAGCTGACCGAGGCGGGCAGCAAGGCTTCGCTGAAGTTGATGGTCACCACCCCGGCCAGCGCCACGTTGGTGGCCCCGCTTGCCGGCGTGTAACTCAGCACGGTCGGCGGGTTGGTGTCCACCGGCGGGACGGTGTCAAACACAACGTCCACCCAGTAGTTGGCACCGTTGAAGGAGAGGTTGGGGAAGGCGCCCTCGCCGTAGCGATAGACACCGTTGCCGCCCGATTCCCCGTCCGGCAAGGCCCGGAGCGGGAAGTTCGTGGCGCCGTTGCCGAGGAAGTAGCCCGTATTCGCGGCGTAGCCACCGTTGGGAGCGCGGTAGGAAGCGACATACGTGGTATTGGAAGCAATGGCCACCGGGGCATCGAATGACTGCTGCTGCCAGCCGCTCGACGATTCGTTGGCAAAAATCGCCGAGGCCAGAAGTTCCCCGTCCGAAGTCCACAGGCGCCCGATATGCAGGCCCGTGTTGTTGGTGCCTTTGTAGAAACGGATGCCCGTGATGTAGCCGGCCTGCGCGCTTTGGAATTTCACACCCAGTTCCACCTGCGCAGAATCCTCCACGCTTTCCACCGCCGGAACATCATTGGTGGACCAGATGGAAACCGGCGCCGCCGGAGCAGCGACGGCCAATAGGGCGGCGCCCAAGCCCAGCGACAAACGGGCCGCCGCCCACAACGAGGACAGCGGGAACAAACCCGCGGAAGACAAAGCAAAGATGGTTTTCACACGAGGCAACGGAAGGCTCACTTGGCAGTGTGGGTAATTATACGGACACCACCCCGGGGCGCACGTTTTATTATTGGGCACGGACACGATAGATTCGCAAAGGCAGACCGTCCGCTGCATTGGTTGTTCTGATGCTGTTTCCGGTGGCGGGCAGCCAGTCCGAGACAGGCACCCACTCCGCCGACGCGCAGTGTGTCGCCGTCTCCAGCCGGTAGGCATATCCCGGGATGGTCGTCCATTCGACAATGGCCGCCCCCTCGGTCATTTCGATCGAGAGGATGACGGGCGCCTCCAGCACGGGCAGCACCCGCACCGGGAACGAGTTGGTGGCGGACGCCAACCCGTCGGAAACCACCGTCACCAGCCAATTGGTGCCCACCTCGCCGGGACCGGGCGTCCACGTGATCACGCCTGCCGGCGAAACCGCCGCTCCGGTCGGCCCGTTCAGCAGGACATAGGCCAGGTGATTCTCCGGCCAGTCAGGGTCCGTCGCCGCATTGGTCACCACCAAGGGGGTTCCTACAACAATCGTTTGATGACTGGGGGTCAGCGTGAACGCCGGCGGCTCGTTCACTTCCGTCACCATCACTGTGAAACTGTTCGTCACGCTGAACTCGCCATCACTCACTACCGTGGTGATGAGGTTGGTGGACGGCCCCTGCGCCTCCGTCGGCGTCCAGGTGATGACACCGTTGGTCGAGATGAGCGCACCCGCAGGGGCATCGAGCAGCGCGTAGGTCAGAACGTTCGCCGGCAGGTCCGCGTCCGTCGCCGCATTCGTGACCGTCAGCAGCGTCAACTCCGACACCGTCACATCCTCCGGCGTCGTCACAAACACCGGGGCGACGTTCACCTCGGTCACGACCACCGTGAAGCTGTTGGTCACGCTGAATTCGCCATCACTCACCACCGTGGTGATGAGATTGGTGGACGGACCCTGCGCCTCCGTCGGCGTCCAGGTGATGACACCGTTGGTGGAGATAAGCGCGCCGACGGGCGCGTTGAGGAGCGCATAGGCCAGTGCGGCGGCGGGCGTGTCCACGTCCGTGGCGACGTTGGTCACGACCAACGTGGTCAGCTCGGGGATGGTCCGGTTCGTTGGCGTCTGCACGAAGACGGGCGCGTCGTTCACCGGCAGCACGGTGATGCTGACCGTGCCGGTGGCGAACAGGCTGCCGTCGCTGACCCGGTAGGTGAACGCATCCGGCCCGAAGTAGTTGGCCGCCGGAGTGTAGGTCACGGCCCCGGTGTTGGTGTTGATGCCCGACAACACGCCGTTTGTGGGAAACGTGAGGATGGTGATCGTGACCGGTTGGTGGAGGTCTTCACCCGGAAGCACAAAGGAATCCGACGTATCCTCCAGCAAGGTCCGGGAAACGCCGGGGGCGCTGGGCGGACAATTGTTACCGGCGGGCAGGAAAGCAAGGTCTGCCCAGTAATGACTGCCGTGGTAGGAATTGGTGGGAAAGCCTCCCGAACCGTAACGGTAAAGCCCGTTCCCTGCGGCAATGGTGGCACGGGGAACAGCCAGTGGACCGTTGGTCAGGCCGGTTCCCGCCAGCGCGAATTCGCTGATGGCGTAACGTCCTCCCGGTGCATGATAGGACACGACATAAACCGTGTTCGACTGGAGCGTCACGGGGGCGGGCAGCGGCTGCTCTTGCCAGCCGGACGCGCTCGTATTGCTGAACGTGACCGAAGCCAGCAACGTGCCGTTGGAGGTCCATAGCCGGCCCTGATGCGGCCCGGGGCTACCCAGCCCCTTGTAAAATCGCAACGCCAGCGCCTGACCGGACACTGCGGGGACGAAACGAACCCCCAGTTCAACGGCGTTGGTGTCCGTGGTGGCAAACGCGGACGGCGCCGCCCCTTCGGGCCAGAGGGTGATCGGCGGGGGACAATCCAGCACCGCCAGACTCACGGCCTGCGTGACAACCTGCGGCGTCGCCGCCGCATCCCGCACCCGCACGGAGAACGTGTGCCACCCGTTGGAAAGCGGCTGACCATAGATGTCCCCGGTGTTGGTGTTCAGCACCAATCCAGCCGGCCAGTTGCCCCCCACCACGGACCATTGATACGGAGGCTTCCCGCCTTGGGCGACGAGCCGGGCCGAATAACCCGCCCCGCTGCGGGCCGCCGGGAGATTGGTGGTGGTGACGACGAGCGCCGAGGCTTCGGAGGCGATCTGCGCAAAGATCGCGCGCGCCGCCAGATACCGCGCGTGGGCATCCGCCCGGCTATTGTTGAAATAGGAGGCCCAACTCCCGCCCGGCAGGGTCCGGCCCAGCAGTTGATCTATCCAAGCAACGTAAAACTGCGCGTCGGCGGCGCTGGCCCGGATGGGCTGGTTGTTCACCGTCACAAAAATCGCCGCCGTGTGAACGCGATGCTCGCCGCCACCCATGCGCCGCGCCACCACCCACCCGCTGTTGGTGAAGCTCAAATTGATGGTGAGGTTCGTTTTGCCGTCGGCAGCCAGGGATGCCGTGCGGTTGGTCACCACCACGCCGTTGCGGACGATTTCCAGCGTGCCGGAAACCGCTTTGCTCGAGCTCCAATCCACGCTGACCTGCACCGTGCCGCCGCCCGCCGGGAGATTGAGGGTGCCCCCGGGGATGGTGTTGGTGTTGACGCGCAGGTTGAGAAACTCGCTGCGCCCATTGCGCGAAATGACCGTCCGCCCCGCCGCCAGCCCGTCAATCCACTTGCGGTAAGTCAGCGGTCCGTCCACCTGAACATAGGTCACGAGCGCGCCGATCTGGGCGTTGCAGGGATAGTCGGAACCCGCACCCCACCCCGGCCGGAAGCCGCAGTTCAGCAGCCGGTAGTAGGCATACATCGCCGCGTCGCCGCCCGCCACGTCCTGCGAGATGAAGTCGCAGTTGCCGAGCGCGACCTCGACGGGGTATTCGAGCGGAGCGCAGCAGTCGAGGGTGGTGGGAAAGCTGTAGTTCGGGAGGTATTGGAGATGCGCAAAGCCGGCGACACCACCCTGATTGCGCGCCCACGAAAGCACGGGCGCGGTGTATTCATCCCACCGCTGCACCGCGTTCGTGATGCCCAGGGCCAGAATGTGCCCGCCCAGCACCTGATGCGGAAACTGCCAATACACCGGATCCCAGTGCCACTCCGCGTCCCACCGGATGATGCGGCCGGGCGGTGACGCAGGGCTGTTGTTCCCGTTCACCAAGGGCAGGTCGGTGGCGGGATTCAACACTTCCCCGTTGCCCATGTCGGCCTGGAGCGACAACACCATGAGGTCCGCCGCAACCATCGCATTGGAGATGGTCGTCAACGGAACCGGTGTGCCCCCGCAACTGCGGTGAACGTGCAGGTCGCCGACGAACCAGTTGGTCGGCTCGGGCCGCGCGGCCAGCGCCGCGCTCCCCGCCCCGATCCACACCGCGACCGCCAGCGTCCCCAACGCCGACAACCGCGCGAATTTTGTCTTCAGATCAAGCATCGTCGTATTCCGCCCTCCGGTTGTTTCAGCCGCGAACCTCCTGTGCCGGATGGCATGTGACCAACAAACCTCACTTCCACATTTCTTCCAACCGGGTGATTGCGGATTCGCCGCCCCGGGCCGTCCCCGGGAATGTGCCCGGCGATTCCCCGACCCCCTGCCCCGCCGCTCACACCCGCCAACCGCCCTTGTCCAGTTCCCAGTTCCGCACCACTTCGTTTTCCAGCAACTTCTCCGGTGTCTCCCCGAGGCTGCGATACCAGTCGCGCAACGCCGCCAGCCCGTCCTCCAGTTTCACGCGGGGCGCGAAGCCGCACAGCTTGACGGCTTTCGTCGTGTCAGCGCACAGGCGCAACACGTCACCCGGACGATCCTGATCGTGCTCCACCTTGCCGTCCGGCAGGCCCGTGACCTTCATCATGAGCCGGGCCAGGTCGTTGATCGTGATCTCCTTGCCGCTGCCCAGGTTGATCGTCTGCCCGAGCGCGGCGTCGGACGATCCCACCTCAATCAGCCCCCGCGCCGTGTCACTCACAAACGTGAAATCGCGCGTCTGCGTCCCGTCGCCGAACACGATGAGCGGCCGCTTCGCCAGGCTGCGCAGCATGAACTTGGGAATCACCTCGCCGCAGTCACCCTCGTGATGGCAGCGCGGGCCGTAGGTGTTGAACGGCCGGATGACCACCGTCGGATAACGGTAGGTCTCGAAATACGCGCGGGTGTAGCACTCGCCCGCCAGCTTGGACGCGCCATAGACGGTGTTGGGCGAGGTGGGATGCTCCTCGGTCATGGGGGCCCAGCGCGCGGTGCCATACACCTCGCTGCTCGAGCAATAGACGAACCGCTTCACGTTTTGCGCGCGCGCCAGCCCAAGCAGTTGCAGGGTGGCGGTGGCGTTGACCTCGTGGTTCTCCAACTGCGCGTGGATCGAATGCCGCACGCCGAGACAGGCGAGGTGGAACACCGTGTCCACGCCCGCCAGCAATTGCCGCATGGCGTCGCCGTTGCGGATGTCCACCTTGGCGCGCTGGCAGCGGTCCTCCGGCAACCCGGCCAGGTTCTCCCATTTCCCGTTCACCAGGTTGTCCACCGCGATGACCCGGTCCCCGCGTTCGACCAGTTGCCGGGTCAGCTCGGAACCGATAAAGCCCGCCGCGCCCGTCACCAATGTTGTTTTCATGCTCATAATTTCGTGTGGTGCAGTTCTGAAATCGTTGTCCGTCCTCTCAAGTTTGCGGCCCCCCGCGCCAGCGCAGGAACCGGGCCGGCGCACCGGCGACAATCGCGTTGGCGGCCACGTCCTTCGTGACCACCGCGCCCGCGCCCACAATCGCCCCCGCGCCAACCGTTACGCCCGGCAGCAGGATCGCGCCGGTGCCCACGTCCGCCCCGCGTTCCACGCGGACGGGCTTGATGACGAGGTCGGTTTCGATGATGGGCCGGTCGAGCGGCTCGCCCGTGTGCTGCGAACCCAGCACCTTCGCGCCCGGGCCCCAGCCCACCTGATCCTCCAGCACCAGGTTCCGCGCGTCGAAATACGCCTGCGGTCCGATCCACACCTGATTGCCAATCCGGGTCGTGCCGTCGAACCGGCCCTGGATGTAGGTCTGCGCGCCGATGAACACGCCGTCGCCAATTTCAAACGTCTCCAAATGCTTGAACCCCACGCCGGGCGCGATGCGCAGCCCGTGCCCGCAGTGTTTCGCCACCGCGCGCCAGATGACGCGGCGCATGAGCGCGTCCAGTTCGCCGTCTCCCAGCGCGAACCGCGCGTATTGTTCCACCAACGCCGCCGGGGCGTAGGCCTCCTTCAAACGGAGCGCCAGTTCGATCTCGAATGACGGGTCCGGGGAAACCGCTTTCCGGCCATGCACGGCGGACACGACCCGCGCCTCCTGTTGTGAACTCATAAAGTCGAAGGATTGAGCCAGCGAACGCACCCCGGGACAATCGCACGAAGGTGGCAGCCCGCCCCGGGGCCGGTAGGG
>JBKBTZ010000038.1:0-28855 GCA_046290825.1 Limisphaerales bacterium
GTGCTGCCATTGGTCGTGTAGTAGAGGGCCGCCCCCGCCGTCGCGCAGGTGATCGTCACGTTCGTCGGCCCGCCGTAACTGCCGCCGCCCGGACTGAACTGGGGCGTCGCCACCGTGGGCACGGCCACCGGCGCGACGGCCGCGCGGAAGTAGGACTCGCGGTTGGTGGGCCGGCTGAAATCGAACGACGTCTGCCCCACACTGCCCGTGGTGAGGCGGAACCAACTGTTGAGGTCCGGCCCCAGCGTGGGCGACCAGAAGATGATGTGGGCATTGGTGGCCGCCGCGCCCGCCAGCCCCACCCGCACCGTGCCGGCATCGGGAAAACTCGGCCCCGTCACCGTCAACTGCGCCCACACCGGCCCCGGCACCGCCAGCCAAACCGCAAAGTGGCAACTGAGAACGCGCAACCGGAAAGAGGGAGCTTTCATGGGAAAAGAATCCTATAGGGACATCTTGTTGGATTCGTGTGTGAACTATCACCGCTGGGATTTGCGGGCAATCAAAATCATCCGTTAAGCGGTGTGGAGTCGCCCGAGATGAATTGTTGTCGTGTAGTCGCGTGCCGTCAGTCAGCGACTATCGAATTGTTCTTGGCCGGGCAATCCGTGAGCAGCGGAAGAGGGCTGACCTTACCCAAGAGGAACTCGCTGAGAGGGCGGACATGCACCCCAATTATTTAGGCCGTGTTGAACGAGGAGAAGAAACGGTGTCCTTGCGGGCATTGCTCAAAATTACCCGGGGACTGGGCGTCGAGTTGAGTGAACTGGTGCGGGGACTGAAGTAGTGCCCCGGCGGGGCGGCGAGAGGCATCTTGAGTGCTGGGAAAGCGATGTGATTTCTGGACTCCCCGCCGCCGATGTCAAAACGGCCCGGTCATTTCGCGGTGGCGAGGCGGGCGCGGTAAAGGTGCAGCAGCGCCTTCACGGCGAGTTCAATGAACAGGAACGGCTTGGCGATGAAATCGTTGCCGCCGCTCATGGTCGAGTTGGCGCGGGCGGTCAGGTCATTCAGCGCGGTGACGAACACCACGGGCGTCCGCTGGTAGGCGGGCAACTCGCGAAGCTTGGCGCAGAGTTCGTAGCCGGTCATTTCGGGCATGTCCACGTCGAGGAAGATCAGCTCATAACGACGCTCGCGGAGCAATTGCAGGGCGGTGAGGGGCCGGTCCGCGTTGATGGCCTTGAGGCGGGCCTTCTCGAGGGCGTGGTTCACGGCGCGGCGGGAGATGGCCTCGTCGTCCACCACCAGAATGTGCGCTGCGCCGGGGTCCCCTGCCGTTTCACCTCCGCCCTTCGTGCCGAGGAGATGGAGGAAATCAATGCCGCTGGCGACGGTCCGCAACGTGGAGGGATTGAGGTGCGCGGGTTTCTCGGCGAGTTCCTTGAGCAGGGCCTCGAAAGCGTCGGCAAAATTGGCCAGCAACTTGAGCCCGGCGAGGCCGGCGTTGCCGGTCAGCGCATGAATGGGGCGATACATGGCCATCAAGGTCTGGCTTTGCGCGGCGGGATCGGTGGTCTTGACCAGTTGCTGATGTGCGGTGCGCAGGCCGGCGACCGTGGCGGGCAGGTTGGCGAGCAGGTCGCGGCGCAGTTCCGCTTCGAGGGCTGCATCCGAGGGCGCGGCCGTCTCGGGGGCCGGCGCGCTGGCGGGGGCGGGCGGGGCGACAGCGGTGCCCGCGGCGGCCGACAGGGAGGTGCGCAGGGCTTCGATCACATGCTTGGGGGTGCAGTTCGCCTTCGAAAGGCATTTGGTCGCCCCGGCCTTCCAGGCCTCCTGCACGATGTTCGTGAGGTAAGTGTTGGAAAAGACGATGAAGGGGGTCTTGGCGAAGCCCGGCTCCGCCCGCAACTGGCGCATGAGTTCGATGCCCGTGATTTTGGGCAGCATCAGGTCGAGCAGGATGGCGTCGGGCCGGAACTGGCGCGCCGCCGCGAGGCCGGTCTCGCCATCAGCGGCGGACTCCACCTCAAATCCCTCCACGCGCAGCTTGTTGCGGTAGATGTTGGCGACGATTTCGTCGTCTTCGATGATGAGAATTTTGCTCATGTCACGCGTGGGCGGGGGCCGCTTGGGTGACCAGTTTGGCCAGTTCGACCTGGATGCGGGAGAATTCGTGTTCGGCCTGGCGCAGCAGGTCGGCCATGCCGTCGGTTTGGCCGGCCTGGCCCTGATGCTCGAGCTTCCGGAGCAGCGGGGCAATCGTCACCATCCCGCAAGTGGCGCTGGCCCCGGCGCAACTGTGGGCGATGCGCCGCACGTCGTCCGCCGCCCGTTGGGCGACGGCTTTGGCAAGTTCGTCCAACTGTTTGCGGGTTTGGGTCACATAGAGGTTGATGAGTTCGCGCAGGCTCTCGGGCGTGCCGTCGGAGAATTCCATCAGACGCTCGGTGTCCACGGGCGGGGGCGCGGCGGGATCGTTGGCGGGCGTTTCAGTCATGGCAGTGGCGGGGTTGGGGGTGGCCGGGGCGGCGGCAGAACGTGGGGCCTTGGGAGCCCACTTTTCCAGCGTCTTCCGGAGATCGTCGGGCCGGACGGGCTTGGACACGTAATCGTCCATGCCGGCGGCCAGGCATTTTTCACGGTCGCCGACCATCGCGCTGGCGGTCATGGCCACGATGATGAGCGGGGGGGAGAAATTTGGAAACTCCGTTTTGCGGCTCTCGCGGGCGCGGATTTCGCGGGTGGCGTCCACACCGTTCATCTCGGGCATCTGGAGGTCCATGAACACGAGGTCGAAGCGCTCGCGTTCGAGCGCGGCGAGCGCCTCGCGACCGTTGGCGGCGAGGGCGGCCTGGTAGCCCATTTGCGCAAGGATGCGGTGGGCGACCTTCTGATTAATGGGGTTGTCATCACAAACGAGGATGTTGAGCGGCAGCCGTTGGGCCATGGTGGGATCCAGTTTGGCGGCGGCACGGGCGGTTGGGACGGGCTGCGGGCGATGCTGACCGCGCACTTGGAGGAGCGTGTCGGCCAACGGGCGCGGTTTGAGCGGCTTGTTCACGGTGGCGGCGAACAGACTCTGCCGCTGCGCCTCTGGCAGCCGCGGTCCGCCCACCGGCGCGAGCAGAATCAATGGCAACGTGCGTCCGCCGGGCAGCAGGCGGAATTCGGCGGCCAGCGCGGGGCCGTCCATCCCCGGCATGAGTTGGTCCAGGAGGGCGAAGTCAAAGGTTTCGCCGCGCCGCAGCCACTCGAGCGCCTCCTCCGGGTGCAGTGTGGCCCGCACCTGCAGGCCGCGGCCTGCGAGCCATTGCGTCAACCAGCGGCCCACGGTCGCGTTGTCGTCCACCACCAGCACGCGCTGGCCCGCGATGGCAACGAGCGGGGCGGGAGGAGGGGCGGGCGCGGTTTGGGCGGGCCGCAGCGTGAGGCTGAAATGAAAGGTGGAACCTTTGCCCATGACGCTCTCGACCCACATCTTGCCGCCCATCATCTCGACCAGGCGTTTGCTGATGACCAGCCCGAGGCCGGTCCCGCCAAACTGGCGTGTGGTCGAGGCGTCCACCTGGCTGAAGGCCTTGAACAGGCGCGACATGCGGTCCGCCGGAATGCCCACGCCGGTGTCTCGCACGCTGAAATGCAAATGCGCCGCGCCCGGGCCGGCGGCCGGATCCACCGGGCCCAACGAGCGCACCTCGACCACCACCTCGCCGCGCGCGGTGAACTTGACGGCGTTGCCCAGCAGGTTGAGCAACACCTGGCGCAAGCGGGCCACGTCCCCCAGGAGTTGCGTCGGCACCTCGTCCGGCAGCAAGGCCACCAGATCGAGGCCCTTTTCGCCGGCGCGGGCGCTGACCACATCCAGGCACTCTTCAACGCAGTTGCGCAGGTCGAACGGCGCGGTTTCCAGTTCCACCTTGCCGGACTCGATCCGGGAGAAGTCGAGAATTTCGTTGATGATGGTCAGCAGCGACTCGCTGCTGGCGTGGATGGTTTCCACGTAGCCGCGCTGTTCGGGGGTCAGCGGGGTTTCCATGAGCAGGCTGGCCATGCCCACGACGCCGTTCATGGGCGTGCGGATTTCGTGGCTCATGTTGGCGAGGAACTCGGCCTTGGCGCGGCCGTTGGCCTCGGCGGCGATGCGGGCGGCGGTCAATTCCTCGTTGGCCCGGGTGAGCTGGTCCTGGAGCTGTTTGGTGCGGAGCGTGCAGCGAATGCGGGCGCGCAACTCGGCCGCCTCAAAGGGTTTCGTCAGATAATCCACGGCTCCCAACTCGAAGCCCCGCACCTTGTCCGCCGTGGCGTTTGCGGCCGTGATCACAATCACCGGCAGGTGCGGCCCGTGGGCGGAGTGTTTCAACCGGAGGAGGAAATCAAATCCGTGCGCGTCCGGCAGGCCGAGGTCCAGCAACACCAGATCGTAGCGCGTCTGCCGCAGGCGCTCCCACGCCGCGGCAGCCGTGGCGGCGGCGTCCAACTGAACACCGTCTCCGCCCAGCAAACCCGCGAGGACATCCGGCAGGTCCGGGTCATCCTCGACCAGCAACACTCTGAATGCCGTTTCGCTCATGGTTGACGTCTGATAACAGGCACCAGCCAAGCAGTTTCGGAACCAACCGGGCCGGTTCGGCCACCGCCGCGCGGAAAGGGCCGCCGCCACCCGCCGCCTGCCCGAAAAGCAGACAGCCGCGCGGGGAATCGGGACAGCCCCCCACGCCTCCGCCCTTGCGCCGTCCGCCGCCCGCGCGTTCACTCCGGCCATGCAACGCCGCGCCCGCGCCCTCGACTCGGTTTTTCTACCCGCCGCCGTGCCGGATTCCCGGCAGTTGTGGATCATGCTCCACGGTTTGGGCGACAGCGCCGAGGGTTACCGCTGGATGCCCGAGGTGTTTGCGCTGCCGGAGATGAACTACCTGCTGGTCAACGCGCCCGACCCCTACTACGGCGGCTATTCGTGGTTCGATTTCGAGGGCGACATGGTCCCCGGCGTCGAACGCAGCCGCCGGCTCCTGAACGCGCTGCTGGATGCGCAACGCGCCGCCGGCTTCCCGTCGGAGCAGACGATCCTCGGCGGCTTCTCGCAGGGTTGCCTGATGGCGCTCGACGTGGCGGCACGTTACCCGCACCGGCTGGCGGGCGTGGTCGGCATCAGCGGCTACGTGTGCGACGTGGACCGGCTGTTGCGCGAGCTGTCGCCCGTCGCGCGTGAACAGCGGTTCCTCGTCACCCACGGCACCTACGACCCGCTGCTGCCCATCGAGGCCACGCGCCGGGACATCGCGCGGCTGCGGGCCGCCGGTTTGAACATCCATTGGCGCGAACTGCCCAAGGAACACACCATCGCCGGCCGGGCGGAGGTGGAACTCATCCGGGACTTCGTGGTGGCCGCGCTGGCAGGACGGGATTTGCCGCCCGAATGATGCGCATCAGCCGCGCGCAAAAACCGGGCGGCGGCCATTCGCGGCTTGGCTTGCGGGAGGGCGGTTCCTACCTTGCCGAGGTTCCCGGGATACGATGGAAAATTGAACCAACAGGAGCAAACGACGTATGAAAGACTACCAGGCCGCTGACATCCGCAACTTCGCCCTCGTCGGGCACGCCACCGCCGGCAAAACCACCCTCGCCGAGGCCATGCTGGCCTGCGCCGGCGAAATCAACCGCATGGGCAGCGTCGCGGCCGGCAACACCGTCTCCGACTATCACGAGGCCGAACAGGAGCGCAAAATCTCCATCCAGTCCACCCTGCTGCACCTCGAATGGCTCGGCAAAAAGTTCAACCTCATTGACTGCCCCGGCTACTCCGACTTCATCTGCGAAAGCCTCGGCGCCCTCCGGGCCAGCGACTTCGCCCTCGTCACCATCAACGCCGCCCACGGCGTCGGCGTCGGCACCGACCTCGTCTGGAAATACGCCACCGAATTTGGCATCCCGAAAATGATCGTCGTCAACGGCTGCGACAAGCCGGACCTGAACCTCGACGCCCTGCTCGAGCAGATCCGCGAGCACTTCGGCGCGCGCGTCCTCCCCATGAGCCTCCCGCTCAACCCCGGCGCCGATTTCAACCAGCTCCTCGACGTGCCCCGCAGCGAGGTCATCACCTACGCCACCGACCAGAGCGGCAAATTCACCGAGGCCCCGGCCGCCGGCGCCGCCGCGGACACCGTGCGCGACCTCCACCAGCAGCTCATCGAGTTCATCGCCGAATCCGACGATTCGCTCATGGAGAAATGGATGGAGCAGGGCACGCTCTCCGAGGAGGAGCTGCGCGCCGGTCTGCACGCCGCCGTCCAGAAGCAGTCCTTCATCCCGCTCTTCTGCGTCGCCGCCGAGCGCAATGTCGGCGTCGCCCGCCTCATGGACTTCATCGCCAAATACGGCTCCTCGCCCGTGGACCGCGCCACCGTCGAGGCCCGCGACCCCGAAGGCAACCCCGTCACCATCTCCCTCCAGGACGAGGAACCCGTCGCCTACGTCTTCAAGGTGATGAACGAATCCGGCTTCGGCGACATGACCTTCTTCCGCGTTTATTCCGGCTCGCTGAAGTTTGGCGCCGAGCTGTTCAATGCCAACCGCCGCGTCGCGGAAAAACTGGGCCAGCTCTACATCGTCAACGGCAAAAACCGCCAGAACGTCCCCGTCCTCAACGCCGGCGACATCGGTGCCGTCGTCAAGCTCAAGGACACCCACAACGGCAACACCCTCTCCACCGTCCGGCGGCCCGTCACCCTGCCCCCTGTCGAATACCCCAAGCCCAACGTCGTCTCCGCCCTCCAGCTCAAATCGAAGGGCGACGAGGACAAGATGGCCGTGGGCATTGCCGCCCTGCACGAGGAGGACTCGAGCTTCACCCACACCGTGGACAGCGAACTGCATCAAACCCTGCTCGCCGGCCAGGGCGAACTCCACCTCGACGTGCTGGTGGACCGCCTCAAACGCCGCTTCAAGGTGGACCTCGAACTCGTTCCGCCGCGCATCCCCTACCGCGAGACCATCAAAGCCCGGGCCGACGCGAAATACCGCCACAAGAAGCAGACCGGCGGCGCCGGCCAGTTCGCCGAGGTGTGGATGCGCCTCGAACCCCGCCCCCGCGACAGCGGCGTCGAATTCACCCAGTCCCTCGTCGGCCAGAACGTGGACCGCAACTTCGTCCCCTCCGTCGAAAAGGGTGTGATGGCCGCGTGCCGTGAAGGCATCCTCGCCGGCTACCGCATCGTGGACCTCAAGGTGGATTTCTACGACGGCAAGATGCACCCGGTGGATTCGAGCGACATCGCCTTCCAGATCGCCGGGAAGGAAGCCTTCCGCGAGGCCTTCCAGCAGGCCCGCCCCTGCCTCCTCGAACCGATCCACAAGCTCGTCATCCGCGCCCCCGAGGATTGTCTCGGCAAGATCATCGGCGACCTCTCCGCCCGGCGCGGCAAGGTGCAGGGCATGGAAGCCGAGGGCAGCCTGCAAATCCTCACCGCCGAGGCTCCCGCGCGCGAGCTGAACCACTACGCCACCGTGCTCCGCTCCCTCACCGGCGGACGCGGCATCCACACCGAGGAATTCAGCCACTACGAGGAAATGCCCCGCGAACTCGAGGCCAAGGTCATCGAGGAGGCCAAGAAAGCCCGCGCCGCCGCGCAGAACAACCACGGGTAAGCGGCCGCCCGGCGTTCCGGCGAGTTGCCCGGGGGCAGTTTGCCTAGCGGTCTGGCCCGGGACGACTGACCGCCGAGATCGAGGCTCCTCCCGGCCAATGCAGCCGACGACGCGGGCCGTGGTGAGGTTTGCTGTTTTCCACCCCGCCGGCTCTCCGCTAGTCTTCCGCGCATGAGCAAGGCCGACATCCGTTGGATGCAGCGCTTCCAGAACTATCGGCTGGCCCTCGCGCGGCTTTCGGCGGCCGTGGCGCTGTCCCGGCAGCGCGCCCTTTCCGAGTTGGAGGAGCAGGGGCTGATCCAAGCCTTCGAGTTCACGCATGAGCTGGCTTGGAACGTCCTCAAAGATTACCTGGAGGCGCAGGGCCTGGTCGGACTGATTGGTTCCAAGAACGCGACGCGGGAGGCATTCAAAAACGGGTTGCTGGAGGATGGCGAGGCGTGGATGGACATGATCAAGGCGCGCAACCTCACTTCGCACACGTATCAGGACAGCATCGTGGCAGACATCGTCAAAGACATCCTCGGGCGTTTTCACCCCGCCCTGGTCGCCATGGAGCGGCGCTTTGCCGCATTGCAGGCGAAGGAGCTGGACGGAGCATGAATCACGGGCTGACGGACAGAACCGTGGCTCAGATCCACGCGGTGCTGGCGCGCTTTCCGGAAGTGGAGCAGGCCGTGCTTTACGGTTCGCGCGCCAAGGGGAACTACAAGCCCGGGTCGGATGTTGACCTCACGCTCGTCGGCGCGGCGCTGACTTCACCAATCCTCGGACGGATTCAAAGCGAGCTGGAGGACGGTCCGCTGCCTTACACTTTTGACCTTTCCATCCTGGCCCAAATCACCCACCCCGAACTGCTAGACCACATCCGGCGCGTTGGCGTGGTTTTTTATGAAAGGAAACCAACGCCTTCAACCGGCGCGCCTGTCCCGGAACCGAAATGACCAGCCCCGCGCCGGGCGCCGGGCGTGACGCGGGCTTTGCCAACCGTCCGCCCCTCCGGCAAGCTGCACGGCGCGTGACGCGCGTTTCCCCCAACCTGCTCCGCCACGGGACCGCCGTGGCCGCCGGCCTGCTGCTGGCGCTGGCCTTTCCCGGCTTCGAGCTGGCCGGGCTGGCCTGGGTGGCTCCCGGCCTCATGCTCGCCGCCGCCGCCGGGACCACGCGCGGCGACGCCTTCCGCCTCGGCTACCTCGCCGGGCTGACGTTCTGGCTCGCCTCGCTCTACTGGCTGCTGCTCATTCCGGCGACGGGCTTTCCCATCCTCGGGTGGCTGGCGCTGGCGGCCTACCTCGCGTTGTTTCAAGGCGTCTGGGTCTGGCTGTGCTGGCGCTGCGTTCCTGACGGGGCGGAGCCGACCTCCGCCAACCCGCTGCCCGCCGCGCGCATCGCCCGGTTGCGCTGGGCGCTGCTGTGCGCGGTCCTATGGGTCGCCCTCGAAATGCTCCGGTCGCGGCTGTTGTCGGGCTTTCCCTGGAGCCTGCTCGGGGTGTCGCAGTTTCCCCTCACGCCGCTGCTGCAAATCAGCGCGGTCACCGGCGTGTATGGCGTGTCGTTCCTCGTGGCGTGGACTTCCGTGAGTTTCTTCTGCGCCGCGCGGCAACTGCTCCAGCCCGGTGTCACGCGCGGCACGCTGGCCGCCGAAACCGCCGTGCCGTTGCTGGTCGTGGCGGTGGTGTTCGCCACCGGCTACCACACGCTCACCCGGCCTCCCGGCGAAACGCGAACGCTTCGCGTGACCGTGGTGCAACCCGCCATCCCGCAGACGATGATCTGGGACCCCTCCGCCAACGAGGAACGCTTCGCCCGCCTGCTCGAACTCACCGAGCGCGCGCTCACCAACGAAACCGACCTGCTGCTCTGGCCCGAGGCCGCGCTGCCCGAGTTGAACGAGGCCAGCTACACCGCGCTGACCAACCTCGCCGCGCGGCACGCCGTGTGGTTCCTCTTCGGCGCGGACGACGCGCAACTGCGCCCCGGCGCCACGAGCGAAACGGACGTGCAGTTCTTCAACGCCGCCTGGCTGCTGAGTCCGCGCGGCCTGGTTGTGGACGTGTATCACAAGCGGCGGCTGGTCATCTTCGGCGAATACGTGCCGCTGGCGCGCTGGCTGCCGTTCCTCAAATGGCTCACGCCCATCACCGGCGCGTTCACGCCGGGCCGCGGCCCCACGCAATTCCCCCTGCGCGACCTCGACCTGCACGCCGCGCCGCTGATCTGTTTCGAGGACGTCTTCCCGCACGGCGTCCGCGGCCACGTCACGAACGAAACCAGCCTGCTCATCAACCTGACGAACGACGGCTGGTTCGGCGACAGCGCGGCGCAACGGCAGCACGCGGCCAACGCCCTGTTCCGCGCCATCGAAAACGGCGTTCCGCTTGTCCGCGCCTGCAACAACGGCCTCTCCTGCTGGGTGGACGAACGGGGCCGCCTCCGCGAAATCCTCCGCGACGAACGCGGCGGCATTCACGGCCCGGGCTTCGCGACCTTCACGGTCGAGCTGCCCGCCGTTGCTGCGCGGCGCCCGTTCTATCAGCGCCACGGCGACGTGTTTGGCTGGGCGTGTGTGGTGTTGGGCGCGCTGGCGGTTGCGAAGCGGACCGTCCGGCGCAAGAGTCAGGCATGAACCGCCGCCGCGCCCTGCTCCTGTTCGCCACCGCGCCACTCGGCGCGCTGGCGCAGACCAACCCCGCCGCCTCCTGGGACGACTGGCTCCACCTGGGCCGCCAGTGGGTCGAGGAGAACATTGACGAGGACGTGCTCGCCCAGCTTGGCGAGGTGGACGAGGAGAAGGTGCGGGCCTTGCTCCAGCAGTTGCAGGCCGCGCTCGCGCAGGACAACTGCCTCGACCTTGCCGCGCTCAAGGACGCGGCTGCCGCCGGGTTGAAGTTGCTGCAAGGCGATCCCGCCACCGAACCGCTCGCCGCGTGGCTCGCGCCCCGGCTCGATTACTTCGACGTGGCCGCCGAACTGGACCGCGCCACGCCCGCGCCCCGGCCGCCCTCCCCCGGCCAGCCCGCGCCGCCGAAGCCCGCCCCTGCGCCGCGCGTCACGCAGGCCGCGTGGGACAAGGCGGTGAAGGCGCGTCCGCGCCCCGCGGCGGCGGCGAAGTTCGAAGCGAAGTTGAAGCCGCTGTTCGCCCGCGAGCGCGTGCCGGAGGCGTTGTTCTGGCTGGCGGAAATCGAGTCCGGCTTCGATCCCAAGGCCCGCAGCCCGGCGGGGGCGGTGGGGTTGTATCAACTGATGCCCGCGACGGCGAAGGACCTGGGCCTGGCGACCTGGCCGTTCGACGAGCGCAAGCAGCCGGAGAAGAACGCCGCCGCCGCCGCGCGGCACCTGCGGGCCTTGCGCGGGCAATTCCCGGACTGGCCGCTCGCGCTGGCCGCCTACAACGCCGGCGCGGGCCGCGTCCGGGCGCGGCTGGCGGAGGTGAAGACCAAAACCTTCGCCGCCATCGCCGCGCGGCTGCCGGCGGAGACGCAGCTTTACGTGCCGAAGTTCGACGCGCTGCTCCGGCTGCGGGAGGGCGTCCGCCTCGACCGGCTGCCGGCGTCTGCTTGATCCGCCGCGCCGGGCGCGGGGTTTGCAGATGGAATTTTCAACCATGGAAAACCCGCAAACCGGCGTTGCGCGTGGGCCCGACGCCCTCGTTGCCGCAATTCTGATTGTGGTGAGTGCGCCGTCCCTCTGTGATCGAACTTCTGTTTCAAGGTGTCACTGGTAACGCCACGCCCGCCCGCCCCCGGAGCAAAATAAATTTGGATTTTGCCAAAATCGGAGTGGCGGCGTTTTCGCGAAGTTGCTTTGGAATGGTGCAACGCTTCACCTTGAGGACATCGCCCCGCAACCTAACCTTGAGCCCGGCTCAATTATGAAAATCGCTTCCGCCTCCGCCTCGCCCGCCATCAGCGCGTCTCATGTTTCCCCCCCAGAGTTAGTTGTGCGGAGGCAGGTTCAGGCGCGCCGGCTTGCCGCCGGCTTGGAGCACGCCCAATTCACGGCGACGGTTTCCGGCGCATCGGGCTGTGATGTGGCGGGCGTCGAGTTCTATGCGGGGGCGGTTCGGCTGGCCAGTTTAACCAGCCCACCCTACTCGTTCGACTGGAACAATGTCCCGGTGGGCACGCATGTCGTCACGGCCATCAGCACCGATGCCGGCGCGCGCGTCGCCCTGTCGGAACCGCTAACCTTCCGGGTCAACGCGCCACCCACCATCTCGCTCACAAGTCCGCCCGCCGGTGCCTCATACAACCGCCCGGTCAACATCACGATCTCCGCCACGGCTGCTGACACGGACGGCACGGTCAGTCGGGTTGATTTCTACGCGAATGGCGTTCTGATTGGAACCGACACCACGGCACCCTACTCTATTGTCTGGGGAAATGCGCCGGCCGGCATCCACAGCCTCACCGCCACAGCCACGGATAACAATAGTGGCCAAACCACCTCAACCGCACGCTCCATCACTGTCAACTGACCATGAAACGATCATCTATTCGCCGCCGCCATCGGTCGCTGTTTTCGGGGGCGTGTTTAACCGCGATTTTGGCGACTGACGTGACGGCTCAGGGCTTGCTCAACATCGGCTTTGAAGGCCCGCCCGTTCAGCCGGCGGGAACGAGCACTTATGTGCAGTCATATTTCGAAGCTGGTATGTGGTTTACACCAATTGGAGGAGTCTCCCCGGAGAGTGGTTTTGTGCGTGATGGCAGTGGATTTGTGTTGGCTCCCGACAATGGCACATCATTCCTCGCGACGACCCTTGGCGACTCGCTGTCGTTCGGCTTCACCGACGAGAGCTTGTTCGATCTGGTGGCGGTGGACTTGGCGGAATACAGCACGGTGCTGTCCGATCCGATTACGGTGCAATTCATAGGCTACTTTGCGGATGGCAGCACCATTCTCCAAGGCTTCACGACGGACGGCATCATTGACGGAACCGGTCCGCTGGCGGACTTCCAGACATTCTATTTTGGCGCTGGCTGGGTCGGCTTGACCCGGGTGGAAGTGCCGGGGTTTGGGTGGTCGCTGGACAATCTGGTGGTGCGGCATCCGAGCGTCATTCCCGAACCAGCCGGGCCGGTGCTGTGGCTGCTGGGCGCGGCGGCGTTGTGGGGCTTCCGCCCGCCCCGCCTCCGCCCGCCCGAGGCATCGTAATCCCGTCCGCCAGCGGCGCAAATTCCGCCCAATTCCCCCCGGACCGGAGCGCCAACCTCCGATCCGCCGCATGGCTGGCCGATTTTTCCCGCGCGCCGGGGCGGAAACCGGCGCTCCGCTCCAGCGTTGGCTCGCCCCGCGGCGCGTCCATCATTGAAGGTCGAAACCCGAAGTCTTGCCCGGGCGGCGGCGGACAGAAGTGCAACCGCGCGGACGCCGTCACGCGGTGCTTTCGGGCGTCGGATTTCCTTTGGAACCCGGATTTTGCGCTTTTGGATTTCCGGTTGAATCATCCCGGCTCAGAACGGCCAGAAGCGGGGGATGAAATAGACCGAGAGGGCGCAGAAGATCAGGTTCAGCGGGATGCCCACGCGCATGAAGTCCGTGTAACGGTAGCCGCCGGGGTGATGCACCATGGCGTTGGTCTGATAACCGACCGGCGTGGCGAAACTCGTCGAAGCCGCGAAACACACGGCCATCAGCAGCGGGCGCGGGTCCACGCCCAGCGCCGCCGCCGTTGAGATGGCGATCGGAGTCATCAGCACCGCTGTGCCGTTGTTGCTCATGAATTCGGTCAGCACCGCCGTCAGCAGATACAGCACGGCCAGCACAAAAACCGGGCCGAGCGCGCCCGCCGGACCCAGCGTCAGGTCGGCCAGCAGCTTTGCCGCGCCCGAGCGTTCCATGGCCAGCCCCAGCGGCAGCACGCCCGCGAGCAGGAAAATCACCTTCCAGTCAATCGCTGCGTAGGCCTCCTCGAGCGTGAGGCAGCGCGTCACCACCAGGGCGATGCCGCCCACGATGGCGGAGACGAGGATGGGCATGATGTTGAACGCGGCCAGCGCGACGACCGCGGCGATGATGCCCGCCGCCAGCGGCACCTTGCTCCGCCGCAGGGAGGGTTCCTCCACCTGCTCGAGGACGATCAGGTTGGGGTCCCCGCGCAGGCGCGCGAGGGCGTCCTTGGTGCCGAGCAGCAGCAGCGCGTCGCCAAACTGGAGGCGCACGCGGTTCAACTGCTCCCGCACGGTGCCGGTGCGGGCCTGCACCGCGAGCACCACCGCCTCGTAGCGCCGGCGGAAATCCAGCTCCGCGAGGGTGCGGCCCAGGAAGCGCGAGTTCGCCGCCACGATGACCTCGGCCAGTTGCAGGTCGTGATCGGCCACCCGCTCGTCCCGCAGCTCGAACTCCGGGTCCAGCTCGAGCTTCCAGGCGGTTTTTACTTCGAGCAACTGTGCCGCGCCGCAGCGCACCAGCAGCACGTCGCCCGCCTGCACCGGCTCGTGGAGCGGCGCAAACAGCCGGGTGCCGCGCCGGATGATCTCGAGGACGGTGACGTCCTCGCGCCGGCCAAAGCCGCTCTCGGGAATCGTTTTCCCCACCAGCTTCGAGTCGGGCAGCACGCGCAGTTCGGCCAGGTAGCTGCCCATCTGGAACTGCTCGGTCAACTGCTGGCCGCGCCGGTCCGGCAGCAGCCACCGGTTCACCAGCAGCAGATACACCGTGCCCGCGCCGAGCAGGATCAGGCCCATCGGCGTGAACTCGAACATGGAAAACGCGCCATGCCCGGCGCGGTCAGAGAGCGAACTGACCAGCAGATTCGTCGAGGTGCCGATGAGCGTGCAGACGCCGCCGAACTGCGAGGCGAACGAGAGCGGGATGAGGAGTTTCGAGGCGGACACCTTGCCGCCCGCGCTCGCCGCGAGCACCAGCGGCAAAAACACGGCCACGGCGGCGGTGTTGTTGATGAAGGCGGAGACCAGCCCCACCGCCAGCATCATGAGCAGCAGAAAGAGCCACGGCCACTGCGTGATGCGCTTGAGCAGCCGCGCGGCATACGCCACGCCCCCGGTCTTTTGCAGCCCCGCGCTGAGGACGAACATCGCCGCCACGGTGATGGTGGCCGGGTTGCTGAAGCCGGAGATGCCCTCCTCGGGGGTGATCCACTTCGCCGGGTCGCCCCAGCCCATGAACCGGAGGAACAGCCCGGTCAACACCAGCGCGCCCAGCACCATCAACGCCACCAGGTCCGACCGGAACTTCTCCGTGACGAACAGCCAGACCGCGCCGGCGGTGATGAGCAGCACGAGGGCGATTTCCATGCGGGGCGGAGCATACCGAAGCCGTCCCCGGCGGCAACGCCCGCCTCACGCCGAACCGTGTGCCCGGCGGCCCCTGCCAACGGGAAGCCGCTTGAGCCGCCCATGCGGATGCGGCAGATTCAACCCATGAACGCGCGCCTGGCCCGCATCACGATTGATCCGGAGATTTGTCATGGCAAGCCGGCCATCCGCCATCTGCGCTACCCGGTCGAGTCCATCCTCGAATATCTCGCGGCGGGGGACACGTTCGAGGATTTGCTGGCCGAGTTTCCCGACCTGGAGCGGGAGGACCTGCAAGCCTGCCTCGAATTCGCCGCGCAAACCCTCAAGCTGAAAAGCCAGCACCTTGTGCTCGCATGAATTTCCTGGTGGACGCCCACCTGCCGCCAGCCCTGTGCGGCCTCTTGCGCGCGGCGGGTCATGATGCCCGGCACACCAGCGAACTGGCCGATCGCAATCGAACTTCCGACGGGGTTCTCAACGAGCTTTCGGTTCGCGAGCGGCGCGTGGTCATCACCAAGGATGCCGATTTCTACCATTCACACCTGCTCCACGGGAAGCCTTGAAAACTGCTGCTCATCCGCACGGGCAACCTGCGGGCGCGCGACCTGCAGCGGCTTTTTGCCGCGCATCTCCCGGCCATCCTGGCGGCGCTGGAGCGGAATTCCCTCGTCGAGCTGGACCACGAGCAGGTCAGGGTGGTTGGCTGACCCGACCCCGCCCCGCCGTGATTTGCGGGTTTTCATTTCCGGCGCGGCGTGATTTCGTGGCGCGGTCCGCCGCGCCGCCGCATGAACGCCGTCCCCATCCTGCGCCGCGAATTGCTCGTGCTGGCCCGCCGCCGCTGGTTCCACTGGCTGCGCGCGGGCGTCGGCGCGGCCTTCGCCGCCGTCGGCGTGGTGGTGTTTCTGGTGACAGCCGGATCGGCCACCACGCCGTCCGGGCTGGGCGGGCCGCTTTTCCAGGCCATCACCACGGTCAGCTTTCTCCTTTGTCTGCTGGCCGGGCCGGTGTTCCTCGCGGACAGCATCGCCGGCGAGAAGACGGCGGGCACGCTCGGCCTGGTGTTCCTGACCAACACGCACAGCCATGACATCGTGGGCGGCAAGTTCGCGGCGTGTGCGCTGCCCGCGCTGCATTGTCTGCTGGCCGCGTTCCCGGTCCTGGCCATCGGCTTCTTTCTGGGCGGCGTGACCGCGGGGGAATTTGCGCGGACGGCGGGTGCGCTGTTGGGCGCGCTGTTCTTTTCGCTCGCCGTGGGCATTGCCGGCTCGGTGGTGGCGCGCACGGGACGGCAGGCCTTCGGCCTCTCCCTGCTCGTGGTGCTGCTGTGCGGGGCGGCGTTGCCGGCCCTGGTGATCCTGGCGGGGCCGGGCGCGACCGTGCCCGGGTTCGCGCGCTGGCTGGGCAGCCCGGGGCTGGCGTTGTGGCACGCGCGGGAGGACTGGCTGGCGCCGGTGCCCGCCGCCGCCGGACCGTTCGGGCCGGCGATGGGGTGGACCCTGACGCTGGCGTTGCTGGCTTTGATCGTTGCAGTGGCGCGGCTCCCGTTCGGCTGGCGCGAGGAGCCGCAGCGAACGCGGCCCCTTTGGCGATCAACGCGGGCCGCGCGCCGTCGCAGCCAGGTGGCCGCCGACCCGGTGTTGTGGCTGGCGCGGCAACGGCTGGGGCGCGCCGCCCCCGTGTGGTTGGGAACGGGCCTCATCATCGCCGTCATCGGCGGCCTGACGCTGGCTGCGCAGGGCGGCACGGTGCCGGGCCTGGGCGTGTTTCTGATCGCCTACGCGCTGCACGCGGTGTTCAAGGTCTGGGTCGGCTGGGCGGCCAGCCGCGCCTTCCTGGGCGAGCGGGAAAGCGGCGCACTCGAGTTGTTGCTGGTGACGCCGCTGGGCGACACGGTGGTGTGGCGCGCGTGGCTGGCGGGATTGCGGCGGCGGTTCCTGGTGCCCGCCCTGGCGCTGGGCGGATGCGATTTGGTGCTCGCATGGCTGGCGGCCTTTCACTGGCCAGACGGGGTGGTGCGGCAGGACATTTTCTTTCTGACCTTTCTCGCGGTGATCATCTTCCTGCTGGACGCCTACGCGCTGTGCTGGACCGGTTTGTGGAACGGGCTGGTGGCGGCCAATGCCACACGGGCCACCATCCGCACGTTGCTGGGGTGGATGGCGGCGCCGGGGGTGGTGTTTGTGACCGTCGTTTTTGGGGCGGCGCAGGCGGGCACGCTGGATGCCGACAGCCTGCGGCTGTATGTGGTTTTGTGGGCGGTGGCGGGTTTCCTCCTGGACGTGTTTGCCGGGGCACTTTCAATGGTGCGCCTGAGCCACGATAGCCGCGAGGCAGCGGCCCGGGTGCGCGGGAAAATTGCCACCGGGTAAGGCCGGTGATGGCCGGGGCGGGCCGGCTCACGCCCGTTTGGGCGTGTCGCTGTAGTAGCTCTTGTATTTGTAGTAGTAGTATTCCGAGGAGTCGGCGGCGACAGCGTTGAGGGCAAGCCCAAGAACCTTCACGCGGCGTTGGTAAAGGAGGTCCAAGGCCGCACGGGCCACGCGGGCCGAAGTGTAGTTGGCGCGGAGCACGAACACCGCCCCCTCGGTCTGCGGCGCGAGGGTGGCCACGTCATCCGCCGCCATGACGGGTGCGCTGTCCAGCAGGACGATGTCGTAGGCGGCGGTGACCTCGGCGAGGAATTTTTTGGTGGCCGGGCCGAGGAACAGTTCGCTCGGGTTGCGAGCGGCGCGACCGCGGGTAAGGACGGCAACCCCGGGGGTGTTGGTGGGGTGAACCACCTGCGTCCAGTTGGTTTCGCCGGTGAGGGCCTCGGTCAGGCCGGGACCGACGGGCAGGCGGAAATACTCGTGGAGCGTGCCTCTGCGCAGGTCGGCGTCCACGAGCAGCACCTTGCCGCCGGCTTCGGCGAGGGTGATGCCGAGGTTGGCGGCGGTGACGGATTTGCCCTCGCCGGGGATCGAGCTGGTGACGACGAGCAGTTTGGGCAGCTTGTTGCCCTCGCCCATGTAGAGCAGGGAGGAGCGGAGGTTGCGGTAGGATTCGGCGAAGGCGTGGCGTTCGTCGTTGGGGTGAATGAGGTCGAGCTTGCCGTTCTCGTTGAGGACGATTTCGCGCGGCACCTGGCAGAGCACCGGTTCGTCGAAGATGTCCTGCAGGTCGGTGAAGGAGGTGATGCGGTCATCGAAGCGGTCGAGCAGAAGCAGGAGGCCGAGCGCGGCGAGGAGGCCGAGGCCGGCGGCGATCAGGAGGCTCTGGACGGCGTCCTCGGTGTTGGGCAGGGCGGTGGAGGCGCGTTCGAGGATGGTGACGGTTTCGGGGCGGATGTCCTTGTCGGTGCTGAGAGTCTGCATGGTGGCCTGCAGGCGGTCGTAGAGGCTCTGGAGGCGGGCGTTGTTGGCCTTGATCTTCTGGTATTCGGCCATCTTGCGGCTGCTGTCGAGGGTGCGGGCCTCCCATTCGGCGATGTCCTTGCGGAGGGCCTCGATCTGGATGCCGATGGCCTCGGTGCGGTTCTGGAGCTGTTCCTGGCTCTGCTCGCGGTAGATGGCGAGGAGCCGCTCCTTCTCGGCGATTTCCTGGGCGAGCTTTTCCATCTTGGGATGGCGCGGGCGGAGGAATTCACCCAGCTCCTGCTGGCGGGCTTTGAGGAGGAGGATTTCCTGACGGATTTTGAAGTAGTTGGCGTCAGCGGCCGTCAGGCCAGCCAGCGGGTCGGCGCCACCCTCACCGGCGCCGGGCCGGGCCTGGCGCTCGAGATTCTGGTCCAGGGTGAGCGAGTTCAGCAGTTGCAGTTCGGACTGGAGGCTGGCGAGCTGGCGGTTGAGGCGGTCGAGATAGACGGCGGCGCTGTTGCCCTGCTCCTGGAGGAAGACGACGCTGTTGCTGGACTGGAAGGCGAGCAGTTCATCCTCGCCGCGCTTGAGGTCTTTTTCGAGGCGGGTGAGTTCGGACATGATGCCGGCGAGGGTCTTGCCGGAGGCGGTGACGAGCATTTCGTCCTTGAGGGCGATGTATTCGTCCATGACCGCCTGGAGATAGGCGGTGGTGTATTCGGGGTCCTCGCCGGTGAGCCGGAGGAGAAAGATGGTGGTCTTGGGAAGGACGGTGATCTCGATGGGCTGGAGGGGGGCGGGTTTGAGGTCGGGCTTGAGGTCGCGGACGCGCTGGGCGGCGCGGTTGAGGACCGTGCCGCTTTTCATGAGCATGACCTGGGTGCCGAGGAACTGGCTCCATTCCTCGGTGAAGGTGGTGCCCGCACCGGTGGCGGTGGTGACCTTGAAATTGACGATCATCTTGCCGTAGGAGGTGAACGCGGGGGGCGCGCTCCACAACCGCCAGGCCTGAATTCCCAGCGCCAGGCAGACGAGCAGGGGCAGCAGCCACCAGCGGCGGCGCATCTGGTTTTTGAACCGGTGCCACTGGTTGGCGAACCGTGCCGTGCGCAGGGAACGGTTCTCGGAAGCGGGGGCGGGAGCGTCGTTCATGGGCGCTTAGAAATTGATGGCGCGGCGGGGCACAATGATGAGGTCGTCGGGCTGGAGCGTGACATCCAGTTCGGTCTTGCCGTCCTTGAGGATGGCGTCCATGTCCACGGTGAGTTCCTCCTTGGGGCCGCCCTCGAATTTGGGGGCGCGCACCACGCGGACGCGGTTGCGGCGCGCCCAGTCGGAGAAGCCGCCCGCGCGCAGAATGGCCTTGCCGGCGGTGAAGTTCTCATTGGCGGGAATCTCGATGGCTCCCTGCTGGCGCACCTCGCCCCAGACGTAAACCCGCCCGGCCACGCGATTGATCTGGTCCAGCCCCAGCACCACGGTGGCGCGGTAATAAAAATCCTTTTCGAGCAGCTCCTTCAACTCCGCCGCCACCTCGTGGCACGTGCGGCCAGCCACGCGAACACGACCCACGTAAGGCACGTCCAGTTCCCCGGAATCGGTCACCACCAGCGGTTTGGCTTCATCGCGGTCCTCGAGCACCTGAAAGCTCACCCGGTCCCCGGGGGCGAGGCGGTGCCGGTTGTCGAGGGTGACGCCTCCGACCGTCACGGGCGCATTGGTGCGTGGCGCCGCCTCGATGGCGGCAGCGGGCGTGACGGGGGCGGAAGTGGCGCTGACCGGCGTGGCCGGATTGGTCGGGCCAGCGGACGGCAGCGGGAACGGCTGGAAGCGACTGTCCTGCGCACGGAGTTCCGGCGCGAACAGGGCGGCGACCAGCAGGAGGAGGCTCAGGCGTTTCATCACGGAAGCAGGATTAAAATTGGTAGCGCGCACCGAGAACAAGGCGATTCTGGGTGTATTCAAAGGCCGATACATCCGACTGTTTGATCTGAAAAAACCAGCCCACCGATGCGGAGAGCTTCGGCCCCAGTTGCCGCCCCACCGTCAGCCCGCCAGTGTAACGGGTGAACGATTCGCTCGTCACCCCCCGCGTCTGCTCGCCATCCTCCCAACTGAAGGTCGGCGCAAAACTCCAGTATTGGATGATGTTCAGCGTCATCGCGTAACGAACATAGAGCATCTTCACCGGGGTTCCGTTCAAATCCGCGGACAGGCTCTGGCCCAAGGACAGGGAATGGCCGGTGCGGGGTGTCAACCGCTGGCGCAGGCTGGCGTCCACGTAAACGGACGACTGCGAGGTGGCGTTGGTCAGAAACGAGGACGGCTCAAAGTCGTAATACACCTGCCCCGCGCCCAGCCGCGCCTCGAGCGCGTCGGTCACCTGATACAACACAAACGGTCCCAGGCTGTAATGGGAATAGTCGCTCAACCGCGCATCGCGGTAATCCGTCCACCCCGCGCCGAGGTCCAGCCCGACGGCCAGGGCGGGATTCAAAAAGAAGGTGCTGCGGGCCGAAGCGAGGTCTGCCTCGTAGCGGAGGTATTTGAACTGGTCGTCCAGCGGCAGATAGCTTTTGTGGTCGTAGTTGACCTGGAGGATGATGTCCCTCAAATCCCACGCCACGGTCGCGCCCAGCGTGTTTTCGAGCCGCCACACGTTGGCCACCCCGCCCGCGCTGGGGTCGCCGCTGGTTTCCTGCGACATCAGGAAGACATCGCGCAGCGTGATGGCAAAGTCGCCCACAAACAGGTTGAAGAAGAGGCCCGAGTTTTGGTCGCCGGCCACCACGGGGCGCGATTGGCGGGTGCCGTTGAAGTAATGCTCGTAGCCGCAATCGAGGGCCACCTCGAGGGAGTTGCGCTCGGTCATCACCCACACCGCCTGCACCCCGAGCATGGGCCGCAGAATCCAGTCGTCTTCCGGGTTGGTGGCGCGGTAGTTGACGTTGTCGTTGTATTCCAGCGAGGTGCTGGCGTGGAAGCGCAGCCGGACGGGGTCCAGTTCGAGGTTGTAGGGGAGATTGAGGGATTTTTTGCGCGCCGCCGCCGCCTGCTCGCTGGCCAGCGAGGAACGCAACGCCTGCTGGGCCGGCAGGGACAACAATCCCAGCCAGCCGCAGAACAGCGCGAGTGTGACGCAACGAAACCGCACAAGGCCGCGGCCACCGGCGGAAGCGCACCGCCGGGTTTGCTCCGGCGATGGCCTTTGCCTACAGTGGGCGCGCCCGGACTATAAAGACGCACCGCCCGCCGCGCATGAACTTTTCACGCGGCGGCTGCCCCCTCCGCCATGAGCCAGACCCGCCGACCCTGGAGCTTCCGCCGCTGGCGGCGGCGCTGGGGCGACCGCGTCGCGCAACTTCGCCTGCGGGCGCGCATCTGGTTCGACCGCCACGTTTTTTCCCACCAAACCCGGCGGCGCTGGCGCGAACGCTGGCGGCGGCGCAGCCAGCGTTGGGGGAACGCCGTCGAGCGGGCCGGTTTCAAGCTGCTGCCGCACCGGCCGGATGCCGCGCCCGACGACTGGCGCACCCGCCTGGCCAGGCGCTGGCAACGCCTCTGGGACGATTGGTATCCGCCGGAGATCCGCGTGGAACACGCCGCCGCATGGCGGGCCGGCTGGCGCGAGAACACCGCCCCCCTCCGCGCCTTCAACCGCCGCGTGCGCCGGGCCATTGACCACTACCTCCTCGCCAGCTTCCACCCACCAACCTTCCGCAAGCGCTTCTGGAACTGGCGCGGCCTCGCCGGCGTAGTGGCGGTGGCGGCCCTGCTCGCGGGCTTCGTCTTCTGGCTCATCCCGCAATGGCGCATTCACCAGGAGAACAAGCGCGCCGCGCAGGCCCGCCTGTTGTTGAGCCGGGGCTACTTCTCGCTCGCGTATCAAAACGCCCTCGGCGTGCTGCGCCACAACGACAACCACGAGCCGTCCGCCCGCGTCCTCGCCGAACTGCTCGAACGGCAAGGCTCGCCCGAAGCCGTGACCTGGCGGCGGCGCGCGGCCCAGATCGCCCCCACCGTCAGCAACCAGCTCGCGCTGGCCGCCGCGGGGGTGCGCTTTGAATCGCCGCCCAGCCCCACCGCCCGCCGCTGGCTCACCGAACTGGCCGGTGAAAGCAACACCGTCGCCTGGCGGCTGGTGGCCGCGCAGTTCGAGCTGCGCAACAACAACCTTCCCGCCGCCGAGGCGCATTACCGCGCCGCGCTCGAACGCGAGCCGGACAACGACGAAATCGCCCTCGCCCTTGCCACCGTCCGCCTGCAAACGCGCGACCCCGTCCGCCTCGAACTGGCCGAGGCCGAGTTGAACGCCCTCAGCGCCCGCACGAACATCGGTCTGCGCGCGTTGCGGCCGCTGGTGTCGGTTCACGCCGCGCGCGGCCAATACGCCGCGGCGAAGGAGTTTTCGGCGCGCATCCTCGCGCAGGAGAATTCCACCTTTGACGACCGGCTCGTCCACCTGCGCCTGTTGACCGAAAGCCGTGACCCGGAGCGCGGGCCGTTCCTCGCCCGGCTCCGCGAGCAGGTCAGCACCACCCCGGTCTTTGCCGCGCAACTGGCCAACTGGATGGCCGCCAACGGCCTCGCCGCCGAGGCGCTGGCCTGGCTGGATGCGCTCCCCGCCAGCGTGCGCCGCGCCGAACCGGTCCTGCTCACCGCCGCTGAATTGCAGGCCCGCCTCGGCGACTGGACCGGGCTGGAACAGCGCCTCACCGCGCAGCGCTGGGGCACGCTCGAATTCGTCCGCCTCACCTGGCTGGCCCGCGCCTATCGCGGCCTGGGCGACCGCCGCGCGGCGGAGGATCATTTCCGGCGCGGCACGGAACTCGCCTCGGGCATGACGCTGCGCCTGGCGGGCCTGTTCCGGCTCGTGCAGAGCTGGGGCTGGGACCGGGAGGCAGAGGACATTCTCTGGGTGATCTTCGAACGGTATCCGGCGGAGAACTGGGCCTCCGACCTCCTGCAACGCCGCTATTTCGAGCGCGGCGCAACCCGCGACCTGGCCCGCGTGTTCGAGCTGCTCGTGCAGCGCAACCCGAACGACCTCTCCCACAAGAACAACCTCGCGATGCTGCTGCTGCTGACGAACACCGACCTGCCCCGCGCGCACCGGCTGGCGGAGGCGGTGCATGAACGGGAACCCACCAGCGCCATCTACGCCTCGACCTACGCCTTTTCCCTGCATCGCCAGGGCCGCAGTGTCGAAGCGCGCCGATCCCTCGAGGCGCTCGGCGAAGAAACCCTGAAAGTGCCCAGCATCGCCGCCTATTACGCCATCATCTGCCGCGCCCTCGGAGACGTGGCCACGGCCGGCGAATACGCGGCGCTCGCCCGCCACGCCCGCCTGCTGCCCGAGGAGGCCGCCCTGCTCGAAGCGGCGCGGCGGTGAATTCCCCCGCCGGTCAGGAAAGGGAAAAGGGGAAAATTCGCCGAAGGCCGGCTCGCGCCTTGAATTCCCGCTCCCGGCGGCAGGCAGGGTGCGCAGTCCTCTGCGCGCCGCAAACGTGCCAATGCCTTCGTCGGACCAGCGACGGCGCGCACGGAGTGACGCGCCCTACCTGGCGGTTTGGGGGAGGAGAAGGAAGAGTCCCACCCCGGTCCCCGCTGCGGATGCCCGGCGAACGGCGCGTTTCGGATTTCGGATTTCGGGCCTCGGATTTGCGCTCCTCACATGTCCCGCAAATACACCTCGCGGTTCCGCCACAGATAGACGCCACCGGAGAAAATCGTCAGGGCCACCGCCACCCACAGGGCCAGTTGCGTGAACGACTGCGCCCACGGGGCCTGACCCACGACCGGGAAGCCGAAGACCAGTTCGCCGAACCGGCCCCATTGCGGATACGCCTGGGTCGTCAGCACGGCACAGATGGCGACGATTTGCGAGATGGTCTTGTGCTTGCCGAAGCCCTCGGCGGCAAGGACGAGGTTTTTCGAGGCGGCCAGCATCCGCAGGCCCGTAATGGCGAGTTCCCGCGCCACAATTACCACCGCCATCCACGCGGGCATCAGCCCGAGGCCGACGAACGCGATGAACGCCGACGAGGTGAGAATCTTGTCCGCCAGCGGGTCCATGAGGATCCCGAAATTGGTGATGAGCCGCCGCTGGCGGGCAATGCGACCATCCAAAAAATCCGTGAGGCCCGCGGCCGCAAACAGGACCAGGGCGAGAGTCTGGTGCCCCGGCCACTGCGTGAAAAGCACGACCAGAAACAGCGCGGTGAGGACAAACCGCGAAACCGTCAGCTTGTTGGGCAGGTTCATCGCGGACGGTTTAACGCAAAGACGCAAAGGGGCAAAGACGCAAAGGACCGGCCTCACAATCCGTTCACGACGCGGTGAATCCCGTTCTTCACGTATCGCTCGCCAAAATTGATCACCAGCCCAAGCTTCAATCCGGTGAGCCGCAAGTAGGTGAGCATTTGCGCTTCGAAGATGGGATTCCATTCCGTGACCGCCTTGTTGTCCACCAACACCAGGCCGTTGACTTTGAGGTCGAGGCGCAGCGGCGTGGCCAGACGGCGGCCTTTGTAGAGGATGGGCACCTGCAACTGCCGCTCCACCCGGCATCCCCGCAGGATCAGTTCCTCCACCAACGACTCTTCATAGACGCTTTCGATCAGGCCAGGCCCGCCGATTTCGCGATGCACTTCGATGGCACTTTCAACAATGATGCGGCTGATTTCGTTCTCGGTCATAAAGCTTTCCCTCCTTCGCGTCTTTGCTTCTTTGCGTCCTGGCGTTGCACCTCCTGGCGTTAAACCGGTTCGGCGATGAGGTCGTAGTCGGTGTGGCCGATGACCTTCACTTCCGCAAATTCGCCGATGGGCAGCCGGCCGCGAATGAAAACCCGCCCGTCAATGTCCGGCGCGTCCGCCTCGCCGCGCGCCACCAAATAGCGGCCTTTCAACCGCGCAGCGTGCTCATCGGCGCCGCGCAGCAGGCCGTGCTCCCACGACGAAACGCGGGCCGCCTGGAGCTGTTTCGCGTTCGCCTCGCCCTCGACGAGCACCTTGAGGGTGCGGCCCACAAAGCGTTCCGCCACCTGCACCGCCACCTCGTGCTGCGCCGCCATCGCGCGCTCGCGGCGCTCCTGTTTCACCGGGTCCGGCAACTGACCGGCCATCGCCCCGGCGCGCGTGCCGTCCTCCTGCGAGTAGGTGAACACGCCGAGGCGCTCGAACTGCGTCTCCCGGATGAACTCCAGCAGCGTCTCAAACGCCGCCTCGGTTTCGCCCGGGAAGCCGACGATGAACGTGGTGCGGAGGGCGATGCCCGGCACGCCGGCACGGATGCGTTTCAGCAAATCCACGATGTATTGGCGCGAGGTTTCGCGGCGCATCCGCTCGAGCAGGTTGTCGTGGATGTGCTGGAGCGGAATGTCCACGTAACGCGCCACCTTGCGACATTCGGCGATGGTCTGGATGAGTTCGTCCGTCCAGTGCGCGGGGTGCGTGTAGAGAATGCGAATCCAGAAATCGCCGGGCAGCGCGTTCAACTCCCGCAGCAGGGTGCAGAGCGTCGTGGCGTCGGCGGCCAGCGACCGGGCGGCGGCGGTGAACTTCTCCGGCGACGAGATCGCGCGGCTGTGGTTCGGGCGGAGGTCCAGCCCGTAATAGGTCGAGTCCTGCGAGATGAGGTTGATCTCCTTCACGCCGTCGGCGAGCAGCGCCTTCGCTTCGGCCACGATGTCCGCCTGCGGCCGGCTGCGGTGCGAGCCGCGCATCCGGGGGATGATGCAGAAGCTGCACGGGTGGTTGCAGCCCTCGGCAATCTTGAGATAGGCGAAGTGGCGCGGCGTGAGGCGGAACCGGGGCGTCGCGTAATCGGGAATGTAGGTCGGACGGGCGGTGACGTGGAGGGGCGACGTGAGGCGGGAGGCGTGCGGCGTGAGGACCGTCTTCGTCTTGCCAAATTGGTCGGTGCCCCGAACGACATTTTGCGACTCGTGTTCTTTGGCGGCATGGCCCCTGTCGAGTTTGGCGAGTTCCTCTTTGACCTTTCCCGCCTTGCCGCTGTCCGCTTTCCGCTTTCCACCCCGGGTTTTCTCGGCCCGTCGGGCCACCGCCTCCCGGACGATCGCCCCCACCTGCGCCACCTGGTCAATGCCCATGAAGGCGTCCACCTCGGGGAACAGCTTCGGCAGCTCGTCGCGGAAGCGTTGCGAGAGGCAGCCGGAAACCACGAGGCCCTGGCCGCGGTTCCGCGCCTCGCGCACCGCGGCGGACTCGAGAATGGTGTCCACGCTCTCCTCCTGCGCGGCGTCAATGAAGGAGCAGGTGTTGACGATGACGCAGTCGGCCTGCGCGGCGTCGTTGGTGATTTCCACGCCGTCCTTGAGCAGCGCGCCGAGCATGATTTCGGCGTCCACGAGATTCTTGGCGCAACCGAGGGAAATCATGCCCACGCGGAGGGGCGGCGACGGGTTGGCGGGTTTGGTCATGGTCTGAAATGGGTCAACGGTGCTCGCCGCCGCTGTGTCCTCCGGCGACCCCTCACCCGGCCTTCGGCCACTCTCTCCCCATCGGATGGGGTGAGGTATGGGGTGAGGGGCTGCTCGGGACGCCCGGAGGCGGGCTACGCGGCCGCCTGTTTCTCGCGACGCTCGATCAGGGGACGCGCGCTGCCGCGCACCACCTCGGCGGTGATGGTGACGCCCGCCACATCCTCGGTGCCGGGCAATTCAAACATCGTATCGAGCATCAGCTTCTCGAGCAGGCTGCGGAGCGCGCGGGCGCCGGTGCCCTTCTTGATGGCCTGGGCGGCGAGTTCCCGCAGCGCGTCGTCGGTGAAGCGCAGGGCCGCGCCCTCCATCGCCAGCAGCTTGGTGTATTGCTTGACCAGCGCGTTGCGCGGCTCGGTCATCACGCGGACAAGCTGCTCCTCCGTCAGCTCCGCGAGCGTGGTGATCATCGGCAGTCGGCCGACAAATTCCGGGATGAACCCGTAGTGCAACAGGTCCTCCGGCTCGACGTGGCGGAGGATTTCATCGCGGCGGACGGCGGCGGCGCGGCGCTGTTCCTCCGCGCCGGCAAACCCCATGACGTGCCGCCCGAGACGGCGCTGGATGACCTGTTCCAGGCCGACGAACGCGCCGCCGCAGATGAACAGGATGTCCGTGGTGTCCACGCGGATGTATTCCTGCTGCGGATGCTTGCGTCCGCCCTGCGGCGGAACGGCGCAGACCGTGCCCTCGAGGATTTTCAGGAGGCCCTGCTGCACGCCCTCGCCCGAAACGTCGCGGGTGATGCTCGGCCCGTCCTGCTTGCGGGTGATCTTGTCAATCTCGTCAATATAGACGATGCCGCGCTGGGCGCGTTTGACGTTGTAATCGCAGTTCTGGAGGAGGCGCAGGATGATGTTCTCGACGTCCTCGCCCACGTAGCCGGCCTCGGTGAGCACGGTGGCGTCGGCAATGGCAAAAGGCACGTCCAGCAGCCGGGCGAGGGTGCGGGCGAGGAGCGTCTTGCCCGAGCCGGTCGGGCCGATCATCAGGATGTTGCTCTTCTCAAGTTCGACGTCCGCGTGCGGATCGTTGACGGCCCGCGTGTCGCCGGCGGCGAGACGTTCCTTGTTCTGGAGGCGCTTGTAATGGTTGTGGACGGCGACGGCGAGCGTGCGCTTGGCGTGCTCCTGGCCGATGCAGTGGCGGTCGAGTTCGGCGCAAATTTCGGCGGGCCGGGGAATGCGCTCGATGGGCGGCTGGCGGGTGCGTTCCCTGGCGGCGGCCTCGGCATCGAGGACGTTTTTACAGAGGATGACGCAGTTGTCGCAGATGAACACGCCCGGACCGGGAATGAGCTTCTTGACCTCCGCGTGGCTCTTGCCGCAGAAGCTGCACAACGAGAAATGCGAGGCGCGGGACAAGCGATTTACGGTTGGGGAATGAACGATTTACGAACGTGGCATCCGCCCGGCCCGTTCTTCACGCCACCACGGAACTTTTGTCCGCGAGGCCGGGGATTTCCTTGCGGGAAACCACCACCTGGTCCACGAGGCCGAACGCCTTCGCCTCCTCCGCCGACATGAAGTTATCGCGGTCGGTGGAATGGGAAATCTCCTCGATGCTCTTGCCGGTGTGCTTGGCGAGGATTTCGTTGAGGCGGTCCTTGAGGCGGAGGATTTCCTTGGCCTGGATGCTGATGTCCGTGGCGGTGCCCTGCGCGCCGCCCCACGGCTGGTGGATCATGATGCGGGCGTTGGGCAGGCCATAGCGTTTGCCCTTGGTGCCGGCGGCGAGCAGGACGGCGCCCATGCTGGCGGCCTGGCCGATGCAGTAGGTGTTCACGTCGCAGGTCAGGAACTGCATGGTGTCGTAGATCGCCAGCCCCGCGGTGACGCTGCCGCCGGGGGAATTGATGTAGAGATGGATGTCCTTTTTCGGGTCCGTCATCTGGAGGAAGAGCAACTGCGCGATGATGAGGTTGGACACCATGTCGTCCACGGGCGTGCCGAGAAACACGATGCGGTCCACGAGCAGGCGCGAGTAGATGTCGTAGCCGCGTTCGCCGCGGCCGGTCTGCTCGACGACCATCGGGACGAGGAAATTGTTGGCGTTCATCGTTGTCAACGGGGGCGGAACCTAGAGGACGGGTCCGGCACCGTCAAGCAACGGGCCGGAACGCGCCGGAAAAAGGGCGCATCTCAGTTTATGGCAGGATGGAAGGC
>JBKBTZ010000039.1:0-28637 GCA_046290825.1 Limisphaerales bacterium
CCTGCCCAGCATTGCCAGCGTCAGCCGGTTCACGCTGACCACGCGCGAGCGGGACGCCGCTTCGCCGGAGGGCACGCAGGTCATCGTCAACGGCGGGAAGATCGCCAACGTCCTTGCCGCCGGACGGGCGCCCGGTACGACGGTCGAGGTGCGGCAGCTTTTCTTCAACCTGCCCGCGCGGCGGAAATTTCTGCGGACCGAGGAAACCGAGGCCGCGCACATCCAGCATTACGTGACCCTGGCCGCGCTGGCGTTTCCCGGGGTCGCGTTCACGTTCCTCAAGGATGGCCGCGTCGTCTGGCAATTGCCGGCGGTAAAAATGGATGGCGGCGAGAACGGCCCGCTGAACGCCCTGCGCGAGCGCCTGCGCGCCGTGCTCGGCGGCGAGGAACGCCTGCTGCCGGTGAACCACACCGGCACCCTGACCGTGGCCAGCGAAGAGGAAGCGGAAGCGGACGCCGCCGTTCCGCTCCCGCATCCCGCATCCCGCAGCAAACCCGCGACCTCACTCCGGGTGTGGGGCTTTATCGGCGCGCCCGGCGTGTCTCGCAGCACCCGCGAGGACCAGCACCTGTTTGTCAACCGTCGTCCCGTGGACAATCGCGGCCTGAATCACGCGCTCCTCGAGGGCTACCACACCGCGCTGATGAAGGGCCGCTATCCCTTGTGCTGCCTGTTCGTGGAGATTGATCCCGCGCTGGTGGACGTGAACATCCACCCGGCCAAGCGCGAGGTGAAATTCCATCGGGAACACGAGGTGCGCCGCGAGGTCGCCAACGCCGTCCGCCGCGCCCTGCTGGATTTCCACGCGGTCCCCGCGCCCACCGCCCCGGCCATTCCGCATTCTGCGTCGTCGGCGCCAGCCGCGACGATTCCGCCGCCGGCCGCCCGGATTGCTCCCCCGACGGCCCCCGCACTGCCGCATCTCGATCTGTCGCGCCCGCCGAGCGCCGTCGAGCCGCCGAAGCCCGAGCAGCGGCCGCTCCCCATGGGTTTTGCGCCCGCGCCAGTCACGCATCACGGGTCACGGATCACGCAATCCGAGCCGCCGCCGTCCCCCGCCCCGCCACCGCCCGCCGCCGTTCCGTTGCTCCAGGTTCCGCTCCGGCTCGTCGGCGTGATTGGCCGGCTTTATGTCGTGTTGGAATCGGACCGCGGACTGGTGCTGCTGGACCAGCACGCGGCGCACGAGCGGATTTTGTTCGAGCAGATGCTGACGCGCGTGGAGCAGGCCGGGCAGGCCCCGTCGCAGAAACTGCTGTTGCCGGAAACGCTCGAGTTGAACGTGCGCGACGCCGCCTTCCTGCGGCAGAATCTGGCCACCCTCACCCGGCTGGGCGTGGGACTGGCCGAGTTTGGCGACCGCACCTTCCTGCTCGACGCGCTGCCGCCGTTTGTGAAGGTCAGCGACGCGCGAAAATTCGCGCTGGAATTGGTGGATGAGTTGAAGGCGGCGGGCCAGGAGGTGAACTCCGCCCGGCTGGGAGAACACGTCGTGGCCAAAACCGTCTGCCGCCATGCCGTGAAGGCCAACGACCCGCTCGCCGGACGCGAATTGGAAAACCTGGTGGCCGACCTGCGACGTTGCGCGATGCCTTACACCTGCCCGCATGGCCGCCCCACGCTCATCGAAATGAGCTGGCGGGAACTGGAACGGAAATTTGGCCGGACCCAGTAGCCGCCCGGGCGGGATGCCCGCGCCACGGACTCCCCTTACCGCACCGTCACGTCAATCTTCCGGCGTTCCAAGGTGGAGGCTTCCGCTTGGTCCAGTTGGGCCAGTGCCCGCTTGTATTGCACCAGCGCGCTGATTTCGTCGGATCGGGCGGCGGTGAGGTTGCGCTGCAACTGGAGGACCACGAAGCTCGTGCTCTTGCCGTTTTCGAGCTTCTTCTGCTCGGCAGCCAGCGCAGCCTCGGCGAATTCGGTGGCCTTGCGCGTGGCCTGAATGCGTTCCCAGTTGGCCTGGGCGAGCTTGATGGCGTTGTCAATCGCGATCATGACGTCCTGCTCGATTTTCTTGAGTTCCAGCAGCGTCTGCTCGCGCCCGGCGCGTGTGGCCTTGAACCGGTTCCGGGCCGAGCCGTTGCCGAGTGGAATGCTCAGGACCGCGCCGTAGCTGTGGTAGGGGCGGTCGCGTTCGCGCATCTCGCGGTAGGCGTCGCCGAACTCCACGCCGCTGCCGTTGTAGCCGAAGCTGGCGACGAGATCCAACTGCGGGTAGATCTGATTGCGGTCGTATTTGAGCTGGATGCCCTGGCGCTCGAGTTCGAGCCGGGTTTGCAACAGATCCGGGCGGCTGGTCAGGCCGCGTTCCCAGCTTTCCTGAAGATTGAGGAGACGGCGTTCGGCGCTCAACGCCCCGGCCGGCACCAACGCCTGACCGTTCCAGGCCGCAAAGTCGTCCCCAATCAACTGCTTGAGCGCGTTTTCCAACACGCCAAGGTTGCGCTGCGCGGCAATCAGGTCGGCCTGCCGCGCCGCGACTTCCGCCTCCGATTGTTTCTCATCGAGCGGGGCCAGCGCGCCTACCTCGACGCGCTTCCGGTTCTCCTCGAGGAGCCGCTCCGCGAGTTCCAGCCCCTTTTGCTGCACCTGCACCGAGGCGTGGGCGAACTCGAGGTCGTAGTAGGCCAGTTCCACCCGCGTGACCACGTCGAGCAGCCGGGCCTTGAAGCCCAGTTCAGACTGCTGCAGCCGGTTCTTGGCGACGGCAATGTTGAGGCGCGTCGAGTCAATCCAGAGATTCTTGAGCAAGGGCTGCGTCAGTTCGATGCCCACCGAGCCAGCCGTGCTGTCGAAGGGATTGGCGACGATGGCGTTGATGTTGGTGTCGAAGGTGAAGCTGCGGCCGTATTGCTCGTTGGCGCTCGTCCGCAACCGGTAGCTCATGCCCCAGGGCGTCAGGCCGCCCAGACTGCCACTGATGGACCGCGTATCGGTCTCGGCTCCGGGGATCAGGAAGCCGCCGGAGAACAGGCGCGAGCCGGATTCGTCATGGGCCTTGGTGGCGCTGGCGGACAGGACCGGTTCGTAACCCGCGCGCGCGGCGGCCAGGTTGAACAGGGCCAGCTCGGGATTGTAGCGTTCAATGCGCAGATCGAGATTTTTCTCGAGCGCGAGGGCGATGCATTCCTGGAGGTCAATGGTGCGGGCAGCGGGGGTTTGGGCGGTCGCCGGCACCAGCGCGGCAACCAGGATTCCAACGGCGAACAAGACTTGTCTCATCGTTCGCCCAGATTGGGGCATGGCGCACGTTTCGTCAAACGCGCCGAAGGACGCGGCCCCGGGCAGGGCGCGTCCGCCAACCTGCCCCGCCCGCGCATTGTCCGAATGGACAACCCGCCAGCGGCTATGACGGGTTGTCGCGACCGCGCGACTCCACTTACGCTCGCCGAATGAAGACGAACGAACCGATGAAGCTCGACTCCCCCATTGCTCCTGGCAGCCCGGGACGCCCGCCGTTGCGCGTCGGGCTGTTTGGCATCGGATTGGAAACGTATTGGGTGCAGTTCAAAGGTTTGAAGCGGCGAATCGAGGGTTATCTCGACGAGGTCGCGCGCCGTTTGCGCCGACCGGGAGCGGAACTCGTCAACCTCGGCCTGATTGACACACCCGCAAAAGCCTTCGCCGCCGGCCACGCGTTCCGGCAGGCGGACGTGGACCTCATCTTTCTCCACGTCACCACCTACGCCCTATCCTCGACCGTCCTGCCGGTGGTGCAGCGGGCGAAAGTGCCGGTGATCATCTTGAATCTCTCGCCCGAGGCGGCGATTGACTACGCGAAATTCAACGCGCTCGCGGACCGCACCCGGATGACGGGCGAATGGTTGGCCCACTGCGGCGCCTGCCCCGTGCCGGAAATCGCCAACGTCTTTCACCGTGCTCGCGTCCGCTTCCACCAGATCACCGGCCAGTTGCGGGACGATCCGGTGGCCTGGGGCGAAGTGGAGGCGTGGCTCGAGGCCGCCCGGGTCGCCCACGTCCTGTTCCACAACCGGCTCGGCGTCATGGGGCACTACTATGGCGGAATGCTCGACATCTATTCCGACCTCACCCAGCAGTGCGCGCATTTCGGCGGCCACATCGAGATTCTGGAGGTTGACGAACTGGCCGCGCTGCGCCGCGAGGTGAAGGCGCGGCAGATTCAGGCCCGGGTGGGGGAATTCCGGCGTGTCTTCGATGTGCAATCAGACTGCCCGCCCGTGGAGCTCGAACGCGCGGCCCGCACGTCGGTAGCGCTGGACCGGCTGGTGCAGGAACACAACCTCGGCTCGTTGGCCTATTACTACATGGGCACCGGCAACGCGGAAAACGAGGACGCGATCAGTTCCATCATTCTCGGCAACTCCCTGCTCACGGCTCAGGGAGTGCCCGTGGCCGGCGAACTGGAGATCAAGAACGCGCAGGCGATGAAAATCCTGGACACGTTCGGCGCCGGTGGATCGTTCACCGAATACTATGCGCTGGACTGGAAGGATGATGTGGTGCTCATGGGCCACGATGGGCCGGGACACATCGCGATAGCCGAGGGCAAAATCAAAGTGCGTCCCCTCGCGGTGTATCACGGCAAAGTCGGGCGCGGGCTTTCGGTCGAGATGAGCGTGAGGCACGGCCCGGTCACACTGTTGAGCGTGGTGCAAACAGCGGACGGCCGGTTAGAACTGCTCGTGGCCGAGGGCCAGTCCGTGCCCGGTCCCATCCTTGAAATCGGCAACACCAACAGCCGCTACCAGTTCAGCCTGGGCGCGCGGGCGTTTGTGAACCAGTGGAACAGCCACGGCCCCGCGCATCACTGCGCCGTGGGTGTGGGACACATCGCCGACCGGATTGAGAAACTCGGTGCGCTGCTCGGCATGACGGTGCAGCGGGTGTGCTGAAATCATGGCGACCAGAGAAAAACAGTCCCAACAAAGCTGGTGGGCGCTGAGGGATTCGAACCCCCGACCTCCTCGGTGTAAACGAGATGCGCTAACCGCTGCGCCAAGCGCCCGACCGCCCCCACTGTAGGCGAAATCCCCGCCGGAACAATCCGCAATCTCGCTCCGCCGCCCCCCGCCCCGGCTTTCGGCTTTTCCCCACCCGGTCTTTTGCTACCGTGCGCGGCCCTGTGACCATCGCAGACGAAATCCAGAAACGGCGCACCTTCGCCATCATCTCGCATCCCGACGCGGGCAAAACCACGCTGACGGAGAAGCTGCTGCTTTACGGCGGGGCCGTGCAGCTCGCCGGCTCCGTCACCGCGCGGAAGAACCAGCGCGCCACCACGTCGGACTGGATGGAACTGGAGAAAAAGCGCGGCATCTCGATCAGTTCAACGGTGCTCCAGTTCGAGTATGACGGCTACAAGATCAATCTGCTCGACACCCCCGGCCACAAGGACTTTTCGGAGGACACCTACCGGGTGCTCACCGCCGTGGATTCGGTGGTCATGGTGATTGACGCGGGCAAAGGCATTGAACCCCAGACCAAGAAGCTCTTCGAGGTTTGCCGCCAGCGGGGGGTGCCGATTTTCACCTTCATGAACAAGTGTGACCGCCCGATGCGGGATCCGCTTGAGCTGGTGGACGAACTGGAACGGGTGCTCGGCATTGGCGCGTTCCCCGTCAACTGGCCCATCGGCAACGGCTTTGATTTTCGCGGCGTTTATGACCGCCAGACCAGCCGGATGCACCTTTTCGAGCGCACGGTCGGCGGCCAGTATCGCGCGCCGGTCCAGGTGGGGGACATTCACGATCCCGCCGTGCGCGGCCAACTGGATGAGCAGACCTTCCGCCGGACGGTCGAGGAATTGGAGATGCTCGAGACCGCCGGAGAAATCTGGAACGACGCGGCAGTGCTTGCCGGCAAAAGCACCCCGGTTTTCTTTGGCAGCGCCAGCAACAATTTTGGCGTGCAATTGCTGCTCGACGGCTTCCTGAAGCATTCGCCGCCGCCCAAGCCGCGCGTGATGGCGGGAGTGGCGATCTCCCCGGAGCACCCGCACTTCAGCGGGTTCATCTTCAAGATCCAGGCCAACATGGACCCAAAGCATCGCGACCGCATCGCGTTCGTCCGGGTTTGCTCCGGCAAGTTCGAGCGCGACATGACCGTGCATCACTCGCGGAGCGGCAAGAAGGTGCGGTTGTCCAGTTCGCACAAGATTTTTGGCAACGATCGCGAAACGGTGGATGAGGCCTACCCCGGCGACGTCATCGGTCTGGTGGGCCATGACAGCTTCGGCATCGGCGACACGCTGACCACCGACCCGGGCATCTGCTACAAGGAAATCCCGCGGTTCACCCCCGAGGCCTTCAGCTATCTGCACAATCCGAACACGGCCAAGTTCAAGCAGTTCCGGCAGGGCCTTGACCAGTTGCTCCAGGAGGGCGTCATCCAAGCCCTGTATTTGCGCAACTCCGCCGTAAAAACACCGCTGCTGGCGGCGGTGGGGCCGCTTCAGTTCGAGGTCGTGCAATACCGGCTCGAAAGCGAGTATGGCGCGGAATCACGCCTCGAGTCCGCGCCGTGGACCGTGGTCCGCTGGCTGCCGGTGGACATCACCGAGGAGGCCCTCGACGCGCTCACGCTGCCCAGCGGTGCCAAGCTGGCGTATGACCTGGGGCGCAACCCCGTCGTCCTGTTCCCGAACGAATGGGCGGCCAACTACTTCAGCGAGACGAACAAAGGCGTGGCGCTTTCGGCCCTGCCGGTGCAGATCGCAAGGGAGACTTAGCACCAGGCATCCCGCCGACGCGGCGGCAACTTCCCGCCGAAGGGACGGACGGGCAGCAGTGTGCCAAGTGACAGGTGCGCGACGAGGCTGTTCCCACCCACACCATCCCCAGGTCGGGAAGGCCGAATCCAGGCGGTTGAGTTCCAGACGGCCACCATGATGGCTCCTGAATTGAATTTGCGCGCCGGTTTTGCATCGAATCATCGCATGTCAACCGAGTTGCGACCATGGCCCACCCTGCACCTCGCGCTGTTTTTTGCCCTTGCGGTAATAACGCCGGCCCGCGCCGCAACCAACGTCATTACCGTTGACGCCCGCGCCGTCCTCGTCTCGCGATTCGAGGGCTGGGGCACCTCCCTGTGCTGGTGGGCCAATGTCGTTGGCGGCTTCACCAACCGCGAGGAATACGCCGACCTGGCCTTCCGCGACCTCGGCCTGAATATTGTCCGCTACAACATCGGGGGCGGTGAGAATCCGGCCCGGTCGAACACGATGGAGTTCCGCGCCCGGATGCCGGGCTTCCAGCCGGAGCCGGGCAAATGGGACTGGAGCGCGGACGCCAACCAGCGCTGGATGTTGCGCGCCGCCGTGGCCCGCGGAGCAGACCACGTCGTCGCCTTCGCCAACTCGCCCCCGTATTGGATGACCCACAGCGGCAGCGTGACCGGGGCCGAGCGCGGCGGCGAAGACAACCTGCGCCGCGAACATGAGGCGACCTTCGCCGAATACCTGGCCGTGGTGCTTCGGAAGCTGTCCGAACTGGACGGCGTGATGTTTCACACCATCACCCCGATGAACGAGCCGGGGGCCGCGTGGTGGGAACTGGGGCATCGCCAGGAGGGCACACACATGAGCGCTGCCCAGCAAATCCGGGTGATCCGGGAACTGCGCGCCGCACTGGACCGGCCGGGCGTGACGGCGACCATTGTGGCCACGGAGGATTACGATGAGCGCAGCGCGGTGCGGAACCTTTCCGCCTACGATACGGCCACCTGGGGAAGGATTTCGCACGTCACCACCCACACCTACGAGGCCAATGACTCGGAACGGCTGCGGCGGCTGGCGGAGCAGCACGGCAAACCGTTGTGGGTCTCGGAATACGGCGATGGCGAGCGCACCGGCATGCAACTGGCGCGTCGCATCCGCGACGACATCACCGGCAAACGCGCGGCGGCGTGGATTTACTGGCAGGTGGCGGACAACGCCGGGGCCTGGGGGCTGGTGTTCAATCACCTTGATGGCCGCGACACCGCCTACCGCAAGACTCGAAAGTTTTACGTCCTTGCGCAGTTCAGCCGGTTCATCCGCCCCGGGTGCCGCATCGTGGCGGCGAATGACGGAGATTCCCTCGCCGCCTACGACCCTGACCGAAGACGGCTCATCATCGTGTCCGTGAATGACCACCCGGAGCCTCGCCATGCCAGGATCGAGTTCGCGGGCGTCGCCACCACGGCGAAGGCCGCCCAAGTGCATCGGACTTCCCGCGAAGAGGACTGCGCGCCGCAGCCGGACACGCCCATTCGCAATGGCCAGTTGAGCGCCACCCTGCCCGCCCGGTCGGTGACCACCTTCGTCATTCCGGATGTCGCGCCAAAGTGAGCGCGATGGCCCGGTGAAACCAGTTTCGCCTTTGCCCGTTCGGCGGTGCCGACTATAACCCCGGCGTGTCCGGTGCCGCCGCCAACGCCATCAACGCCGCCACCCGCGTTTGCGCGGTGCTGGGTCGGCCCATCCGCCATTCGGCGTCGCCGGCCATGCACAACGCCGCCTTCGCCGCGCGGGGCCTCAATTGGCGCTACGTTGCCTTCGAGGTCGAACCGGATGCGCTCAAAATGGCCATCCGGGGTGCGCAGGCGCTCGGGCTGTGCGGCCTGAACCTCACCGTCCCACACAAGATCCTCGCCGTGGAACTGGTGGACGCCCTCGATGCAACCGCGCAAAAGTGGGGCGCGGTCAACACCATCCGCTTCGAAGGCCGCGCCCCCGGTGGCGACTGGCGGCCGCTGCGCGAGTTCACCGACGCCCCGCCTCGGGAAACCCGCGCCCACGGCTTCAACACGGACGCCGACGCCATCGTCCGCGATCTGCGGGAATCCCTGGGCTTGGAACTGGCGAGCCGCCGCGTGCTGCTGTTGGGCGCGGGCGGCGCGGGTCGGTCCGCGGCCCTGCGGCTGGCGGAGGAAGGCGTGGCCGAATTGTTTCTCGTCAATCGCACCGCTGCCAAAGCGGAGGCCGTTGCCCGGGAAATCGCCACGCGCTGCCCTGCCGTGCGGACGCAGCTTGGCTATCCCGACGGCGAGGTGGACCTGGTTCTGAACGCGACCTCCCTCGGGCTGGCTGCCGGGGATGCGCTGCCATGGGACGAAAACGAATTCCCGCTCCGCCGCGCCCGAACCGCCTATGACATGATTTATCGCCCCGCCGAAACGCCGTTCCTGCGGGCGGCCCGGACGGCCGGCTGCCGGACGGCGAACGGGCTGGGCATGTTGCTGCACCAGGGCGCAGCGGCCTTCACGTTGTGGACGGGCTGTGACGCACCGCTGGACGTGATGCGGCGCGCGCTGGAAGAGAGCATTTATGGGCGTTGACACGCTGTTCAACCGCAACCACTGGGACGTGCCGTTTCATTTCTGGTCCGCCGTCCTGTTCTGGCTGGGCTGCATGGTGGGGAGCTTTCTCAACGTATGCATCCACCGGATGCCGTTGGGCCTGAGCGTCGTTTCGCCGCCCTCGCACTGCCCGCACTGCAAATATGCAATTCCGTGGTGGCTGAATGTTCCGCTGCTCACCTGGCTGATGCTGCGCGGCAAATGTCGCAACTGCGGCGCGCCCATCTCCGTCCGCTACTTTCTCGTCGAACTGCTGACCGGGCTGATGTTCCTCGCCGTGTGGCTGCAATTTGGCCGTTCGTCCGTGCCCGTGGCGCTCATTCTTTGCCTGTTTGTGGCCGGCCTCATTGCCGCCACGTTCATTGACTTCGAGCACTTCATCATCCCGGACGAAATCACCATTGGCGGTATGCTCGCGGGATTCCTGCTGTCCATTCTGGTGCCGGCCCTGCACGGGCAGGACACCTTGCTGGGCGCGGTCAAGGCGAGCGCCATGGGCCTGGCCATTGGCGGCGGCGTCATCTACGCGATCCTCCGCGCGGGCAAGCTGCTCTTTGGCCGGCAGCGGGTGGCTTTGCCCGCCGACACGCGCATCCTCTTCGGCGAATCCGCCGTCGTGCTGCCCGACAAGGAGATTCCCTACGAGGAACTGTTCTACCGTGCCTCGGACCAGATCGTTCTCGAGGCCCGCACCGTTGAGATGGTGGACCGCTGTTACTGGAACGCCAAGGTGCGGCTCAGTCCCGCGCGGCTCATCGTGGGCGAGGATGAGTTCCGACCCGAGGAGGTGAAACACCTCGAGGCCGTCAGCGCCCAGATCACGCTGCCACGCGAGGCGATGGGGTTTGGGGACGTGAAATTCATGGCGGCCATTGGCGCGTTCCTGGGCTGGCAGGCGACCCTCTTTTCGTTGATGGTCAGCTCAATGATCGGCGCGGCGGTGGGCGTGGCGTTGATCGCGATCGGACGGCGCGAATGGTCGTCGCGCCTGCCCTACGGCCCCTACATCGCCGCCGCCGCCGTGCTGTGGTTGTTTGGGGGGAAGACCCTGTGGGACCGCGTCTTCCTTCCCCCGTCCTAAGCCGGAGCGATCCCGTTGAAGGTTGGGGAGACGGGCCACTGGCCCGCTTTCCGGCTGGTCAATCGCGTTGCTCACAACCACACTGATTCCATGCTTTCGGCAGGCTGGTTATTGCTTCTGTATTGCGTGCTCGTCGTGCTGGCCTCGCTGGCCGGGGGCCTGCTGCCCTTGATGGTGCGGCTCACCCACACGCGCCTGCAACTGGCCACAAGCCTCGTCGCCGGCCTGATGCTGGGCATCGCCCTGTTGCACTTCTTGCCGCACGGCGCCGAACAAATCGGCTCGCTCCACCGCGCCGTGGCCTGGGCACTGGTCGGTTTTCTGGCCATGTTTTTCCTGCAACGCTTCTTTCACTTCCACCACCACGACCTGCCCGAGGGCGACCCGGACGACTGCTGCCACCACGACCACGAGCAAGCCGCGCAAGGCCACGTTCATCATGAGCGAACCCTCGCTGCCAAATCCGCCAAACAGCTTACCTGGGTGGGCACCGCCATCGGTTTGACCCTGCATTCCCTGCTGGACGGCCTGGCGCTGGCGGCGGCGGTCCTGGCGGGCACCTGCGCCGAGCACGAAGTGGGCGGCCTGGCCGGCGCGGGCGTGGCCCTGGCGGTCATTTTGCACAAGCCTTTCGATGCCCTCGCCATCGGAACCCTGATGACGGCAGGCGGACGCTCGCGGTTTTCGCGACATGTGCTCAATGGCCTGTTTGCGCTGGCCACCCCGGTGGGCGCGGGGCTGTTCCTCGTGGGCATGTCGCAGTTTGCCGAAAACAACCCGGCCCTGCTCGGCTGCGCGCTGGCGTTCTGTGCGGGCGCGTTTCTGTGCATCGCGTGCAGCGATCTCCTGCCCGAATTGCAATTCCACTCGCACGACACCATCAAGCTGTCGGTCGCGCTGCTGCTGGGCCTTGGCGTGGCGATCCTCATCGGCCAGTTCGAGCACTGCCACGAACACGGTCACAACCACGGCGACCAGCCCGCGCAGTGTTCCGATCCGACCCACCGCCATTGATCGCGTGAACCGCTGACAGCCGGGGCCGCACTCCGAAACCGGCCAGCCAAAGTTTGTTGGCCGACCCCCCGGTTTTTTGCCGGGCACAATTTCAGGAGCCAAATACCCGTTCGGGGGGTTGTTTGCGGGCGATGCCGGGCCTAGCTTGCCGGGCAAATCCCATGCGTGCGCTTCGTCGCCCCCCTGCTCTCGCCGCCTGGCCGGTTCCGCGCCACGCGGTCCCGTGTGCGGCGGCCCGCCGGCCAGCCCGAAAGCTCGTCCTTGCCACCCTGCTGCTGGCCATCGCCCTGCCATTGCCCGCGCAGGAAATCTTGGTGCCCAACGGGGCGCTGTGGCGCTGGCGCAAGGGCACCAACGAAGCCTCCAGTCCCGCCTCGCTCTGGCGCAACGCCGCCTTCAACGATTCCGCCTGGGCCACCGGCAGCGCCCCCTTTCACTTCGGCACCAACGCCAGCGGCGGCGACGATCAACTGACCGGCGGCACCATCCTCGGAGACATGCGGAACAGCTACCGGGGGATTTTTCTCCGCCGCGCGTTCGTATTGACCAACGTGGCCGACATCGCCAGCGCCACGCTTGCGGTGAACTACGATGATGGCTACGTGGCCTGGATCAACGGCGTCGAGGTGACGCGCAACAATGTGACCGGCGAACCGACGTATCTGACGGTGGCGAACTCGTCGTTGGAACCGGCGGGCAATGTCACCAACGCCCTGCCCCTGCCGCCGCAAAACTACTTCGCCCTGGGCACCAACGTCCTCGCCATCCAGGCGTTCAACAATGCCGTCTCCGGCAGTGATTTCCGCCTCGAGGCCCGCCTCGAAATCACCCGCGCCAACCTCCATCCCCCCGTTCTCACCAATCGCAGCCCCGCGCCCGACAGCGTGCTCGGCGCGCTGACGCAGGTTACCGTCTGGTTCGATCAGCCCGTCACCGGTGTGGATGCCGCCGACCTGTTGATCAACGATCAGCCCGCCGATGCCGTCAGCGGCAACCCGGGCACGAACCGTTACACCTTCACCTTCACCCAGCCGCCGCCCGGGCTGGTGGGCTTCGGCTGGAGCGACGCGCCCGACATTACCTCGCTCAACGGCACCCCGTTCGACGCCACCGCCCCCGGCGCGTCCTGGACGGTGATGCTCACCGACACCGTGGCTCCCGAAATCACCACCCGCGCCCCCGTCGCCGGCGCGACAGTGAGCCAGTTCACGCAGGTGGAACTGTATTTCAGCGAACCCGTGTTCGGGGTGGACGCAACCGACCTGCTGGTCAACGGGGTGCCCGCCACCAACGTCGTCGGCAGCGAGGCGGGGCCGTATGTGTTTGCGTTCGCCGCTCCCGCGCCGGGCCTCGTCAACCTCACCTGGGCGGGCGGGCACGGAATTACGGACGACGCGGGCAACCCGTTTGCGGGCGCGGGCTGGTCGGTGACGCTGAATCCTGCATTGGAACCGGGCAATGTGGTCCTCAACGAATTTCTCGCCGGCAATTTCAACAGCCTCGTGGACGAGGATGGCGAACGTCACGACTGGATTGAACTGCACAACCGGGGCCTGACGCCCGTCAATCTGTTGGGCTGGTCGCTAACGGACGACGCGAACGTGCCCGGCAAGTGGACCTTTCCCAGCCGCGTCCTCAGCCCCGGCGAATACCTCGTGGTGTTTGCCTCGGGCAAGGATCGCCGCGCACCCGCGCCCGGCAACCGGTTCCACACGAACTTCAAGCTCGATTTGTTCGGCGAGCACCTCGCGCTTTACAACGCCGAATTCCCGCGCGTGGCCGTCACCGCCTTCACGCCGCGTTTCCCCGAGCAGCGGAACAATTATTCCTATGGTCGCGACCCGCTGGACCAGTGGCGCTATTACGCCACGCCCACGCCCGGCGGTGCCAACGGCGGCAGCACCCTGATTCAGGTCGCCGCCCAGCCACACTTCAGCGTGGGACGCGGCCTGTTCGAACAGCCGTTCCAACTGCTCCTCTCCACGACGGTGCCGGGCGGCACCATCCGCTACACGCTGAACGGCAGCGAACCGACCGCCGGCAACGGGTTCCCCTACACCGGCCCCATTGCCATCACCAATACCACCATCGTCCGCGCCGTCGTCCTGGCCCCGAACCATCTGCCCTCGCGCGTCCGCACCCACAGCTACATCTATCTGGATTCGATCCTGACCCAGCCTGCCAATCCGCCGGGTTTTCCCGCCACGTGGGGCACCGCCGCCAATTTCCCGGGCAACATCGTGCCGGCGTATTACCCGATGGACCTCGATCCGGTGCGCGTGAACCCGCTGGATTCGGGGTCGCCGATTGACCCGGAGAAGCTGGAGCGTCTGAAACGCGGGCTGCGCGAGTTCCCCGTCGTCTCGCTGGTGCTGGATGTGAACGACATGTTCGGCCCGAACGGGCTGTATCCCAAGTCCACCTCGGCCAACAAGTCCGCCAACGAAAAGCCCTGCGCCGTGGAGATGCTGCTGCCCGACGGCGGCACCGGCTTCGTGGCCGACGCCGGAATTGACCTGCACGGCAACGCCAGCCGCGACCCGTTCAAGACCCCCAAACACGGCTTCAAGCTCAACTTCAAGGCGGACTACGGCCCCACCACCCTCGAGGCTCCGGGCCTGTTCCCCGGTTCGGCGGCGCGCAAGTTTGACGATCTCATCCTGCGGCCCGATTTCGGCGTGAGCTGGCTGCACTGGAGTGATGTTGCCACCGAGGGCCTCGGCGCGTTCCAGCGCACCCGCGCCATCCGCTTCCGCGACGCCTTCATCAAGCACAGTTTCCGCGACCTGGGCCACCCGGCCAGCTTCAACCGTTACGTCCACCTGATGATCAACGGCCTTTACTGGGGCCTCTACGACCTGAGCGAGCAGCCCTTTCCGCAGTTTGCCGAAAATTATTTCCCCGCTTCGACCAACGGCTACGACATCTACGACCAGGGCCTCCTGAAGACCAACGCGGGCGGCACCGCCACCGCCTACAACGCGATGCTCGCCATCAACAACCTCGCCAACAACGCAAACTACGAGGCCCTCAAGCAATACCTCGACGTGCCGCAGTTCAGCGACTACATGCTGCTCCACTTCCTCTTCGGCGCGCAGGACTGGGGCAACAACAAGAACTGGTTCGCCATCCGGCCCCGCCTCCCCGGCCCCGACGGTCGCTTCCGCTACCTGCCTTGGGACGGCGAAAACACGCTGCTCAACGAGAACATCAACCGCGTCCCCAACGCCGGCGGCAGCACGGACGTGCCCAGCGGCCTGTTCACCAAACTCGACGACAACGCGCAGTTCCGGCTGGATTTCGCCGATCGCGTCCACAAGCACATGATCGCCCCCGATGGCGCGCTGACCGTCGCCAACAACCTGGCCCGCTGGCAGTTCTGGCAGGCGCACCTCGACGCCCCCATCGTCGCCGAATCCTGCCGCTGGGGCGATTACCGGCGCGACATCCACCCATACCTGAACGGTGTCTTCACCATCTACACCCGCGAAAACCAGTGGCTCGCCGAGCACGACCGCATCCAAAACAGCTACCTGCCCAACCGCCACACCATCGTGCTGAACCAGTTCCGCGCCGCCGGCCTGTATCCGGCGATTGACGCGCCCGAGTTCCGCCAGGGCACCGTGGCGGGTCCGCTGACCGGTGGCGGTGCGGTGCCCGCGGGTTTCACGCTGGCCATGCGGAATCCGGGCGGGGGCACGATTTACTACACGACCAACGGCGCCGACCCGCGCGTTTATTACTCCGGCCTCATCGCGTCCGACGCGCAGCCCTACGTCACGCCGTTGCCGCTCAACGCCAGCGTCACGATCAAAGCGCGCGTGTTGCAGGGTGCCACCTGGAGCGCCCTCAACGAGGCCACCTTCACCGTGGGGGAATTCGGCCTGCCGCTCCGCATTACCGAGATCCTGTATAACCCGACCGGCGGCAACGCCTACGAGTTCCTCGAACTGCAAAATGTCGGCGCGCTGCCGGTGAACGTGGGCGGGTTCAGCTTCTCCGGCATCACCTTCAGCTTTCCGCCCGCTTCCACCCTCGCTCCCGGACAGGTCATCGTGCTCGCCAACAACGCCAACCCCGTCGCCTGGGCCGCGCGCTACCCTGGCGTCACCCCGTTCGGCTACTACGGCGGCAACCTCGACAACGCCGGCGAGCGCATCGCCCTCCTCGACGCCCAGGGCCGCACCATCATCGCCGTGCATTACGATGACGAGGGCGGCTGGGACCGCGCGGCGGATGGCGGCGGTTATTCCCTCGAGATCGTGGACCCGCGCGGCGACCCCAACGCCCCCGCCAACTGGCGCGCCAGTTCCTTCGTCAACGGCACCCCTGGTCTGCCGCCCGTTGCGCCCCCGGTGTCAGACGTCGTCATCAACGAAGTCGCCGCCGACAACGCCACCACCGTCCAGAACGGCGGCACGTTCCCGGATTGGGTGGAATTGCACAATCGCGGCACCACGCCCGCCGATCTCACCGACTGGGGCCTGACCGACAACAGTAACCCACGCCAGTTCGTGTTCCCGCCCGGCACGGTCATTCCGCCCGGCGGCTACCTCGTCGTCTGGTGCGACACCGCCACCAACGCGCCCGGGTTGCACGCGGGCTTCTCGCTCGCCAAGGGTGGCGAAACGGTCTCGCTCTACGACCCCGCCAGCAACCGCGTGGACGCCGTCACCTACGGCCTGCAATTAACCGATTACACCGTGAGTCGCATCGGCGGTGAATGGCGGCTGGCCCTGCCCACGCCCGGAGCGGCCAACCTCGCGGCCCCCGTGGGCGCACTCACCAATGTCACCGTCAACGAATGGCTGGCCGACTCGCCCCCGGGCGCGGAGGACTGGTTCGAGCTGTTCAACCGTTCCACGACCCACCCCGTTGCGCTGCGCGGCCTCGGCCTGTCCACCAGCAACGCACAATTCTCCTACCGCGCGCTCTCGTTCCTGCCGCCGCTCGGCCACGCCCAATTCTTCGCCGATGAACTGCCCGGCGCGAATCACGTGGAATTCAAGCTGCCCGCCGCCGGCGGTTTCCTCGCCCTGCACGACGAAACGGGCGCTGAATTCGAGCGCGTCACCTACGGCCCACAGTCGCAAGGAGTGTCCGAAGGCCGGCTGCCCGACGGTGCCACGAACCTGGTGGCCTTCCCCGGCAGCACCAGCCCGGGCGCCGCGAACTACCTGCTCGCCTGGACCGGACCGGTATTGAGCGAATTGCTCGCCCGCAACGCCGGGGCCGTGAACGACCCGTGGGGCGGCACTGCGGGTTTCATCGAACTCGTCAATCCCGGGACCAACAGCTTTGCGCTGACCGGGCTGCGGCTCGGGCGGTCCACCGCAACCACCGGACCCTGGACCTTCCCCGCCGGCGTGAACCTGCCGGGCGGCGGGCACCTCGTCGTCTGGTGCGATCCGACGCGCCCCGCCAGCACCACCACAAACGAGCCGCTGAACACCGGTTGGAGTTTGTTCCCCGATTCGGGCGCGGTGTGGCTTTTCAACAGCGCCGGCCAACCGGTGGACGGCGTGGAATACGGCTTCCAGGTCCGCAACCTGCCGCTGGGCCGACACGCGGGCGAATGGCGGCTGCTGGCGAACGCCACCCCGGGAACTCCCAATACCACGCCCGCCGCCCTGGGCCCGGCCAGTGCGTTGCGCTTCAACGAGTGGATGGCCGCGCCACTGGCGGGCGATGATTGGTTCGAGCTGTTCAACACCAGCCCGCTGCCAGTGGACCTGGGCGGCCTGCTGGTCACCGATGATCCGTCCGTCACCGGTATTGCGCGCTCGCCCATCGCGCCGTTGAGCTATATTGGCGGGCGGCAGTGGGTGCTCTTCATCGCCAGCGGCAGCAAGAGCCTCGGGCGCAATCACGCCGCGTTTGCCCTCGCCAAGGACGGCGAAACGCTCCGGCTTTACGATGCGGCCACCAACCTGATTGACGCCGTGGATTTCGGTGTGCAGGCCGACGGCATCTCCCAGGGCCGGCTGCCCGACGGGTCCGCCAACCTGGTGGCGTTCCCGAATTCGCCCACGCCCGGTTCCGCCAACGCGGTGCCGCCCACCGGCTCCGTGTCACTCCCCGGCAACGGCCTTGTGCGGCTCACGTTCGCCGTCCAACCCGGCGTCACGTATCAGGTGGAATACAAAAACGCGCTGACCGACGCCGCCTGGCTCCCGCTGGGTGCCCCCGTGACCCCCAGCGTGCCGAGCCTGGAAGTGGACGAGCCGCCCGCGCTGCCTGAACGCTACTACCGGCTCCGCGTGGTCACCGATTGACTCGTCTTCCGCCGGGTCAAGGCACGATGTCGAGTTCCGCCGCCGAGGCCCACTCGTTCCCGTTCACCTCGCTCAATGCCACGAAGCGCAGGTAACGCGCGGTGACGGGCCGGGCCAGGTTCACGGTCTGGCGGTGGGCGGTGTTGGGGAAACGGCCCTCCGCCACGATGGTCCAGTTCTGCGCGTCGTTGCTGACGGCGAACCGGTATTCGGCCACCCGCCCGTTTACGTTGTCCTGCCGGGGAAGATAGCTCACCGCCTTGAAGGTTTTCGGCTCGCCCAAATCCAGGTCGAGCGTGTGCGGATGCTTCGCGGTGGTCAGGCCGTATTCGGTGTGCCAGTAGGTGCCCGCGTCGCCATCGAGCACATGTTCCGCCTCGCCTTCCTCGCGCTGGCGGCTGCTGACGTATTTGACGCTGTATTTGCTGCGCGCGTCGTCCTCGGGAACGATCAACGCGGTCCGCACCGAGGGGGTGAAACCCTCGCGTTCCGCCCAGGCCACCAGCACTTCGCCGGCCTTCGCCGGCAACGGCCCGGTGACAACCTGCGGCGTGCCGCCGTTGACGAGGCGGTGAATGACCGCACCCGGCGTGGCGGTGCTGAAGTGCAGTTCGCGTTTGCGGCGCTGAATTGCCACCGGCGCGGTCACCGGCAGGCTCACCCGCGCGGCGGCGGCCAGGTCGCTCCCCGCCCGCACCGGTCGGACCAGGAACCCGAGATGATACATGCGGTCGGTTTTCGGAATGTCGCGTTCCAGCGGGCCGGGACCGCACGAGGCGCCGCCCAGACCCAGCACCGCCGCGTCGAGCGTCAACACGGTCCGCCCCGGCGGGGGCAACGACGGCGGATGGTTGGCCGCGAGCAGTTCATCCGCCGTGTAGGGAAGCGCCGCAGCACGGAAAGGCGTCTCCAGCGCGGCAAACAAGAGGCCCGTTCCGTCCGCGTCCGTCAGCGCCAACCAGCGCACGTCCTCGCGGTTGGCCATGTCGTTGGGCCGCGCGTAAGGCACAAACATCTCCCGCACCGTGCGGGAATAGCGGCCCAGCGGCGAACCGGTCTTGCGGTCGGGATAGTTCTCCTCCGGACCCCGCCCAAACCACGTGACCTGCCCGAGCCGGGCCGGCAATTCCAGCCGCACGCCCACCTTGGGCAACGCGATGACCGGCCCCGAGGGGGCCACCGCCATCTGACAGGCCAGCGTGCCGTCGGACAACACCGTCCAGGTCACCTGCGAGTGGAAGGTCACCGCCCGCTCATCCAGCGGTTCGCCCGCCTCGATCCGGGTGTGGTTGCCGGCAAAATCCACGCAGCGTTCCCGCCGTTCGCCGCGGGACACCACCTGCGCCGTCAGCCGCACGGCGTTGCCCGCCCGGCTCACCGCGAAGCCCTGCCCCCGGTGCTGCAATCCGCGCAGGCCCTGCTCGAACCATTTGTTCATCGTCCACACGTCGTTGTTCACCGGGCAGCGGAAGGTGTTCAACTCGACGCCGCGTTCGAGCAACGGGCGTCCTCCTGCCTTGTATTGCAGGAGCGCAGCGGTGCTCGCGTCAAAGGCCGCCTCGAAACCTTCCCCGCGCACAATGACCTCGGTCTCGGTCTCGCGCACCTCCAGCGCCCCGCCGTTGAGCGACAGCGCGGGTTTTGCCGGGCGTGGATTGGGCAAGGCCACCTGGGCGGCTGCCACTTCGTAACCGGCGGGCGCCCACGACCGGGCCTCGCGCAGTTGGAAGCCGAACTGGAGAAAGTATTCCGCGCCGGGCACGAACTCCGGCATCGCAAAAGGCACCGTCACCGTCACCCGCTGGCGCGGTCCCAGGTGCGGCAGGGGCAGCTCGCCGGACTGGATGACCCGCCCGTCCTCGGTGAGCGACCACGTCGCCGTGAAGCCGGACAGGTCGCGGAAGAAATGCTTGTTGAACACCTCGACCTGACGCCGCGCCAGATCGGCGGGCGCAACGGCGATTTCCTGATAGACCTGTTTGACCTCGTAGTAACAGGGCTTGGGGGTGCGGTCAGCGAACACGACTCCCTTGACGATGAACTGGCCATCATTCGGGTGGTCGCCAAAATCGCCGCCATAGGCCACGAACCGCTCCCCGCGCGCGTTGGTTTTGTAGAGGCCCTGGTCGCACCATTCCCAGATGGCCGCCCCCAAAATGCGGTCGGAAGACTCGATGGCCTCCCAGTAGTCGGCAAGGTTGCCGAGGGCATTGTTCATGATGTGGGCATACTCGGAGATGTAGAACGGATACTTGATCCCCCGGCTGCCCCGCGCCGCCGACCAGGTCCAGCCCACGGACGGATACTGGTTGCTGCCCACGTCCACGAGATCGTTGTTCCGCTCGTAATGCGTCGGCCGCGACGTATCCCGCTCCTTCAACCGCGCGACCGCGACGGCGAAGTTCCGGCCCGGCCCCGCCTCGTTGCCCAGCGACCACATCACCACGCTCGGATGGTTCTTGTTGCGCTCGACCATGGCCATCACGCGGTCCACATGCGCCGCCTCCCACTCGGGCGGATGCGACAACGATTCCCGCCCGTAGTAGTAGCCGTGCGATTCGATGTTCGCCTCGTCCTGGAGATAAATTCCCTCGCGGTTGCAGAGGTAATACCAATAGGGATCGTTCGGATAATGCGAGAGGCGGACGTGATTGACGTTGGCCTGCTTGAGGCGGAGCAGATCCAACTCCATCTGGGCGCGCGTCACCGCGTGGCCGGTGTCGGGGTAATTTTCATGGCGGTTAACGCCCCTCAGCTTCACCGGCTGGCCGTTGACGAGAAACACGCGATTGCGAATCTCCACTTTGCGAAAGCCCACCTGCGCGGAAACAAATTCCCCCGCTCCGCCGACGGCCTCCCGCAGTTCCAGCACCAGGGTGTAAAGATGCGGCGTCTCCGCGGACCACAAGCGCGGGGCCGCCACGGCCAGACGGGCGGCGAAGTTGGTTCCGGTGCGGGTGGCCGCCTGCGCGGTGACCACCCGGCCCGCGTCGTCATACAGCACCGCGCGCACCTCGGCGCGCTCCGCCTCGGGCCCGGCGATTTCGCCGGTGACCGTCAGGGTGCCGTCGCGGTATTCCACGTCGAGGTCCGGCAGCGCGAAGAAATCCCGGATGTGGGTGCGGGGCCGCGCCTGCAAGGACACCGACCGGAAAATGCCGGAGAGCCGCCACATGTCCTGACATTCCAGATACGAGCCGTCGGAGAAACGATAGACCTCGGCGGCAACCACATTCGTCCCCGGCCGAAGGAACCGGGTGATGTTGAAAACCGCCGGCGAGCGGGAATCCTTCGAGAAGCCAACATAGCGCCCATTGATCCAGAGATAGAAGAACGAGTCCACCCCATCAAACTGGACAAACACCTCCCGCCCCGCCCAGTCCGCAGGCACGGTAAAATCACGCCGGTAGGAGCCGACCGGGTTGCGATTCGTGTAGGCGGTGTAATGCGCGGGCGGTTCGCCCATCACGCGAGGCCAGTTGCGATGGAAGAGGTAGCGCTGGTTGGAATAAACCGGCACGTCGTAGCCCTGCAACTGCCAGTTCGACGGGACGGGAATCTCGTCCCAGCCCGACACGTCATACTCCGGCGCGTAAAAGTTCCGGGGCCGCTGCTCGGGATGACCAACCCAGTGGAATTTCCACCGCCCGTCCAGCGACCGCCACCAGCGGGAGTGCTCGGGCAGAATTTTTTGCGCGCTCTCCGCATCGGGGAACGACGCAAACGTTGCCCGGGCCGGCTCCTTGTTGAGCGAAAGGTTCTGCTCCTGCTCCCATTCCTGGCCGGTGGGCGCGACGGGAAACTCCGCGCGCGGCCCGCCGCAGACCGGGAACGTCAGGGCGCAAAAACCTCCCAGAATCCAGCGGTGAACGCCCCATCGAATGGACATCATGCGGTAACGGTAAGGCAAACAGCGGCCGTTGTTCATCGCTCATTCGGGGGAGGACAGCCCCCCGTCCGGCAACCCCCGTGCAAAGAGAGTGAGACGCCCCCCGCCACCGCGAACTGGATTTGGATTGCTGACTGCTTCCCGGTTTGTCCTAAGCTCCCGCGCCGCGCCGGGCAGCGCCCGCCGCGCACCCACCAGCCTTGGACAACCAGGAACTCATCGCCATCGGCATCTTTGCCGTGACCTACGCGCTCATCAGCGGGCGGCGGCTGAAGGTGCTGCCGTTGAACCGGCCCGCCGCCGCGCTGCTCGGCGCGGTGCTCATGGTGGCCACCGGGGTGATGACCCCGGAACAGGTCTATCACGCGGTGGACTACAACACGCTGGTGCTGCTGCTGGGCATGATGCTGTTCACCACCTACCTGTTCCTCGCCGGTTTCTTCGACTGGGCGGCGGACTGGATCCTGCGCGTGGCCCGCACGCCGCAACAATTGCTTGGCGCCCTGATCTTCACCGCCGGCGGTTTGTCGGCGCTGCTGGTCAATGACACGGTGTGCCTGATGTTCACCCCCCTGCTGGTGGCCGTCATCCGGCGCGGCAACCTGCCGCTGCTGCCCTACCTGCTCGCGCTGGCCATGAGCGCCAACATCGGCAGCGTGGCCACACTGGTGGGCAATCCCCAGAACATGATCATCGGCCAGCTCTCCGGCATCCCGTTCGCGCGGTTCTCGGCCAGCCTGCTGCCGGTGGCCGTGGTGGGGCTGGCCCTCCAATGGGCCGTGCTGGGACTGGGTTTCCGCAAACTACTGGGCAGCGCCGTGATCACGCCCGCGCCGGAATCCTCACCCCGCCCGCTCGACCGCTGGCTCCTCGGCCTGACGTTGACGGCCTTCGCCCTGGTGTTCGCCGGCTTCCTCGCGGGCCTCAATCTGGCCTGGACCGCCCTGAGCGGCGGCGCGCTCGTGATGGTGCTGGCGCGGCGCGACACGCACGAGGTGTTCAAACTGGTGGACTGGCACCTGCTGGTCTTCTTTGCCGCCCTGTTCGTGGTCGTGGAGGGATTGAACGGCACCGGCCTGCCGGACCAGATTTACGGCAACGTGCGCGGCGTGTTCGGCGCGACGCCCACCAGCCAGGGCTGGAACCTGGCCTGGTTCTCCGCCGTCGGGTCGAATATCTTCTCCAATGTGCCCTTCGTGCTGGTCGCGGGAAAATGGATCGCCAACTTCGCCAACCCGGAACTGATGTGGAAGGTGATGGCGCTGGCAACCACGTTCGCGGGCAACCTGACCCTGCTCGGCTCGGTGGCAAACATCATCGTCGTCGAGTCCGCGCGCGGGCACCTCGAGGTGGGGTTCTGGGATTACGCGAAATACGGCATCCCGGTGACGCTGCTGACCACGGTGGCCGGCATGGCCGTGCTGCTGTGGCTCGGGTGAACCGCCAACCCTCCCGCTGGAAACGGAAACGCTTTGTTGAACCACAAAACCCACGAACAAACAAAAGCAACCGGACGGCAAAACCACCGGCCCGGCAACCCTTCCTCATCCAAGAAGGCTTTCCCTGTTGGAAGCGCTCGGGGCGCAACTGGGGCGACTCCTTTCGCGCCAATTTTCGTGGGTTTACTGTGTTTGTTGGTTAATTCATTTGCCTGGACCTGCTGAAATCGCCAATTCCGATTTGTTTCCGCTGCGCCACGCCCGATGAATGCCCCGCTCCACCTGACCCTCGCCTGCCCGTTCGGTGATCCCGCCAGCCCACGCACCTGGTCCGGCACCCCGGCCCGGCTGGGCGCCCAGTTGCGGTCGCTCGTGGAGCGCTGCGACGGCTTCAACTATCAGCTCCCGCCCGCGTTGGACTTCGCGCTGCGGGCCACGTCACGACTGTTCCGGGGCTGGAACTGCGCGCGCAATGCCTGGTTCAACGCCGCCTTCGAGCACCGGTTTCGCACCGCCTGGGACCGGCTCCCCGCCCCGCCCACCGCCTGCCTGCACATCAGCGACCTCTGCGTCCCCGCCGCCCTGCCCGGCAACGCGCGCCATTTTCTCTACACCGACGCCGCCCTGCCCGGGCTGGCGCGCTTCCAGCCGCGGCCCGTGCGCGCCGGCTTCCTGGACGATTACCGCCGCATCACGCGGCGTTACCTCGAACGGGTGACGCTCGTGTTCACCATGAACGAATGGACCCGCGAGTTTTTCCTGTCCGACTACCTCCTGCCGCCCGAACGCGTCCTCAACGTCGGCTTCGGCATCAACCTCGCCCCGTATGACGGACCGAAGGACTTTTCGCGCCCGCGCCTGCTGATCGTGCTGCGGCCCAAGCTGGAGGCCGTCAAGGGATTGACCCTGATGCTTGCCGCCTGGCCGGCCATTCGCGCCGCGCTGCCGGCGGCGGAACTGGCCGTCGTCGGCACGCGGGTGGAAAACGCCCCGCCCGGCGTAACCAGTTATTTCAACCAACCGCGCGAGACGACCATCGCATTGATGCAGCAGGCAACGTTGTTCACCATGCCCGCGCTCTGCGAGGCCAACGGCATCGTGTATCCCGAGGCGCTTGCCTGCCGAACCCCCGTGCTGGGTCTGGACCGGCTGGCGTTTCCGGAATTTGCAGGGCATGGGAAATATGGCTTCGTCGTGCGCGAGCCGGACCCGGCGGCCGTGGCGCAGGCGGTGGTGGCGGCGCATGCGGACCCGGAACGCCTGCGGAGGATGGGCGAGGCGGGGCAGCAATTCGTTCAGGAGCGTTACACCTGGTCCCGAACGGCGCGCGTCATGGTCGCGGCCATGCGCGCCTGCCTGGAATAGGCTGCCAATGGCACCCATAGCTGTCGCTGATGCACCGCCTTCACCGCCTCCTCACCGCCCGCTGATCGCCCGCACCCGATCAAGGTCCCCCCCAATCTCGGAAGACGCCCGCAACCACGACCTCACAGGTGGTATTTGCCTCGTTTACTGCTGTGCCTTGACCAGCGCCTTCCGCAGCGCCGTCACCACCCGCGTCAGGGAGACCGGCTTCCCCGAGGCCGGCCACTTCTCCCCATTCATCCGCACGAAGAACTGGCGCGTCCCAAACGGCGTCCGGGTCAGCAAAACCTTCAAGTTCTTCTGCCGACGAAAATCCTTGATGGAAATTCGCAGATCTGGTTTCATAAACCCAAGCTAAGCCAAAGGGTTGCAAATGCCAATCATGCACGATCCCGTGCATGCCCTTTCGCTCAATAGATACTGTTAGCCTGCATCGAGCGCGCCTATGCCAGACATCATCCTCAGTTGGGTCGTCGTAGTGGTCGGGTTTGCGGTTCTCGTTTGGTTTTTGACTCGGAGGTATTCACCTTCATTCTGGTCGGTCCAAAACGCTGTCAGAGTTGTTTTGCGGTCGCTGTCGCTGGCCCTAATTTTTGCGCCTTCCATTTTCTATTTTGGCGTCGGACTTTTCCCAGCCCCGGCTTCCATGATTCTTGCGGCCTACGCCTACTTTCCTGACTCCCGCGACAACGCGCTCGTTACCAGTTCCAAGATTTCCGTCTTCTGCCTTGCCGCTACTTGGTTGGTGTTTCTGCTGGCGTCATCTGGCAGCTTGGCGTGGCGGCTTTCCAGAGATAGAAAGAGAGCAGGATATGCAGGCTAACCAGTGCGCTGCAGCGAACCGCCGCCTCGCTGGGCAGTTGAGCGGTTCAGGTAATTTGTCAGCGCCCGTTGCAGCCGACCGGGCGTTTCCGGCGGCGGTCGCTGAGCTTGAGCGTTAGCCGCTGCTCGCGTCATCCCATGAACAAGACCCTCGTTGCCGCCGCAGGCGAGCATTTCGTCGCCTACAAGCTTTCCTGTCTCGGCTACTTAGCCGCTCCTGTTCGCATTGGTTCGCCAGCAACCGACCTCTTGGCAGCCACGCTGGACGGCAGCCGCACCGTCGCCATCCAGGTCAAGACAACCGGCTGGGCAGAGCGCACTCGCGGACGCGGCACCAACAAGACTCCGCATCACCTCGAATTTCCGTTAGGCCACGCAGCCGTCGAGAAGGCGTCCGACAGCCTTATCTTTTGCTTCGTCGATTTGCGGGGCAGTGCGCCGGATACTTTGCCGGACGTTTATATCGTCCCAGCCAAGACGCTCCTCGCCGAATACAAAGGCTGGGACATCCGGCAGCATTCTTTCTTTCGCCACCATCGGCCAATCGAGCACATGGCCCCCTTCAAGAACGAATGGAAACCAGTCATCAAGGCTCTCTCGTAACACCCGCAACGGCTAACCATGCGCTGCAGCGAACCGCTCCGTGCGTCACGGCACCTGCTTCCGCCGCCACCTTTCCGCCCACCGTGCAGGTGCCGCGCCGCACTCCGCGGTCGCTGAGCTTGGGGTCGTTAGGCCACACTACGCGCCATGTCAGAGCCGACGCCATCACCACCAAAAAGCAATGCGGCCTTTCGCATTTGGGGACACGTTCTTCTGTGGTTTGGTTTTTTGTGGCTCACAGCTTCTCGCGTCCTGTTCGATCCCGGAGTGCTCGCCAAGACCAGCCGCCACACATCGGACGGCTTTCCAAGAAAGGAGAGCTACAGTTGGGACGAGGTATTCGGCATCATCGAGACCTTCAGCCGACAGATTCGCGATGATCCACCTTGGATATTCACACCTGCCGTGCTCATGCTTGCCGGTGGTTTATTGCTGGCACGAGCCAGCGCACGACGATGATTACCGTGTGGCCTAACCATGCGCTGCAGCGAACCCGGCATAGCGTCGCGGTTGCAATCGTGGCCTCCCGTGCGCCGGGTCGCTGAGCTTGGGTCGTTAGCCCGTGACGTCGCGGGCGAGTCGAACACGCACAACCAATCGGAGCGCATCAAATGAAAACAACAGACAGAACCAAGACCACAACGGCGATACGAATCAGCACGGCAATGGTCGCGTTGGCTCTCGTCAGCGTAAGCCACGCCCAACTCAAAGAACCGCCCAAACCGGGCACGTATTATTCGGCCAAGGATTTCGAGTGGAGTCCCCCGTGGCCGTTCAACCCGCACCCGGAACTCGATGTCGTCGAGATTGCGCCGGGCATTTTTCTCTTTGACGACACGACCATCCCAGACACGCCGCAGCAGGCTGAGGCACGCAAGCGGCACGAGGAGGCGGCGGCGCACGCCGCCGCGATTGCCGCTGACCCCGTCCTTGCGGCGGCGGCGCGACAGGCAGCGGAGGAGGCCGCTCGCAAACGCGAGGCTGACTGGCAGGCGCGGCTGGAAGCCGCCCGCCCGTTCCTGCGCTCATGGGGCTTACCCGGCGAGGCCGAGACCCAGCAGGCGCGCGAGGAGGCACGAGCAGAATTGCAGGACTTGGCACGCAAGGCCGAGCAAGCACGCGCCGATGTGCCGCGCATTGAGGCGGAGTTGGACGCCATTTCCAAGCGGCTGAACGCGCCGCGCGAGCGAGTCCGTGAGGATGGATTGAAGGAGGTCTTGGGCGGAGCGGTTGGCGACCAGCCGGTTTATTATTCGAGTCAGAACCTGATTGCGGCGGCGAGCATCAGCGCCGACGAGTTGTGGCCGACGAATTCGGCGCCGTGGGCGCATGCTTCCACGGGGCGCAACCTGACGGGCACAAACGTCACGCTGGGGTTGTGGGAAGTGGACGGGGCGGTGTTGACGAATCATGTGGAGTTTGGCACGCGCGCTCGGCAGGTGGACCATTCGGCAACCAATCAGATTCCCTCCCACTGGCACGCGACGGGCGTGGCGGGGACGATGGCGGCGGGCGGCGTGCTTCAGTTCACGCTCAACGGCCAGCCTGCGCGCCTGCTGCGCGGGGCAGCGTTTCAAGCGACCATCAACGGCTATGACACGAAGAACCTCGTCCCGGAGCGTCTGAGTGCCGTTGCTGGAACCGTTACCGGGGAGCCATTGCGATTGGCAAACCACTCTTGGGGCTATGCTGGTGGCTGGATTCAAGAGACGATTCAAGTCTTGCAGGGCGGGCAGACCAACACCATCACCAACGCGTGGATTTGGCGAGGGAGCCTAGCGTTTCCCGAGGAGTGGCGATTCGGCTACTACTTTCCAGACGTCAGCGACGGCTCAGGATGCACCCAGATAGACGCCTTTCTTTCGACGAATGCCACCCGGCACTTGATGGTCTATGCCGCTGGCAATGACCGGCTGACCGGTCCGGGAGCGCCAACGACCTACTATTACCGTTCCGGCACCAACTGGTATGATTGGACGCGGGTGGACAACCCGCCCGCCAACTCGCGCGACTGGCGCAACGGCGACGGCGACACCTACGCTTTCGACACGCTTTTAGCTCCCGGCACGGCCAAGAACGTGCTGACGGTCGGCGCGGTGCGGGACGTGTATCGGGTGGTCGGCAGCGAGGTGCAGTATGGCTACGCCACCAACGCCAACATCGTCCTTGCCCCATTCTCCGGCTGCGGACCGACCGATGACGGGCGCATCAAGCCTGATGTTGTTGCTGTCGGACAGGCCAATCCCAACCTGAGACCTTGGGGCGTCCTAACGCCGATTGACGGCACGACCAGCAATTATTGGTCGTTGTGGGGCACGAGCTTTGCCGCGCCAGGCGTTTCTGGCGGTTTGGGGCTGGCGATGCAGCGGCGGCAGCAGTTGTGGCCGAACTTGGACCCGAATCTGGATGCGTGGCGCGGCTCGACTTGGAAGACGCTGGCCATCCACACGGCGGACGACGTGGGCGCGCCTGGCCCGGACTACTTGGGAGGGTATGGGTTGTTCAACGCCGTGTCGTGCGTCACCCAGATTGAGTTGGACCAGCAGCATGGGCGCGGCACGCACATCAAGGAATTCCAGCTTGGCGTTGGTGAGTCTTTTGCTTGGGAAGTGGATTTGACCAACGGCGTGCCGTTCAAGGCGACGCTGGGCTGGAGCGACCCAGCGGGGCCGCAACTGACCAACGTGGTGGTGGACCCGACCACCCCGGTTCTGGTCAACAACCTTGACCTGCGGGTCGAGCGCGTAGGGGCGACAAATGTTTACTACCCGTGGATTCTCAATCCCGACCTGACAAACAAAACGGAAACGGCGCGGAGCGGCGCC
>JBKBTZ010000003.1:0-81977 GCA_046290825.1 Limisphaerales bacterium
GGGGGAGGGGGGGGGCATTGTCGTTTCGGTTCAAAAAGCAACAAGCCAGCAATCACACCAGCCTCACTCCGTGTCCGTTTCCACGCTCATCACCTCGCCCAGCTCGCACTCGGCATGGACGGAGAAGGGCCGGCAACAGACCTCGCAATCGGTGGTGAACCGCTGGCTGGCAATGGTGGCGTCGAGTTCGACCTCGCAGCGTTGCCCGCAGTATGGGCATTGGACAGTGGCGGTTTCTTGCATAGACTTGCCCTCGTTCCGCGTCACGCTAATCGCAAATCCAACGAAAGTCGAACCGATGAAATTTGAAACGCTCTGCCTGCACGGCGGTTACCAGCCCGAACCCACCACCCTGTCCCGCGCGGTGCCCGTGTATCGCACCTCGTCCTACACGTTCCGCAACACCGAGCATGCGGCAAATCTTTTCGCGCTCAAGGAGCTGGGAAACATTTACACCCGGCTGATGAACCCGACCACGGACGTGCTGGAAAAGCGGGTCGCCCTCCTCGAAGGGGCACCGGCGATGGGCGGCCTCGGCGTGGCCTCGGGCACCAGCGCCATCTTCTACGCCATCATCAACCTCGCGCAGGCCGGCGACAACATCGTCTCCGCCCGCAACCTCTACGGCGGCACCTACACCCAGTTCAACGACATCCTCCCCGCGCTGGGAATCACCGTGAAGCTGGTGGACTCGAACGATCCGGAAAATTTTGCCAGGGCGATTGACAGCCGGACGCGCGCCCTGTTCTGCGAAACCGTCTCGAACCCCGCCCTCGAAGTGACGGACCTGGAGGCGGTGGCCAACATTGCAAAGGCCGCCGGGATTCCGCTCATCGTGGACGCCACTTTTTCGACGCCCTACCTGACGCGCCCGCTGGAGTTTGGCGCGGACATCGTGGTGCATTCGCTGACCAAATGGTTCGGTGGCCACGGCACCGGCATCGGCGGCGTGGTGGTGGACAGCGGCCGGTTCAACTGGGCGGGCGGCAAGCACCCGCTCTACACCACGCCGGACAACAGCTACCATGGATTGCGCTGGGGCGTGGACCTGCCGGAACCGCTGCTCCCGCTGGCTTTCATCCTGCGGATGCGCACGGTGCCGCTGCGGAACCTCGGCGCCTGCATCGCGCCGGACAACTCCTGGCTCTTTCTCCAAGGCATCGAGACCCTCCCGCTGCGCATGGAGCGGCATTGCGAGAACGCCCTGGCCGTCGCCCGGCACCTCCAATCACATCGCCGTGTCGAGTGGGTGCGCTTTCCCGGGCTGCCGGAGGATCCGCAATTCGCGAAGAACCAGAAATACCTCCGCGGCAAGGGCGGTTCGATGGTGGTATTTGGGATCAAGGGCGGCGCGTCGGCGGGCCGCAACTTCATTGACCACCTGCGGCTGTTCTCGCATCTGGCCAACGTGGGGGATGCGCGGAGCCTGGCCATTCATCCGGCAACAACGACGCACTCGCAGTTGAGCGAGGCGCAGCAGCGCGCGGGTGGCATCACCCCCGAATTAATCCGCCTCAGCGTGGGCTTGGAAAACATTGACGACATCCTGGCCGATCTCGATCAGGCGCTGGACCAGGCGTAACCGCGGGAGGGCGGCTGTGGACTTGCGGCACACGGGGCCGCTGGCACACTCCGCCCGCCAACCTATGTCCAAAAAAGCGTTGATCACCGGCATCACCGGCCAAGACGGCTCCTATCTTGCCGAACTGCTGCTCGGCAAGGGCTATGAGGTCCACGGCATCATCCGCCGCGCCTCCACTTTCAACACCGGCCGCCTCGATTCGATCTACGAAGATCCCCACGTCTCCGACAAACGGCTCTTCCTCCATTACGGCGACCTTTCCGACGCCAGCGGTCTGGCGCGGCTCATCGGCCAGATCCAACCTGCCGAGATTTACAACCTCGCCGCCCAGAGCCACGTGCGGGTGAGCTTCGATTCGCCGGAATACACCGCCGACATCACCGGCACCGGCACGGTGCGCCTGCTCGAGGCCATCCGGGAGACCGGCATCAAACCGCGTTTCTACCAGGCCTCCTCCTCCGAGATGTATGGCCTGGTGCAGGAGGTGCCGCAAAAGGAGACCACCCCCTTCTACCCGCGCAGTCCCTACGGCTGCGCCAAGGTCTATTCCTACTGGATCACGGTGAACTACCGCGAATCCTACGGCCTTCACGCCAGCAACGGGATTCTCTTCAATCACGAATCCCCCCGCCGCGGCGAAACCTTCGTCACCCGCAAAATCACCCGTGCCGTCGCGCACATCCAGGCCGGTCTCCAGGACAAGCTCTACCTCGGCAACCTCGACGCCAAACGCGATTGGGGCTACGCCAAAGAATATGTCGAAGCCATGTGGCTGATGCTCCAGCAGGACCAGCCCGACGACTATGTCATCGCCACCGGCGAAACCCACACCGTGCGGGAGTTCCTCGAGGTCGCCTTCAGCCATGCCGGCCTCGACTGGCGGAAGCACGTCGAAATTGACCCGCGCTATTTCCGCCCCGCCGAGGTGGACCTGCTCATCGGCGATTACTCGAAGGCCAAACGGAAGCTGGGCTGGGAGCCAAAGACCAAATTTGCCGACCTCGCGCGGCTGATGGTGGACGCCGACATCGAGCTGCTCCGCAAGCACCGCGCCGGAGAAATTCGGATGCGCGGATAGGGCGCGAGCCGCGTTCCCGACTCCCGCGGGGAGGCGAGGTGTCCACGCCGCCCGCCCACCTCAGTGCCGCCGCAACTGCAGCCGGTGATCCACTCGTTGCGTCTGCGATGGTTCAAGCGGCGGTAGATCGGTCAGCGTGGGGGAACTCGTCTCCTCCAAAATTCCCCGCGCCATCGCCTGCAACGCCCGCCACCGCGGCCAGTCGAGCGTCGGCGCATGGCTGATTTGCCGCAGCAGGCTGCGCCACTCAATGATCACCCGGTCAATGTCGCCCATGCCCGTGACCGGGGTAATGAACTGCGCCTTGGCCTCCGGGTTGCGATGCGCCACGCGCACCACCGTCTCGCCGCCAAATCCATATTTGGGCGGCAACCCGTTTTCGAGGTAGCCGGGAATGGTCTGCAACTTGAATGCCTCGTGGCACGCCACGGCCAGCCGGCCCGCCCAGCGGTTGTCATCGCCACAGAAGCGGAAGCCCGCATCCAGATTCGCCAGATCGTAGATCAACTCGTCCAGCGGATAGCTCTCATCCTCCAACGCCGCCGCCAGCGCCAGGCCGTCGCCCTGATGGAAGAAACTCACCAGCCTTCCGCGCCGCGTCGGCACGCCGCGCGCGTCCACCAGGCCGAGCCGCCGCCACAACAACGCCGTGCCCGTCGCCGTTTCGGTGGCGCGGCACACTTGGACCAGCGCGCAGGCGGCACAGGTGGCGTTCATCACCTCGCGCTCCTTCGGCTTCCACAGCGCGACGCCGTGGGCGTCCACCGCCGCGAGCGCGGTCAGTTCGCCGAGGCTGACCTCCGCCACGATCTGATGTCCGCGCCGGCTGAAGCGCACGACAGGTGTGTGCTGCGTTTTTTCGAGCTGCGCGGCCAGCGCCGGGGCCACGCCGGTTTCCCAGACCGCGTCGGACACTTCGCGCAGGCTCCAGTTCGCCAGCTTGCGCGCCCATTTCGCCAGCAACACCCGCCCGCCGTTCAACACCTCCGCCACCACCACCGCGCGGCCGTAAATTTTCATTCCGTTCTCTTCGCCAATCACCAGCAATCCGCCGTGACCGAACTTGTCCAACGCCGTCGGTTGCGACAGCAGCGGACTCAGCTCCGGGGCTGCCCCATCCGGCGTGCCGACCGGCACGAACAACTCCTTCAGTTTTACGGGCGTGAAAGTGGGCATGGGCTGCCATTCGCCCCGGCTGTTCCACAACTCGCGCGTTTTGCGCCGCACGAGGCGGGCGCGCTCGGCGTCTGTTTGCAGCCCGCACGGCGTGTCGGGATGCTGCAACGATTTCTCCACGCCGAGGAACACCGGTTTCGTCGTGAACAGCCGCTGCTGCACCCGCACCGCCTCCCGGAACGGGTCTTTGCCCGCGTCCGCCGCGGCGGCCATGATCCCCAGCAACGCCCCCCAGTCCACCGTGGCCGAGCGCGACAAGTGATTGGTGTGCGCCTCGGTCAGCCGGACCTCGTTGGCGGCGACGATGACGTAGCCCACCTCGTCCAGCCCGCGGCGGCCCGCCCGGCCGAACATCTGCAGGATTTCGTCCGAACGCAGCGCCGTTTCGGCGGCCTCGCGCCGGTAGGATTCGTCCGTCAAGGCCACGCTGCGGAGCGAGAAATTGATGCCCGCCGCCAGCCCCATCGTGGCCACCACCACCCGCAACTGGCCCGCCTTGGCCAGCGGCTCGATGACGCCCGCCCGCGCCGCGTAGCTCAGGCCGCTGTGGTGATAGGCCACCCGCGCCCGGAGCAGCCGCGCGAGGTGTTCGCCCACGAGCTGCTTTTGTTCGGCGGTCAGCGTGAGCGGGTTGGGCGTGGGGAGATTCCGCGCCAGTTCCGCGGCCAGGGCTTCGGCGGCGGCGCGGCGCGGCGCGAACAGCAGGATCGGCCCGAGGTCCTCCGCGAGCGCCTTGGCGCACAAGCGCGGCCAGTAACCGCGAATCTGCGCGGGCACCTGATAGCTCAACTGGTTTGCGTGGACCTCCTCGAGCGGCACGGGCCGCTCCTCGTGACGGATCAGCGACGCGCGGCGGCCCAGGCGGTTCAGCCAGTGAACCACGTGATGCGGATTCGAGACGCTGCCGCTCAGGAGCAGCAGTTGCGTCTGCGGCGGGGCCAGCGCAATGGACAACTCGTAATTCAGCCCGCGGTCGGGGTCCGCAATGAGCTGGTATTCGTCCACCACCAGCAGCGTCGGCCCCTCGCCACGGATGAGCCGCGGCTTCTGGGTTTCGAGGGTGGCCACCAGCACCGGCGCATCGAGGTTCTCCGCCAGGTCGCCGGTGGCGATGCCGACGTTCCAGCCGCGCGCGCGCCATTCAGCCAGCTTGTCATTGGCCAGCGCCCGGGTGGGCACGGTGTAAATCGCCTGGCCGCGCGGTTTGCCCTGGTTGGACCACAGCTCGAAGATGAGCGTCTTGCCCGCACCGGTCGGGGCCTGCACCACCACGTCGCGCCCGTCGCGCAACGCGGCCACCGCCTGCTGCTGCCAGAGGTCCGGCACGGTGACGCGCTGCATCACCGAAGCGCCGGACAGTTGTTCCGCGAGCGTCTGCACGGCGGGAAGATAACCGCCGGGCGCGAAGTGCAAACGGGGAAATTGGTGAAGCCGCTGATACGCGGAGCCACCACCCAACTCCAATCCAATCCCGGAAAACATGCACGTCCGGTCGCAAACCGGACACGCAAACCAGTTGCCCCGCCAAGATTCCCCCAGTAGGTTCTTGCCATGACAAAAGACATCCGCGACCGGCTGGCCGCCCGGCCCTTTTTTCCCTTCGTGGTCCACACGGCGGACGGACGTGAGTATCCAGTGCCCACGCCGGATCACGCGCACGTTTCCCCGGGCGGTGGACGGGTCAGCATCTGGACCGACGACGATCAGGAATTCATTCTGCCCGGACTGCTGATCAGCGGTTTGAAGGTCCACGCCTCGGGATCGCAGCAGAGCTGAATCCGGGTTGCCGTTCCCGCGCAGAGACGACCGGGGGCGTCAGAGAAAGAAGGCTCAATTGCTGCCGCGCCGTCGCCAGCGCGAAACCACCACCACGACCAGCAGCAGCAACCCCAGCGCACACACCACCGCCGCGCCGGTCGGCAGGTCCAGCCGGTAGGCCGCCGCCAGCCCACCCAGTCCGCCCAACGTCGCCGCCACCCAGCCCACCGCCAGCATCGCCACCAGCCCGCGCACGAGGTAGTTCGCGCAGACCGCCGGAACGATGAGATAGGAGAAGGTCAGCAGCACACCGCCCACCTGCACAAAGCTCGTCACTACCAGCCCGAACATCGCGTAGAAAAAGAAGTCCCACGCGCGCACCCGCAAGCCCTGCCGGGCCGCCGTCTCGGGCGCGAACGACAACGCGATGAACTGCCGCCGGAAAACGAAGTGCGCCACCCCGATGAGCGCAAACAGTCCCGTCACGCGCCCAATCTGGCTCGGCGACACGGTCAACAGATCGCCCACCAGCGTGCGCTGCAATTCCTCCTTGCCGTGCGGGCTTTTGCTCAGCAGGAGAATCCCGGCGGCGGCGGCCACGACATACACGATGCCGATCAACGCCTCCTGCGGCACGCGCGCCCCGCGCCCCGACCGGGTGAACGTGAACAACAACGCCCCCGCCAGCGTGAAGCCCAGCGACCACGCATAGCCATGCCATTCATCCGCCTCGTGGCCGAGGAACAAGCAGACGCAGGTCCCGAGCGTGGCCACCTGCGCGAGCGCCAGGTCCACGAAGATGACCTCACGCCGGATGATGTGCAGGCCGTAATAGACCAGGATGCCCGGCAACAACAGGCACGCCGCCAACGGCCAGCCCATCACACTGAACCATTCACCCCAGCCCGGAATGATGTCCGCGCCCGCGCTCATTTCGTTTCCCCGCCGGTTTCCGCGAGGGCTTTGGCCAGCGCGTTGACGACGTAATCCATCATCTCGAGGTAGCCGCCCTCGGTGCCCTTCACGCCACCAGGAAACTGGGTCACGTCCACCACCCGTCCGCCGGTGTTGCGGGCCACCGTCTCCGCCGTGCGCCGGTTCAGATACGGGTCCACGATGATGACGCGCGCCCCGGTTTCCTTCATGCGGGCCATCACCGCCGCCAGATGCGCGGGCGACGGGGGAATGCCGGGCTTGGGTTCAAGGAAGATTTCGATGTTCAGCCCGAACCGCGCGGCGAAGTAGGGCCAGGAGTTGTGATACGCCACCAGGTGACGCCCGCGAAACGGCGCCAGTTTCGCCTCCCATTGGGCCAGCCGGGCGTCCAGGTCGGCAATGAATTTTGCCGCGTTGGTGGCAAAGCTGGCCGCGTTGGTCGGGTCGAGTTCCGCAAAGGCGTCCGCGAGATGCTTGGCAACGATGCGGGCATTCGCCGGGTCGGTGAGATAGTGCGGGTTGCCGCCCGCGTGGATGTCGCCCTGGCTGCGGTCCAGTTGCGCGGGAATTTCACGCAGCGTGACGCCCTCGCAGCAACGCACATTGCCGCGTGCAGCGGAGACGATGCGCGGATTGCGCGTGCCGCCGAGCAACGGCTTGAGCCAGCCCGCCTCGAGGTCCACCCCGCCATGAACCAGCGCGTCGGCCTGGTTCAGCTTCACGATGAAACTCGGCTTCGGCTCGACGAAATGCGGATCCTCCGTGGGCCGCGCAAGGGTGGTGAGTTTAATGTGCGAACCACCCACCACCCGGGCAATGGAACCCAGGTCCGGCGTGGTGGCGACCACGTTCAAATCCGCCCGCGCCGGGACCGTCACGAGCCAGACGGCCAGCAGCGCGAGCATCCCAACAACGGGACCAGCTCCCGCTCTCAATATTTGGTTGCGCATCATCTCTTTGGCACTTCAGGTCCGGCTCACGCATCACGCATCACGCATCACGTTTCAGAATTTGTGCGCCGCGTGTGCCCCCAGCAAAAACTCGAACTGCAGCCACACCGAATGATCCTCCCCCAGTTCCCGCCGGTCGTCATAGTTGTATTGCAGCCGGATCTTCGAAAACTCGCTCGGATACCACGTCAGGTTGGGCGAGAGCCGCCAGCGCCGGTCGCGCAACGGGTCGCGGCCCAACGGGGTCAGCGTGCCCGTGCCGTCGTCCCAGAGCAGCCCGGCCTGTTCGTAGGCGGCGCGTTCGCTGGTGACGTAATCGGCGCGCAGCCCGGCCACCCAGCCCGGTTTGAAGCCCCAGAGCAACTGGCTGTAAAGCCCCCAGTCCTTCACCCGCTCCGCCCCGAGCACCGCCGGGGTGACGCCATCGGCTTCGAGCACGCGCGGTTCGCCCGCCGCCGCCTCGGCCCAGTCAAACTCGCCGAGTTCATAGCGCCGCAGCATCGCCTCCGTCTGCCACGCGACAAACGGGAACCCGCGCTGGTGGTTGGGCGACTTCCATTTCCACGTCAGGTCCACACCGTAGATTTCCGTGCGCGTGTCGCCACCCTCGCCGGACGAGTTGGGGCCGAACGCGCCGGAGATGCCCGCAAGCACGGTCTGGTTTTGCGTGACCTCGAAAGACGTCGCCCAACGCGGCGTGAAAAGAAGGTCGCCCGCCGACCGCACGCCGCGGTCGTTGTCCGCGTGCCGGAAGCCGAAGGGCAGTTCCTCCGCATCGCCGCCGTGATGATGCTCACCGCCGCGAAAACTGGCCGCCGTTTCGCCCTGACTGTTTTGCACGCCGAGAAACACCTCCGAGTAGAACGGCGTCGGCGCGAGCCACGAAAGCCGGGCACCCGGATTGCGCAGACCGTCCGGCCCGAGAAACCGCCCCGCCACGAGCGGCACGTCCACGAAGCCCCACTGATGCGGATGCTGGGTGTTGATGCGGCCGAACTCGCTGAGATACTGGCCTGCGCGCAATTGGAAGTGGGCCGGGAGCGCGATGGTTTCCAGCCACGCCTCCTCGAGTTCGGTGAACGATTCGCCGCCGGAATCCAGTTGGAAGAGCAGGTTCACGTTGCCACGAAAATACGGGTCCACCGCGCCCTGGAGGTTCAATTCCACGTTCTGCACCGAAAACCCGCGCTGGTTCGGGTCATGGCCGCCCAACTGCGTGCCGCCCTCGATGTCTTTGGCGGTCGAACCGCCGGCCGCAAACGTCGCCACCACGCCCACGTCGGCATAAGCCGAGCCGGAGCCGATGCGAATGGGATCGGTGGGCCGCCAGGCGCGCTGAGGCTCGGTCGCGGGTGCGGTTGCCGGGGCCGGGGCGGCGGAGCCGACGTCTCCCACAACCGGCGCGGCGGGCTTCTGCAACGCGTCGAGCTGTCGCTGCAGTGCCTCGATTTGCTCGCGCTGCTGGCGCATGGTGCGCTCGAACTGCGCCTGCAATTCGCCCAACTGGCGGCGCAGGGCGTCCACTTCAGTTTCCGCGCTGGCACGCGATCCGGCCAGCAACATCGCCATCCCAATGAGCAAGAGCGGAAAGAATCGTTTCATGCGGGGAATTTGAAGGGTTTGCGGCGGAAACCAACTTCTTTTGTGGGCGGGCCGGGCTTCCTCTTACCGACCGATATTCGCAGTTCCAGCGAAGAGCCTGCCTACTCCGCCGCCGGCCCGAAGCAATACACGTGGCCATCCTCGTTCCCGAGGATGACGTGGCCCGCCGCGACGGCCGGCGAGGAACCGCCCACCGCCCGCCCCATCTCGTAGGACCAAAGCTCGGTTCCGTCCGTCAGCGCGACCACATACACCCGGCCATCGTCCGAGCCGACCACGACCTTGTCGCCAACGACGACCGGTGAGCTGTCCACCTTGCCGCGCGTGGCGAACTGCCAGATCACGCGTCCGTCGGCGCGGTTGAGACAGTGCAGCCGGCGGTCGCGCCCGCCAAAAAGGACCCGGTCCGCCGTCACCGCCGCCGAGGACATGTAGGGGAAACTGCGGTCACGAAACGTCCACACCGGTTCGCCGCGCGCCAGATCCACCGCCAGAAACCGGCTTTCATAGTGCCCGTAATACGCCCGGCCCCCGGCCAGCGCGACCGACGCGGCCACGTAGGCTCCGGCGGGGATTTCCGCCGCGCGCGATCCATCCGCGAGGTTCACCCCGTGCAGCACGGCATCGCAGCCGCCCAGCCACGCCCGGCCCTCCGCGATGGCGGGCGCGCCGTTGATGTAGTTGCCGGTCTCATACACCCAGTTGCTCCGCCCCGTGGCGAAATCCACGCAGTGCAGGCGATAATCGTAGCTCCCCACGAGCAGGTTGGTGACGCCCTCGCGCACGAACAAGTTGGCTGCCGCGAGAATTTTTTCGCCGGTGGCGTAAGACCAGAGCGGCGTGCCGTCCGTGACGCTCAAGGCATGCAGCCGCCCATCGCCCGCCCCCACAATGACCCGGCCACCCAACACCAGCGGCGGCGCTTCGACCGCCCCACCCGCCGGGAAGGACCACACCTTTGCGCCCGATGCCAAATCCAGCGCGTAAAGCTGCTGGTCATCCGAGCCGATGAAGACCTTGCCCCCCGCCACGACCGCCGACGATTTCACCGGACCGCCGGTCTTGAACGACCAGCGCAGGCGCAGCGGCAGCCGCAGTTCGCCGGGAGCCACGCCGGTCAAGGCCGGGTTGCCGCGAAACTCGGGCCACTCCGTGACGGGGGGTTCCTGGCGCGGCGGGTCACTTTCGCGAACTGCTTCGGAGACCTGCTCGCGACATCCCGCGCACAGACAGACAAATACCAGCGCAATGCCCGCCACGCTGACACGCGCCGCGGGCCAGAAAAACAACCGGTTCATGCAGGCGAGTATCGCGTTGTCGCGATGGTTGCGCAACGTCCCCGGCCGCCTGCCTGTGGTGGGCCCGGGCTGCCGCCTCAAGGCACCAGCCGGATCCGGTAGTAGCGTTCGGGGGAGGTGGCCGCGTTGTCGGTGAAGTTGGTTTCCCCGCCGATACCCGTGATGACGCCGCCGAGGTTCTGCCACGCGCCCAAGACCAGGTTGGTGCGGAATTCGACCTGATACCGCGCGCCCGGCACCGTCTGCCAGCGCAGATGGGCTGCGTTGCCGGAGACGGACGTTGCCGCAAGGGTGGGCGGCGGGAATGCGGTGCAACACACACGGTTCGAGGTCACGAGGGTGACCGTCCAACCGCCCGGAATCGAGCCGCCCTTGGTGCTGAGGAAATCCTGAACATACAGCTTCCACTCACCATTGGGCGTGGCCGCGAGGGCATTGACGCTGGTGCCGTAAGGTCCGGCTGGCGCGGGGGCGGTCAGCGGCGGGGCGCTGTTGTCCGTAGGCAACCAGGTGCCGGAGAGCAGCACGCCCCCATCGCCCGGAACGGGGCCGGAGGCATTGTCGTCAAAAACCAGTTGCGCGCTGCTGGCCGTCGCGGCCCCCGGGTAGCCCAGCAGCATGACCGTCTGCCCGCCGGGGCCTTCCGCCAGCACGGCGATGTCTGAAACGCGGGTGTGCGACAAACCATTCAGGCGGATGGTGGTTTTGATCACGTTTCCGTCCACGCCCGCCACGTTGACCCGTCCGGGATATGGCAGCGCGGTGCCGAAGGTGTTGATGGTAATGGGCGCCGTGCTGGTGAACTGCTGCGTCACGACCACCGGGCTGCCCATGGGAATGGCCACCACGGGCTGGCCGAGCACTGCCGCGTTGTCCGTCAGGCGAACCTGGGCGTTGACGTTGCTGGCGCACGGCCCGCTGGCGGTGAAGGTAAAGGCCCGGGTCACCATCTGGCCGGGGGCAATGACCCCGAGCGTCTCCGCCGGACCGGGCGCGAGGACGCCGTTGGTCGCCAGCAAGGTGGCCAGGAGATTCGTGGTGGAGGCGAGACCGATGTTGCGGAAACGCAGTTCCATCGTGACCGTTTCGCCCGGGTCCACGTTTTGGTTGCCGGGCGGACAGGATTCCAGAAGCACCGCGCCTCGTTCCACCACCAGCAGGGGAATCGGCAGCCCCGGCACCACGGTAAAATTGGTGTCCGAGACATCGTAGAAAATGTTGCCCGCCCCCTCGACCTTGATGCGGGCACGCGTCGAGGAAACCGGCGGCAGCACGACCTCGGCAGCGCCGGTGTTGGGCACATTGCTGGCCAACAGGAATGGGAAATGGAGGCCTCCGTTGGTCGAGAGCCAGATGTTGACCCCGGCGGTGTTGATCGGCGCTGCCGCCGTGCCCGCGACGTTCCACGTCACCGTCTGCACGTTGGACCAGGTAACCGCCGAGTTGGGCGCGGTGACCACGAATGGCCCGGCGTTGCTGATCACGGTGACGGTGGTGTCCGCGTCCGCCACGCCTCCGCCACCGGCGCGATTGTCGCGCACGGTAACGCGGAACTTCATGGTGCGGTTGAGCACCGGCAGCTTCTCCTGGTTCCAGTTGGTGTTGGCCAGCACACTGGTCAAGCGCGGGAAGAAGCGGGTTGGATTGTTGGTGGGCGGGAACGAGCGGAACAGCGGGCTGCTGCCGTTATCGGGGTCATTGAGTGACTGGGCCGCGCCGGTATCCATCTGCTCCCAGCAATAGGTGAGGGCATCCCCGTTGGGATCCGCGGCAATGGCAGTGAGCGCGAAGGGGGTCCGCGCCGGAATCACGTAGGCCGGTCCCGCATCCACCGACGGGGCGGCGTTGCCCGTGGGCACGTTGGCCGCGCAGGCGCCGCCGCTGCCGTTCAGGAACGCGAGAATCTCCGCCAGGCTGGTGGCGTGGAAATAGGGGTCGCTGTTGGGCTGCAGGTTGTTGGGGGCGCAGATGCCCGCGTAGGCCATGATGGTCGAACCGCTGCCCGGCTCGGTGGCGGTCGAGGCGTTCCGGTTGCCAAAACCGCAGGAGCCGCTGGTGGCGTTGAAGGTGTGGTTCGCGCCGAACTGATGTCCCATTTCGTGCGCCACGTAGTCCACCCAGAAGCTGTCCCCGGTGGGCGACGAACTGCCCGTCACTCCCTGGGCCTTGCGGGTGCTGCTGCACACGCTTCCCAGCGATGCCACACCGCCGCCACCCGTGCTGAACACATGGCCAATATCGTAGTTCGCGGAACCGATGATGCTGTTCACGGTGGTCTGGTTTTGCGTCAGCATGGTGACCCCGTCATCGTTCGTGTAGGGATCGCTGCCGGGGTTGGTAAAGACCAGAAGGTCGTTGTTGGCCACGAGGATGAGCCGCACGGCAAACTCCCGCTCGAAGATCCCGTTGATGCGGTTGATCGCAGTCACAATGGCCGCCTGGCCCTGGGCCACCGTGCCGCCGTGAAACTGCGTGTATTCTCCCGTGGCCGCGCAGGCCAGCCGGTAGGTGCGCAGCGTGGCGCCGAACAACGTGCGCTCCCCCTCGGGCCGGGGCAACACGCCCGGAACCGTTTCCCCACCCGGCACAAGACATTGGAACGCTCCCGCTTCACGCCACTGCTCCGCCCGGCGGTAGCTCACATAATGCGTGGTGTCCCCGCGATACGCCGGATCCACATAAATGGCCCCTTCCGGCCCGAGGACCTGCGCATGGAAGCCGGCGGGAGTCACGTCGGCGCGCAGCGTGGTGGCCGGATCATCCACCGCCTCGCCCGCGAAGGTCTTGATCTCCGGGAATTTCACCGCCAGGCCCGGTTCCATGATGCTGGTCTCCACCACCCGAAACCACCGAACCTCCCCGTCCGGCAGGGGCACCGGCAGGAGCGCGCCCGCCGTGCGGGCCTGCCACGGTTCCCCCGAAGGCACCGCGCCCAGGCTCCCGCGAAACGCCGCCTCGTCCCATGCGAACATCGCTCCCCCCGTCGGCGCCACCCAACGCTCAACACCGGCACGGGACGCGGGTGGTTCCGGCAGATGCGTCCAAAGAATGTCAGACTGCGCCATCGCGGCGCCGGTCAGACCAATCAGGGCCAGACCGCCGGACCAGCGGCGAAGGCCGCGCCAAACAGGTAGGATAATTACGAGGATGAATTTCATGGTTGTGGGGGTGGGCAAGGTTGCGCCCGGTCTAACCAAACCCAGGTCGGAACACAATCCGTGAATAGGTCGCGCTTGGGAATCAGGGCGTCCACACCAGTTGCCGTGAGGCAGGGCCGGGACAAGGCGGTCGGCAGAGCGCGGGAAATTCTTTCCCCCCACGCGGGTAGAGGCCTCCCCTGCTGACGGCACACAGCCAACTACCTCCCGACAAAAGCAATGAGCTCCACTGACCGCCCGCTCCAAGCGCCCATCAAGGTTGCACCAGGATTCGGTAGAACCGCATCGGTTCATTCGGCGCCGCGTTGGTGATGCTGAGGAGCGTGTTGGTGCCGGGCACGGGCGCGCCCAGGTTTTGCCAAGAGCCGCTTGTGAGGTTGGTGCGGAATTGCACCTGGTAATTGGGGCCGGGCACTGCCGCCCACGTCAGCCGCGCCACGCCGTTCGACCAGGTGGTGCTGGTAAAGACCGGCGCGGGGAGCGTGCCGCAACAGACGGTGTTGGTGACCGCGGTCACAAACCGCAGCGTCCAACTGGCCAGCAATCCTGCGTCGGGCGACGCATAATCGAAGAAATAGAGGGACCAGGTGCCATTGGGTGAAACCGCCAACGGGGCCAGACGATAATCGTAATACCAACCCGGCGCCGGCGGGGGCAAATCGTAAGGCCCGGCTTCGCCATAGTAGTAATCGGTGGGCTGGTAGGTGCCCGAGGGAATTCCACCGGAATACGGCACGAGGCTCGCGGCCTCATCGTCGAAGGTCAACGTGATGCCGTTCACCGGCCCCGGATAGGTATAGCTCATGAGAATCGTGCGTTGTCCGTTGGGTGCGGCAAGCAACACGAACACGTCCTCCACGTAGGTGTGTGTCAGGCCGTTCAATGAAACGGTCATTTTGGTAACCGGGTTGGTCACACCGGACACGTTGATGGTAGAGGGATACGGCAGCGCGGTATTGTTGTCGCGGATGGTGATGGGCGAGGCGTTGTTGAAGACCTGCGTGACGACGTTGATCTGCGGCGCCCCTAGGTTGAACACCCGACTGCGCGTGCCGTAATTGGCGGGCCCGTCGGCCAATTGCACCACCCCGGTCACCGCTCCGCCACACGGACCACCCGCCGTGAAGGTGAAGGGCCGCGACACGACGCCGCCGGGCGGAATGACACCATAGTTTTGCGGCGCACTCGGGAAATAGACCCCGTTGGTCGCCAGCAGCGTCGCCACCAGATTGGTGGTGGGCGCATTGCCGGAGTTGGTGATGGCCCAGTTGAGGGTCACCGTTTCATACGGGTCCACCACGCCGTTGGTCGGCAGGCAGCTTTCGGCCAGCAGCGTGACTGGCCCGACACTCAAATCGGGCGCAAGCGTGCTGATGGTGAAATTCACATCGGAGACGTCGTAAAAAATGCCGCCCGCCGCCTCGACCTTGATGCGCGCCTGCGTCGAGACCAGTCCCTGCACGTTGATGGTGCGTGAGCCGGTGTTGGGCACGTTGGTCGCAATCCAGTGCGGCCAGGTCTGCCCGCCGTCGGTGGAGAGAAAGATATTCACGTTGGCAACATTGATGGGCGATGACGCCGTTCCGGCCACATCCCATGTCACGGTGTGGGTATTGGACCACACGAGGGCGGTGTTGGGCGAAGTGACGCGGAAGGGCGCGCCAGTGTTGATCACATTAACCACGGTGTCGGCATCGGCCACACCGCCGCCCGCCGCGCGGTTGTCGCGCACCGTGACGCGAAAGTTGAGCGTGCGCGTGGTGGCGGGCAGCACCTCCTGGTTCCAGTTGGTGTTGGCGAGCACGCTGCTCACACGCGGAAAGAACCGCGTCGGACTGTTGGTCGGCGGGAGCGACCGGAACAGCGGGCCGCTGCCGCTGTCCATTCCCGTCAATCCGCTGGCCGGCCCCAAATCCCGCTGTTCCCAGCAATAGGTCAGCGCGTCGCCGTTTGGGTCCGTGGCGCTGGCGGTCAGGAAAAAGGGCGTCCCCGCCGGAATGGTGTAAGGCCCGCCCACGCTGACGGTCGGCGCGCTGTTGCCCGTAGCGGAGGTGGCCGCGCAACTCACGCTGGACAAAAATGCTTGGATCTCATCCAAGCTGGCCGTGTGAAAGTAGGCGTCCCCCTGCGATTGCAAATTGTTCGGCGAACAAATCCCCGCGTAGGCCATGATGGTGGAGCCGCTACCCGGCTCGTAGGCCGTCGAGGCATTCCGATTACCACCGCCGCAACTGCCGCTGGTGGCGTTGAAAGTATGGTTTGCGCCCAATTGATGGCCCATTTCATGCGCCACATAATCCACCCAGAAACTGTCCCCCGTTGGCGACGAACTGCCCGTCACGCCGCGCGCCTTGATTCCCGTCGTGCAAACACAGCCCAGGGTGGCAATCCCGCCCCCGCCCGTGCTGAACACATGCCCAATGTCGTAATTGGCGCTCCCGATGATGGCGTCCACGGTGGCCTGGTTCTGCGATAACATCGCAGACCCGTCGAAGTTGTCATAGGGATCGGTCCCCGGGTTGGTGAAGACCAGCAGCGAGTTGTTGCCCACCAGCACCAGCCGCACGGCCAGTTCCTTTTCGAAAATGCCGTTGATGCGGTTGACCGCCGTCACAATCGCCGCCTGCCCCAAGGCCACCGTCCCGCCGTGAAACTGCGTGTATTCCCCCGTCGCCGCGCACGCCAGCCGGAAGGTCCGCAGCGCCGGCCCGGACTGCGTCTTTAATGCCGTGCCGCCGCCCGTTGCGATCGTTTCACGCAGGACAGCGCATTGCCACTCTTCCGCAAGCGGGACGTTGTCGCGCTTGTAGTAGCTCACCACATGATCACGGTCGCCCCGGAACGCTGGATCCACGTAGATCGAGCCGTGCGGTGAAAGAATCTGCCCGTGAAAGCCGGCGGGCGTCACATCAAAGCGCGCCGTCGCCTCGGGATCGTCAATCCCCTCCCCGGCGTAAGTTTTGACGTCGGGAAACTGCGCCGCGAGTTCGGGCGCCATCACCGGCGTTTCCACAATCCGGAATCGCGCCGTCCCGCCGTCGGGCATCGGCACTGTTACCACTCGTCCCACCGCAGAAATCTCGGATGGTTCGGCCGGGGCAACCTCGGCGAGTTCCACCGCCAGTTGGGAATGGTTGACCCGAAACACGCCACCCCGCTGAGGGGCCACCCATCGTTCCGGCCCGCCGCGTTGGGCGGCAACTTCACCCAGATACTCCCACGGAGAAGAAGCTGCCGAGGACGCTGACTGACCAGCCGCTGGACTCAGACAACCCAGGGCGAACGCAAAAACGGAAGTTGCCGCCAAAGCGCGTCGTTTCATTGCCCAAACCTAGAAATGCCCGCCGGAAAAACGAGCCGAAACCTCCCGCGTCATCAGTGGCCCGAAGCGCTGCTCAACAAACCGATCAACCCCGCCGGCGCGCAGCCCAGCGCCACCACTAGCACCGCCAACACCACCAACGTCAGGAGCGTCGCCAACGGCACTCGGATCGCATCGGCCCGGTCGGTCCCATCCGTCACATACACCGCCTTCAACACCCGCAGATAGTAGTAGAACGAAACCGCGCTCATCGCGATGGCCAGCACCACCAGCCACAACAGCCCGAGGTGCTTCGCCTCCGCCCCCACCACCGCGCTGAACACAAAAAACTTTCCGATAAACCCCGCCAGCGGCGGAATGCCGCCCAGCGACAGCAGGAACACCAGCAAACACAATGACAAGACCGGTGCCCGGCGGCTCAAGCCCGCGAAGCTCGCGAGGGCATCATTCCCCGTCGCGTCCTCCACGACCTGCACGACGCCGAAAGCCCCAAGCGTGGTCACCGCGTAGGTGATGACGTAGAACAGCAAGGACGCCTGGCTCGTCTCCGTATTCGCCAGCACGCCGAGCAGCATGTAGCCCGCATGCGCAATCGCGGAATAAGCCAGCAGTCGCTTGACGCTGCTTTGCGCGATGGCCGTGAGATTGCCCAGCACCATCGAAAGCGCCGCCACCACCGCCACCGTCGGCACCCAACCGGAAAGGAAACCGCGCCACACCCCGCTACCCTCCGCACCCGCGAACCCAATCATCATGACCTTTGCCAGAATGAAAAAGCTCGCCACCTTGGAACCCGTCGCAATGAACGCCGCGCTCGGCGTCGGCGCACCCTCATACGCGTCCGGCGCCCACAGATGGAACGGCACCGCCGCCACCTTGAACCCGAACCCGATCACCGTCATCACAATCGCGACGATCAACATCGGGTCCAGCCCCTTGCCCGCCAGCCCGGTTGCAATCTCCCGCAGGTTCGTCGAACCCGACAGGCCATACAGCAGGCTGATGCCGAACAGCAGGCACGCCGCCGCCATCCCGCCGAACAAGAAGTATTTCAGCGCCGCCTCCGCCGACCGGATGTTCCGCTTGTTGAACGCCGTCAGCACATAGAGCGAGAGACTGAGCAGTTCCAGCGAGATGAAGATCATCAGCAAATCCTCCGCACTCACGAGGAACATCATGCCCGCCGTCGCCAGCAGGATGAGCGCGAGATATTCGCCCACGTGCTCGGTGAATTTGCTCGAAGTCGAAAGCACCACCGTGAAGATCGTCAGCCCGAGGATGGCCGCCTTGACCACGTTCGTCAGCGAATCCACCACGAACATGCCATTGGCAATGTTCGCCACGTCATGCCGCCCCACCGCCAGAAAGATGGCCAGCAGGCAGCCCACGCTGGCGATGGCCGCTCCCAGTCCGAATCGGATGCGCACCGGCTGCTCGCGCAACGCCAGCAAATCCGCCGCCAGCACCGCCAGCGCCGTCAACACCACCGCCGTCTCCGGCGCGGCCAGCTTGAGTATTTCGAGATAGCTCACAGCGCACCTCCCTTCGCCAGCAACCGTTGAAACAGCGGCGAGTTCAGGCACGGCTCAATCCAGTTCAGCAGCACGTTTGGGTAAAGCCCCACCAGCAGCGAAGTGCCGATCAGCAGCACCGCCCCAACCCGCTCCGGGACGGAGATCGGCTCCAGCTCGTGCGCGTGCTCGCCATCTGTCGAGCTGGTCACATCCGTCCCGTCTGCATAAAATCCCCGTTGCACCGCGCGCAACGTGTAAGCCACGCCCACCACGATGCCCACGCCCGCCAGCACCGCCGCCGCCGGAAAAGCCTTCCACGCGCCCATGAGCACCTGGAGTTCCGCCACAAATCCACTGAAGCCGGGCAGCCCCATCGAAGCCACGCCCGCGATGACAAACGTCACCGCCACGAACGGCAGCTTCCGGCTCAGGCCCATCAACTCCAGTTCGGTGAAGTCCCGCGTATGGGTCCGGTCATACAACATCCGGCCCACCACGGCGAACAGCAGCCCCGCGATAATGCCGTGCGAGAACATCTGCAACACCGCGCCGCTCAAGCCGACCGTGTTCAGCGTCGCCAGCCCCAGCAGCACGAAGCCCATGTGGCTCACGCTCGAATAGCCGATGACGAACTTGAAATCCTTCTGCACCAGCGCCACGCCCGCGCCATAGACGATGCCGATCACCGCCAGCACCGCGATGGCAGTCTTCCACATCGCCGCACCCTCGGGGAACAGCACCATCGCCACGCGCAGGCAGCCATAAGCGCCCAGCTTCATCACCACGCCGGCCAGCAACATCGAACCCGCCGTCGGTGCCGCCACGTGACCGGTCGGCGCCCACGTGTGGAACGGCCACAAGCCCGCGAGAATCGCGAACCCGACGAACGTCAGCGGGAAGGCCCATTTCTGGAACTCCACCGGGAATGAAACTTTCGACAGCTCCACCAAATCCAGCGACGCGTGACCGAGTTGCCCCTTCGCCACCACCCAAGCCGCGATGAGTCCGATGAGCACGAGATGGCTGCCGACGAACGAATACAGCGCCAGCTTCATCGCGCCGTATTCCTTCCGCGTGCTGCCCCAGCGCGCGATGAGGAAATACTTCGGGATGATGGTCAACTCGTAGAACACGAACAGCAGCAGCAGATCGAAGCTGAGGAACACGCCATACACGCCGCCGATGAGCGCGAGGTAGAACGCGAAGAATTCCTTCGTCCGCTTCTCGATGTTCCAGGAAAACAAAATCCCCGCAATGGCTGCCAAGCCCGTTAGCACCACGAGCGTCAGACTAATGCCATCCGCCGCGAGATGATAATTCGCTCCCAGCGAAGGGATCCACGAGCAGTTCGTGATGGTCGCGATCTCGCCCGGATTGCCCTGCTGCAACGCGCCGATCAGCGCCACGGCGAACCCGCCGATGGCCGTGAGCAGCGCCACCTTGCGCGCCGCCCGCGCGTCATCCCGCGGCAGGAGCATCAACACCAGCACGCCGAGAAACGAAATGTAAATGGTCCAAGCCAGCATGTTCAGTATTTGGAGTGCGGTGACTTGTCACCGCTTTCACCGCTTTGGCGACTGGTCTCCAAAGCAGAGCCGCGTCCAGCGGCTCGACGAACAACGAAAGCCTGACGCTTCGCCGCCAGGCCGCCGCAAACAAATCGAACGCCCCGGGTGATTGACGGCGACAAGTCGCCTGCGGAAAGCGGCGACAAGTCACCGCACTCCAAGGCGGGCAGCCACCCCGCCACACCAGTTTCAAATCCGTGTCTATCCGTGTTCATCCGTGGTTAAAAATTCAGTTGCTCCACCAGCTTCACGACGGTCGCGTCCACCACGCCCAGCACGAGCTGCGGATACAGCCCCAGCACGAACATCAGCACCGTGCCCGGCAGCACGAGCAGCAGTTCGCCGGGCGACAAGTCAGGCAGGCGCGCCCACTTCTCGTTCAGTGGGCCGCAGAACACGCGCTGAATCAGCGTCAGCAGGAAAATCGCCGTCACGAGGATGCCGATCGTGGAAATCGCCGCGGCCCACGGCGCGAGCGGAAACACGCCCTTGAAGATGAGGAATTCGCCGACGAACCCGTTCAGCCCTGGCAACCCGAGCGAGGAGAACAACGCGATGCCCATCAAGCCGGTGAACACCGGCACCACTTTGCGGATGCCGCCAAAGTCATCCAGCCCGCGCATTCCCCCGCTCCGCTTCTCCAGCAGGCTGACGAAGAGGAACAGCGCCGACGCCGTCAGGCCGTGGTTGAACATCTGGAGCAGCACACCGTTCAACGCGGCGGCTTTCTGGAGTTCCGGCTGGTTCACCGCCGTGGCCGCGCCGGCCGCCGCAAACATCGCGAGCAGACAGTAGCCAAGGTGGTTGATGGATGAGTAGGCCAGCATCCGCTTGAGATCGCGCTGGGCGAACGCCGCGCACGCCGAGAGCACAATGGTCAGCACGGCGAGCCACAGCAGCGGCGTCAGCACGAGGCGGATTTGCTCGGGGAAGATCGGCAGCAGGATGCGGAGGAAGCCATACACGCCCATCTTCGACATCACGCCCGTGAGCAGCATCGTCACCGGGCTGGGGGCCTCGGAATACGCTGACGGCAGCCACGTATGAAACGGCACCACCGGCACCTTCACCGCGAACCCGAGAAACGCGCCACCGAAGATGATCAGCCCGAGCGTCTGGTAACTCAGCGTCTTCCAGCCGAGAGCATCGCCAAGTTTGGTGACGATTTCGCCGCGCTTGGCCATGTCCGAGAGTTCGATGAAATCAAAACTGCCCGTCGCCAGCCGCAGCGCGAGGAAGCTCAACAACAGCGCCACGCTCCCGACCATTGTGTAGATGAAAAACTGCGTCGCCGCCGGGCCGCGATTGGGTCCGCCCCAGAGCTTGATGAGGAAGAACGCGGGGATCAGCGCCAGTTCCCAAAACAGGAACCAGTGGAAGAAATTCAGCGCCGTGAACGTGCCGAACAACCCCGCCTGCAACCACAACACCAGCGCGCCAAAAAGGTGGGCGTTGTCAACGCTCCCCTCACCCGCCCTTCGGGCACCCTCTCCCCGTCCGACGGGGAGAGGGCCGGGGTGAGGGGCCGCCCCGGCAAATAGACGGTTGGAGGCCAGCAACGCCAGCGGCGTGACGATGGCCGTGAGCAACAGCATCAGCAGGCCCAGCCCGTCCACGCCCAGGCGGTATTGGATGCCGAGCGATTTCACCCAGTCGAACTGCTCGGTGAATTGCAGGTCACCCGACGCGGCGTTGAAGTTCTTCCACAAAAGCAGAGTCAGGCCGAGCGAGAGGAAGCTGAAGGTCAGCGTCAGCTTGCGCGCGAGCTTCTGCTGGTCACGCAGTCCAATGACCACAACCCCGCCGAAGACTGGCAGGAGCGTGAGGATGGTCAGCCAGGGAAAACCATTCATGACTTACGCCCCCACACGAGGAAGATGACCAGCACCACCAGCGCGACGCCGAGAACACGCAGGTAGGTTTGCACGCGGCCCGTGTGCAATTTGGACAGGCCGCCCCCGCCGCGCCGGATGCCCTCGCAGCCGGCGTCGAAACCCAGGTTCACCACAAATTCATCCGTGATGCGGTAGAGCCACGCCAGCCCGACCGTGATGCCGGACACAACCATTACCGCCCCGCCCCAAATCCAACGGTCTGCGAAATCGCACGCCTTGGCGAACCACGCGTTGAAGCGGATGACGGTGGCTTCGTAAAGTTCATCCACGAAATACTTGTTCTTCAGCAGCGCGAAGATGTCGGGCCGCGCGACTTCGAGCACGTCCGGCTCCGCCGCCGTCTTGCGCTGACGTTTGCCGTAGAGCCACCAGCCAAGTCCGAGACCGGTGAACACGATGAGCGCCGAGGCGCCCATCAAACCGAGCGTGCCGGATTCGGTGAGCTTGCTGAAGTTGAACTCCGCGTGATGCCCGTTCAGATACGACTCAAACCACGGCCACGCGGGCGTGCCAATGATTCCCAGAAGCACGGCACAAACGGCGAGGGTGACGAGCGGCCACGTCATGACGCCGGGACTTTCGTGCGGCTCCTTGGAGTGCGCGGACTTGTCCGCGCTTTTCAAGAAGGCTCCGGTCGCGTGAACGCCATCCGACTTCGCGTGGTTCTTGGAAAGCGGCGACGAGTCGCCGCACTCCACATGCCCGCCGCGATAGTGCCCGAAAAACACCAGCGCCACCTGCCGCGTCATGTAAAACGCGGTCAGCAGCGCGCCCGCGCAGCCGATGTAGAACGGCCAGTGCGACACCGGCCAGTTGTGCGCCGCGTGCAGGATTTCGTCCTTGCTCCAGAACCCGGAGAAGAACAGCGGGAAGCCCGCAAGCGCCAGCATGCCGACCGCGTAGGTCGCGAACGTCACCGGCATGAACTTCTTCAGCCCGCCCATGTGCCGGATGTCCTGCTCTTCATGGCATCCGTGAATCACCGAGCCGGAACCGAGGAACAGCAGCGCCTTGAAGAATGCATGCGTAATGAGATGGAACATGCCCACCGCCACACCACCGACGCCGAGGCCCATCATCATGTAGCCGAGCTGCGAAACCGTAGAGTAGGCGAGGATGCGCTTGATGTCATTCTGGGCGACGGCGATGGAGGCGGCGAAAATTGCGGTGAGTGCGCCAACCCAGGTCACGACCTGGAGCGCAGCAGTCACCGGCACACCGTCCGCCCCTGCCCCGCCTGCTCCCATCAACGGGAACACCCGCGCCACAAGGAACACGCCCGCCGCCACCATCGTCGCCGCGTGGATAAGCGCGCTGACGGGCGTCGGGCCTTCCATCGCGTCCGGCAACCACACGTGCAACGGCAACTGGCCGGACTTGCCGACCGCGCCGAGGAAGATGAGCAGGCCAATCGCGGTTGAAACGGCCATGCCCGCGCAAGTTGTCTTGGCAACCATCGCCGCGAGCGCAGATTGTTGCAGGCAGCCAGTGCCATCCTCGGTGTAAAAACTCAACGTGCCCGTTTGCGCGTAAAGCCAGACCATGCCGATGAGCAGGCCGAGGTCGCCGATGCGCGTAGTGATGAATGCCTTCTTCGCCGCCGCCGCCGCGCTGGGTTTGTGATACCAGAAGCCAATGAGCAGATAGCTGGTCAGGCCGACGATCTCCCACGACATGAACAACAGCAGAAGATTGTTCGCGATGACCACGCCGAGCATCCCCGCCGCGAACAGTGACAGGAAACAGAAGAACCGCGTGAAATTCTCGTCGTGCGCCATGTAGCCGATGCTGAAGATGAAGATGAGCGCGCCGACGAACGTGACCATCACCAGCATCACCGCCGTGAGCGGGTCGAGCACCCAGCCAAGTTGCAGCCATTGCCCGCCAAACTGGAGCCAGTTGAAATTGAAGACCAAAGGCTCCGCCCCGTGCCCGCCATGCTTGAACGTCGCCGCCAGGGCACAAAGCGAGAGCAGGAACGCGCCGACCATCGAACCGACCGCAAGCGTCCAAGCCCGCGTCCGTTTCGGCTGCGTGCTGACGGCGATCAGCCCCGCCGCCAGCAAAGGCAGCGCGGGAATCAGCCAGAGGTTTTTTACGATCCAGATCATGTCATTTGATCGGCGGACAAATCAGCGGGATGGTTTCCCGTTTGTTGCGGCGATAGACGCGAAAGTCCTCCCGGTCAGTGGTCAATATCGCGCGATCCGGGTTGAGTTCACTCATGCGGATCAGGCAAAGGTCGGCAAGATCAGGGGCGCGATCCTTGTAACGGTCCGCAAGTTCCACCAAATGCATGAGATGATCGTTTGCGTCAAAAGCCACGGCTACAAACTGATCCTCCAGCAAGCCTAGAATGGCGCGGGAGTCCTGGAGAAGGTAGGCGGCCTCCGCCAGCACAGCCTCACACGTCAGCACGGGAACATCCAACTGCGCCTCGACGCCCATGGCCCAATCGTGATGCGCATCCCGCGCATTGACATACGCCACAAGGAAACCGGTGTCGGCAATGGCCTTCATCCGCGCGAGAATCCCTTTCGCATGGACAGGTCGCGTGGCCCGTTCTTGAGATAACCAGCCCAGCGCAGATGCGGACGCCCGCCCGCCGCTGCGCGGGCCTTCTCCAACTGGTCGCGAATCACCTTGCCCTGCGGCACACCGGTGCGCTCCGAGGTTTCCGCCAGCCACTCGGCCAGCTCCTTGTTAAGACGAACTGTGATTGTATGACTCATACGGCAAAAGTGTATTCGCCCGGGTCAGCCTTTCAAGTTTCTCACTTCATCCAAATTCGCCGTCTTGTAATGGCGGTAGATGGCGATGATGAGCGCCAAACCCACCGCCGCCTCCGCCGCCGCGAGGGCGATGGAGAAGATCACGAATATCACGCCGGTCAACGCCTCGGGATTCGGGCCGAAGCGCCAAAACGCGATGAAGTTCAGGTTTGCCGCGTTGAGCATCAGTTCGATGCCGATGAGCGCGATGATGGCATTGCGCCGGGTCAGCGCGCCGGCCAACCCGATGGCGAAGAGCAGGGCACTGACCAGGAGGCAGCCTTGGAGCGAGGTCATGCTTTCCTCCCTGAAGTTGGAGGGTGGAGGATGGAGGATGGAGCGGACGGCTCTGCCATCTTCGATTCTCGATCTGCCATCTTCGTCCCCGGCACCTCGTCGCGCATTGCAATGATGACCGCCCCAATCATCGCCGCCGTGAGCAGCAGGCCCATGACTTCGAGCGGCAGGACGTATTTGCTCATCAGCGCGTCGCCGATGTTCTTCACGGTCACGTCCGGCGCGGCGGGCGTTTCCTTCGCGATTGCGTTGCTGTTCAACACGGCCCAGCCGAGCGCGGTAAACACGAGGGCGGAGATGATGATTCCCGCAATCCATCCCGGTGCGAGGACGGCCTGGTTTGGCGTGTCACCACTGCGCGTGAGCAGGATGGCAAACACGATGAGAATGGCGACCGCCCCGATGTAAACGAGCACCTGCGCGAAGCCAACGAACTGCGCGTGAAGTTGCAGAAACAGCGCCGCGAGCCCCGCGAACGTCACCACGAGCGACAGCGCGCAATGAACGAGGTTGCGCAGGCTCATGGCTGCCGCGGCGGAAAGCAGCGTCACCAGTGCGAGGATTAGGAATACGGGGGTCATGTCAGTCCGCAAACCGGTAGGTGCGTCGGCCCAGCCGCTTCTTTTCCATCAACCCGCGGCCAAGCAGGATGTAAGGGCCGACGACCAGCAGCGCGCAGACGATCCAGCGCGCAAAGCCCGGCCCCATGAAATGCCAGACGGCCGCGACAACCACGTTGATGAGGGCCAGGGGAATCATGAACTTCCAGGCAAAGTTCATGAGCTGGTCCATGCGCAGGCGGGGCAGCGTGCCGCGAATCCAGATGAACGTGAAGACGATGGCCAGCAGCTTGAGGAAAAACCACACATACGACGGCACCCATGTCAGGAACGGGAACGGCGCATGCCAGCCGCCGAGAAACAGGGTGATGCCCAGCCCGGCGATGGCGAACATGCCGAGGTATTCCCCAAGAAAGAAGAGGGCGAACTTGAACCCGGAGTATTCCGTGAAGTAACCCGCGATGATTTCCGATTCGGCCTCCGGGAGGTCAAAGGGGGCACGGTTCGACTCCGCGAGCGACGCGATAAAGAACAGCACAAAGCCCGCGAAGCCCCACGGCGTCAGCACAAACCAATTCGGCAGCAGGCCGGTGTGGCCCGCCTGGGCGGCGACAATCGCATTCAGGTTCAGCGAGCCGACGATCATGATGACCGCCACAGAGGAAAGGATGAGGGGGATTTCGTAGCTGATCATCTGCGCGATGCCGCGCATGGCGCCGAGGAGCGAATACTTGTTGCGGCTGGACCAGCCCGCCATGAACACCGCCAGTTCCACCGCTCCGCCGACGGCGAAGAAAAACAGCACGCCGGCGTCGAAGTCCGCCACCGACATGTGGCGGCCAATGGGCAGCACCGCATAGGCGAGCAGCACGGGAATGAGCAGCACGACCGGAGCGAGGAAATGAACCACCTTGTCCGCCGCGCGCGGGACGACGTCCTCCTTGATGAGCGCCTTGATGCCGTCGGGAATGAACTGGCCAAAGCCGCACAGGCGGATGTCGGTGAAAGGAATGCCGACGCGATTGGGGCCGTAACGGTTCTGGATGCGGCCCAGCCCCTTGCGCTCGAAGATTGTCACCAGGGCAAACAAACCGCCGAACACGGCAACCAGCGGGGCGACTGACAGGACGGCCGAAGCAAGCGGCTGCCAGGCGTCGGGAAACAATCCGACGGCCCAGCGTTTCAAGATGACGAAAAATTGGTCCAGCGTGTCGGCCATGTTTACTTCACAGGCGGCGGCCCCTAGAGGGCCGCAGGGTTGACGGAAAACCCCCATGAATCAAGGCGTGAAACCGGGGCACGGGCGGGTGCCCGCCGGATTCAGGACACCTAACCGGCAGCATTACGCGGCTTGAGTGGCGGGTTTCGCCTTCGCGTCCGCCGCCGCGCGCGCCTTGGCCTCGGCCTTGGCCTTCTCCGCGGCCAGCGCGGCATCGGAAGCCGCAGCATCGGCCGGATGAATTTTATGGTAGTGCGCGTTGGACTTGGCGAGGCGGTCCTTCGAGTAAAGCAGTCCGCCGAAGCGGTCGTCCGTGCTCAACTCGAATTCGGTGTCCATTTTGATGGATTCGAAGGGACAAACCTCCACACAGATCTGGCAGCTCATGCAGACCGAAATGTCGATGTCGAACACCGCCGGATAGAACTGCATCTGGCCCTTGTAGTCGGGCTTCTTGTCCTTGCTCTTGACGATGTAAATGCACTGGGGAGGACACTCCTTTTCACAAATCTGGCAGGCCACACAGCGCAGCCCTTTTTCGGGGTCGTCCCCATCATAGACGAGGAAGGGAAACTGGCGGGCGTTCTCCTTGGGCGGCAGGCGCTCCTCCGGGTATTGGACCGTGGGCAGCCGGTCTTTCGAGACGTAACTCCCGAGAAAGTTTTTGGCGGTGACCGCCATGCCCTTGATGATGGCTTCGCCTAGCATGGGGAAAGGTTGAGGGTTGAAGGTTGAAGGTTGAAGGTTCTCCAGGTTGAACGCACGCCAGCTGTCCCAACCTGCAACTGGCAACCTTCAACTTGAAACCAACGCGCGCTCACCGGTCCACCTCCCCCAGGACAATGTCCACGCTGCCGAGGATGATCACAGCGTCGGCCACACGCTGCCCCAGACACATGTCCTCGAGAATGGTCAAATTGATAAAGCTGGGCGGCCGCACGCGGTAGCGATAGGGATTGGGCGAGCCGTCGCTGATCAGGTAGAATCCCAATTCTCCTTTCGGGGCTTCGATGCGGCCGTAAGCCTCGCCCGCCTTGGGGCGAAAGCCGCGCAACTTTGCCTTGGGGTCCATCACCGGGCCGGGGGGGATGTCCCGCAGGGCCTGGCGGAGAATTTTCACGCTCTCGCGCATCTCCAGCACGCGTATCATGAAGCGGTCGTAAAGATCGCCGTGTTCGCCCAGCGGCACCTTGAAGTCAAACCGGTCGTAGATCCCGTATTTGTCCACCTTGCGGATGTCGTAATTGACACCGCTGGCGCGGAGCATCGGTCCGGTGACGGACGCATTGATGGCCAGTTCGCGCGGCAGCACACCGACACCCTGGGTGCGGGCCAGGAGAATCTCGTTCTCGTTGAACAGCGTTTCGAACTCGTCCAAAAACGGGTCGTAGCCCTCAACCAGTTGCCGGGCACGCTGCAGCCAGGCGTCGGACACGTCGCAACGGACGCCGCCGAACCGCATGTAGTTATACATCATGCGGGCGCCGGTCAGCTCCTCGAACAGATCGAGGATCTTCTCTCGCTCCCGGAAGGCATACATGAGCGGCGTGCCGAGCGCGCCCATGTCCTGGACCAGGAAGCCGATGAGACAGGTGTGATTCTGAAGACGCGTGAGTTCGGCGGCAATCACGCGGATGTATTCGGCGCGCTCGGGAACCTGCAAACCCGCCAGCTTCTCGACAGTCAGGGCGTAGGCCCAGTTGTTCGTCATCGAACAGAAGTAGTCCAGCCGGTCCGTGTAAGGCATCGAGGCCAGATACGTTGTGCCCTCGGCAATCTTCTCGTGATTGCGGTGGAGGTAGCCGAAAACGGGCTTGAGCTTGACCACCTTCTCGCCGTCGAGCACCACGTCCATGCGAAACACCCCGTGGGTGGACGGATGATGCGGTCCCATCGAAACCTCCAGCAATTCCCCTTCGGGATCGGAGCCTTTGGGAAGCAGTTCGTAATTCTTCCGGGCGGGGATTTCGGTGATGGCGCTCATGGCTGGACCTCCCGCGCGTGGTGCGCCTTCACCCTCTCCAACACCCGGTCATGCGGCGTCGGCTCGTATTCGTAATCATCCGGCTCCACGTAATCTTTGCGCATGGGATGGCCTTCGAACTCGTCCCACATGAGGATGCGACGCAGATCGGGATGGCCGTCGAAGACGATTCCGAACAAGTCGTAGGCCTCGCGTTCCTGGAATTCGCAGCCGCGCCAGACGGGCGTCAGCGAAGGCACCCGGACCTTGTCGGCGCGATCCTCGGTGCGCAGGCGAAGGATCACGGGACCATGCTTGTGACGCATCGAATAGAGGTGATACACCACCTCCAGATGCCCGGAGCGGAGGGTGTCAATCGTCTCCTCGACCTCCTTCTCCACACCATCCACCACGACCCGCTTTTTCAACTTCGTTTTCACGACCGCTTCGGGCCAATCCACACCGGTGACGTTGGAGCAGTAGTCCAGCGCGAGGTCGGGATCATCCCGCAGGAAACGGGCGAAGGCCACGGCGTGCTCGTGATCCACGCGGAGGGAGCGCTGGCCAGCGGGGCTGTCGTTCTCAAGGATGTCGAGCCGGGCGCCGGGGCAGCGGTCCACGAAGCGGGCCTTGATTTGTTCGAGCGTTTCCACGGGTCAGCGGATGAGGGTGGGCGGGTGCCAGATCTGATCGTTTTTTGGTGGCTCCAGATCTTTCGGACCGTATTTCGGCACGGGAAATTCACTGGGCGCATTGGGGTCAAGATGCCGCGGCTTGTCCGGCCCGGTGAGGCTCTGCGCTTCGATTTTTTTCTGCAAGGTCATGAACGCGTGAATCAATGCCTCGGGCCGGGGCGGGCAGCCCGGAATCACCACGTCCACCGGAATGTATCGGTCTATGCCCTTGAGCACGTTGTAACCCTGTTTGAACGGGCCGCCAGAGATGGCGCACGCACCCATGGCGATGACGTATTTTGGCTCGGGCATCTGGTTGTAGAGACGCACCACCAGCGGCGCCATCTTCTTCGTCACCGTGCCCGCGACGATCATGAGGTCCGCCTGTCGCGGCGAGGGACGGAACACTTCCGCGCCAAAGCGCGCCAGGTCGAAGCGCGCCATTGAAGTCGCAATCATTTCGATGGCGCAACACGCGAGGCCAAACGTCAGGGGCCATACGGAGTTGGAGCGTCCCCAGTTGTAAAGCTCCTCCAGGGTCGTGGTGAACACGCCCTGTTTTTGCAATTCGCTTCTGAGTCCTTCGTCAATCACGGCTTTGCTCCGGCTCGAGGGATCAAGATTAAGATTATGATCAAGAAAACCGGCGTAAGCCCCCGGCCTCCCTCTTAATCTTCCTTTCAATCATAATCTTAATCCCTTTCGGTTATTTCCACGTCAGCACACCCTTCCGCCACGCCCAAACCAGTCCCTCCACCAGCAACAACAGAAAAATCATCATCGCCACGAAAGCCCCCGCGCTGAGGCCGGTGAAGGAGACCGCGAAGGGCAGCAGAAAAATCGTCTCCACGTCGAAAACGAGAAAGATGATGCCGTAGAGATAATACTCGGAGCGGAAATGGATCCATGCATCCCCCTTGGATTCCAGGCCGCACTCGTAAATGGCATTTTTGTCCGGCCCGGGTTTGGGGGGTGAAAAAAATTTCGCCCACAGCCACGCTAGTGTCAGCGGCGCCGCCGCGAAGGCGATGGCTGTCACCATGAGCACGGCAAGGACCAGATAGGGCGATTCAGCGGCGCTCATGTTTCCTCCTGCGAACGCCGAAGCACAGCCCGCTGCAGGCCCACCTCCTGCGCGATGTCGTCGAATTCCTGTCGGCTGACCGTCTCCAGCCGCTTGCCGCGCGCCGCCAGCTTTTCGTTGATCTTGATGGCCTTCTCGGTCATGGCCTCGTGGGTTTCCGCCGTGCCCCCCGCGAGCAGGAAGTTTTCCCCGCGCGTCACCCGCTTGTGCCCGTCGGAATCCAATCCGAGGCCAAGCAGCATGGCGCGGCGCGCGCTTCTGGAATCGCCCTTCGGCATGGCCGGAAGCTAGAGCAAGCGTTCGCGAGGTCAAGCCGACGGGCAGACCGCGCGACGCGCCGCTTGAATTTCCCCGCGCCAGCCCCGACGATGCCGCCATGCAAGCTGTCCTGGATCACCTCCATCAAAACCAACCCCGCGCGCTCGAGGAACTCTGCGCCTACCTCCGCTTTCCCAGCGTCTCCGCCCAGCCGCAACACGCTTCCGACATGCGCGCCTGCGCCGACTGGCTCGCGCAGCATTGCCGCCGCATCGGCCTCACCGCCGAAGTCATTCCCACCGCCGGCCATCCGGTCGTCCTCGCCCGCACGCCGCGTTCCGCAAAGGCCGCGCGCGGACGCAAACACTTCGTCGTCTATGGTCATTACGACGTGCAGCCGCCCGAGCCGTTTGAGTTGTGGCACTCGCCGCCCTTCGAGCCGGTGGTCAAGGACGGGAAACTTTTTGCCCGCGGCGCCTGCGACAACAAGGGCCAGAACTTTGCCCATCTCAAGGCCGTTGAAGCCTACCTGAAAACCGGCACGCCCCTGCCCTGCGACCTCACATTCCTCATCGAAGGCGAAGAGGAGGTCGGCAGCAAGAGCCTGCCCGCGTTCCTGCGGCAGCACCGCAAGCAACTCGCCTGCGACGCTTTTGTTGTTTCCGACACCGGCATGCCCGCCCGGGGACTCCCCGCGCTAACCTACGGGCTGCGCGGCATCTGCGCCCTTGAAATCACCCTGCATGGCCCCGCCCGCGACCTCCACTCCGGCATCTTCGGCGGCTCGGTCGAAAACCCGGCGATGGCCCTTTGCCAGCTTTTGGGGAAACTCCGCGACGCCCGCGGCCGCATCACGGTGCCCGGCTTTTACGACGACGTGAAACCGCTCTCCGCCTATGAGCGCCGTCAACTCGCCCGCCTGCCCTACAACGAAGCCGCTTACAAAAAGCTCCTCGGCGTGAAGGCGCTCTTCGGCGAACGCGGCTTCACCGCCATCGAACAACGCAGCGCCCGCCCCACCCTTGAAATCAACGGCCTCACCAGCGGCTACCAGGGCGAGGGCAGCAAGACCATCATTCCCGCCTGGGCACGCGCCAAACTCACCCTGCGCCTGGTGCCCGACCAGGACCCCGAAAAAATCCTGCGCCTCCTGACCGCCCATCTGCGCCGCCTGTGCCCATCCACCGTGCGACTCGAAATCACGCCCGGCCACGGCGCGCGACCCTACGCCGTCTCACCGCAAAGCCCGCCCGCGCAGGCCGCCTTGCGCGCCCTGCGCCAGGCCTTTGGCACCGAACCCGTTCTCCTGCGCGAGGGCGGCTCGATTCCCATTGTGAACGAATTCAAACGAATCCTGGGCGCGGACACGCTGCTGCTCGGCCTCGCGCTGCCGGACGACAACGCTCATTCGCCAAACGAGAAATTTGAGCTGGATTGTTTCGTCAAAGGCCAGCTCATGTCCGCGCACCTCTGGCCCGAACTGGCGGCGGCAGGCAAGTAGTTCACCGGCGGCAGTTCAAGTCGTTCCAGCCGTCACGGCGTCCCGATACGCTGCCCACCATCGCCGCGTTTCCGGCGCGGACGGCAGCGGGTGACCGTCCACGGACGCCACTTCGACAACGCCGTGCGAACTGAGCGTGAGGAAGATGCCGTCCGCGCCGCGAAGTTCATCGGGGCGGCAAACCGTTTCACGCACCGGCAGCCCCGAAGCCGCGGCCAGTTCGCAAATCAAACCGCGCGTCACTCCGGCCAGCACACCGGCCTTCACGGGCGGCGTGTGCAGGACGCCGTTGCCGAGCCAGAACAGATTCCCACTGGCCGCCTCGATCACGTTTCCCGCCGTGTCCAGCAGCAATGCCTCCTCCGCGCCCGCCGCCTCGGCCTCCGCGCGAGCCAGCACTTGCGCGAGCTTGTTGACCGTCTTGAATGCCGCGAGACCATCGCCTGCCGGCAAACGGAACGATGCCACCCGCGTCCGCCAGCGGAGCAGTTCGGGCGCGGCTGTAAAAGGATGCGCCGTCATCACCACGGTGGGCCGGTCCGCGCCGCGTGGCGAATACCCGCGCGGTCCGACTCCCCGCGAAACCGTCAGCCGCAACAGCGCGTCCGCCAGCCCGTTTCGCCGGACCAGTTCCGCCGCCGCCCGCGCCAGTTCCGCGCGCGGGAACGGTAAAACGATGCCTAAAAACGCCGCGCCCCGTTCCAACCGGTCAAGATGCCGTTCGAGCAAAAAAATGCGCCCGTTCGCCACGCGCATCGTCTCAAACAAACCGTCGCCATACAAAAAGCCGCGGTCGAACACCGACACCGTGGCGGCGGCTTCGGGCACGAACTGGCCGTTGAGAAAGACGGTCATGGGCGGGCGGGGGATGATGCGTGATGCCTGATGCGTGAGGCCCCGGCGGCGTCCGCCTTAACATTCGTCACCAAGTGGGAAGTCCCGGTGATTTCCAACGCTGCCAGGAAGCCGCGCGCTTTGGCCAGCGTTTCATCGTATTCGGCGGCGGGGTCGGAATCCGCCACGATGCCCGCGCCAACGGAGAAATGCGCCCGCCCTGCGTGGCAGACGGCGGTGCGGATGGCGATGCTCAACTGGCTCTCGCGGTTGAAACCGAGATAACCAATGGCCCCGCAATACGGTCCGCGCGCAACCGGCTCCAGCTCGTCAATGATCTCCATCGCGCGGAACTTCGGCGCGCCCGTGATGCTGCCGCCCGGAAAACACGCGGCCAGCGCGGCCAGATGCGTGACATCCTTCCGCAGCCGGCCCTCGACGGTGGACACGAGATGCTGCACCTGCGCGAACTTCTCGAGCCGCAGCAGGTCCGGCACCTGCACCGTGCCGAATTCGCAGACGCGCCCGAGGTCGTTGCGCAGCAAATCGGTGATCATCACCAGTTCGGCCTGCTCCTTGGCGCTGGTCTGCAACTCAAAGGACAATTGCGCGTCGCGGGCCGGGTCAGCGTCGCGGGGGCGGGTGCCTTTGATGGGGCGCGTCTGGATGTGAGCGCCGCTCATCCGCAGGAACAACTCGGGCGAGGACGAGGCCAGTTGAAAATCTCCCGCATCCACAAACGCCGCGAACGGCGCGGGCGAAACTTCGGCCAGCCGGAGGAACAATTCCTCCGCTGGAAACGGGCACGCCGCGGTCAGCCGCTGCGCGAGGTTGACCTGGTAGATGTCGCCCTGGCGGATGTAACGCTGCGCGGCGTTGACGGCGGCGAGGAACTGGTCGCGGGTGAGGGTGGAAGTGATGCGGGATGCGGGATGCGGGAGGCGGGATGCCGGGCGCGAGGGCGTTGGAGCCGGTTCGGAAGCGAGGTGCGCTTGCCAGAAATCGCGCTGCGCGGCGGCGCGTTCCGGCGAACGCGAGCCGTCGGCGGCCAGGCCGGTGGCGATGATCCAGGCGTTTCCGGCGCGGTGATCGAACACCACCAAGCTGTCGTGGAAGCCCATGTGGCAGTCGGGCAGTTCCAGATCGTTGCCAGTGCGGACGCGCAGCTTCGGCTCGACGAATTTCTTCAAGTCATAGCCCCAGAAACCGAATCCGCCGCCCAGTGGGAATGGTGTGTCCGGCTCGTCCGGCAATTCGTAACGCGCCAGCAACGCATCCAGCAGATGCCACGGGTTGCCGAAGGAGACCTGCTCCGCCTGACCGTCGCGTGCCGTGACGACGCACCGCGAACCGGACGAGCGGAACGTGAGAAAGGGACGTGCCGTCACCAACGAATACCGCGCCTGCGGCGACTCGAAATGCCGGCTGCGCAGCACCACCACGCCCGGCTCGCCCGCCAGCGACGCGAGGAGCGTCTCGGGCGTGTGCGCGGTGGCGATCGGTTCAATCAACGGAGGCATGGCAAGTCAGGGCAAAAACAATACCCGCTCGACCGGGTCGGCATGGAAGGCGTGCAGCGTGACCGAATGGGTGCGCAGCAGTTCCACGATGGTTTCCGTCGGGCAATTTCCAACCCGCAATCGAACCACTTTCGGCGGGCAGCCACGCACCAAGGCGCGTTCAACAAAGTCCGAGTCTTTCGAGACGAGGGTGAATTCATGGCGGGCGGCCCATTCCCAAATCCGCTCGTCCTCGGCGCGCTGCAAACCAGCCTCCCGGACATGCTGGGAACCCGGATAGAGGTCCGCCAGCACCACGGATAGACGGGGCGGCAGGTTCTCGTCGAACAGGAGCTTCATGCGGGGGGCGTGCCGAGCCGACGCTCCCGATTGGCCGCGTATCCCAAACAAGCGCGGATGTCCTCCAGGGTAAGGTCAGGAAACTCGGCCACGATCTGTTCCGGCGTCATGCCTCCCGCGAGGTATTCCAACACGTCCTGCACGGTGATGCGCAACCCCCGAATGCAGGCTTTGCCGCTCCGTTTCCCCGGCTCCACCGTGATGCGGTCTTCGTAATTCATGCTTCAGCTTGCCCCGCACCCCAACGGCCGTCAACGGCCCAAAAGACCGGCCAGTTCCCCCGCCAGTGGCCGACCGGGCCGACCCGCGCACACCACGGCCAGATTCAACCGGTCGGGCCGGAAAAAATCCGCCGCCACGCGGCGCACCTCCGCCGCCGTCACCGCCGCGAGTCGGCGTTTCGTCACCGCCGGCGGCACGATGCGACCATAGCCGAGCAGTTGTTCCCCCAGCAGGTTCATTTGATTCTCCGTGCTCTCCAGGCTGAGGTCCATCTGGCCGATCGCGAAATCCCGCGCCCGCCGTAATTCGGCGGCCGAGACGGTTTCCTCCGCACAGCGACGCAGCTCGCGACGGATGAGCCGCACGACGCGGGGCAACTGCTCCACATCCAGCCCGGCGGAAATGACGAGGTCGCCCACGTCCGCATAAAAGGACAGCCCGCTGTAAATGTTGTAGGCCAGGCCGAGGTCTTCGCGGATGCGTTGAAACAGGCGCGAACTCATGTTCTCGCCGAGCAGCGCATTGAGCAGGCGCAACGCGAACCGCCGCTCGTCATGCCGCGAACAGGTGCGGATGCCAAGGGCCAGTTGCGCCTGCTCGGTGTCCTGCGCCACCAGGCGGACGCGCGGCCCGGTCTGCCGGGCGTTCGCGGGCGCAAACGTCGGCGCGGGGCCGGCTGTAAAGCGATTCACCACGGGCCGGACCGCACGCAAAACGGTGTCATGGGAGAGCGGTCCCGCCACCGCGAGCACCGTGTTGGCGGCGCGGTAGTGCGTGGCCAGAACTCCCAGCAATTCCCGCCGCCCGATCCGGTTCAGCGACCGCGCTGAGCCGGTGATGCTGCGCCCGAGCGGCTGTCCGGGCCAGGTAAGCGCATTGAGGATTTCCTGCACGTGCTGCGCGGGCTGGTCGCGATACATGGCAATCTCTTCCTTGATCACCTCGCGCTCCTTGGCCACGTCCGCCGGGGCAAATCGCGATCCCAGCATCATGTCGAGCAACACTTCGAGCACGTCCGAAAAATGCCGGTGATGGACGCGGGCGTGAAAGCAGGTGTGCTCCTCGCTGGTGAAGGCGTTCAGGTAGCCGCCCAAACCCTCGACCGCCTCCGAAATCTCCCGGGCCGAGCGCCGCTGTGTGCCTTTGAACAGCATGTGCTCGATGAAGTGGCAGGCGCCGTTCAGTTCCGCCGGCTCGTAACGCGAGCCGGTGCCGACCCAAAGCCCCAGGCTTACGCCTGCCATTTCTGGCAGCGTGGCGGTGGCAACGCGCAGGCCATTGGGCAGGCTGGTGAGGCGATACATCGTTTGGCTCTGAATCGTAATCTTACTCTTCATCTTAAGCTCCCCCGACCGGTGGCGGGATTAAGATTAAGATTATGAGCAAGATTATGAGAAGGTGGCGTCAGCGGAACGCGCTCGGCACGATGTCCGGCGGGCCGACGCGGCGCTCGTAGTCGAGGATGATTTCCACCGCTTCGTCCGCGGTTTCGACCAGCGAAAACAGGTCAAGGTCTTCCGGGCTGATGAGTTTGCGGCGTTCCACCATTTGCGCCTTCATCCAGGCCAGCAGCCCCAACCAGAACTGGCGCCCGATCAGGATCAACGGAAATTGCGGAATGCGGCCGGTCTGCACCAGCGTGGCAATCTCGGCAAACTCATCGAGCGTGCCGAATCCGCCGGGCAGATACACGAAGCCCATGCTGTATTTCGCGAAGCACACCTTGCGGGCGAAGAAATAGTGGAAATGCAGCGGGATGTTGGCATAGCGGTTGCCCTTTTGCTCGTGCGGCAGTTCGATGTTCAACCCCACCGACTTGCCGCGCCCCTTCGCCGCGCCGCGATTGGCCGCCTCCATGATGCCCGGCCCGCCCCCGGTGATGACCGCAATCTTGTGCTTGGCCAGTTGCCGCCCCAGTTCCACCGCCACCTTGTAGCACGGGTCCGACGGCTTCATCCGCGCCGAGCCAAAGACCGACACCGCCGGACCCACTCGCGACATCGTTTCAAATGAATCCACGAACTCCGCCATGATGCGGAAGATGCGCCACGGATCCTCGCGGATGAAGTTGCGGTCGCCGTTGCCAAAGCCATTGTGGTTGTTCATGCGGGCCAAGATACCCGCCCGCGCCGGGGCGGCAAACCCCAAGTCGGGGGCGCTGAGGGAACATCCAACGTCCAAGGACCGCTCGGCTCCACTCGGATGTTGGATGTTGGATGTTGGATGTTGGTCGTTGGATGTTCCCATATTCTCCGAGCCGAGACCACCGCCGAGTTGGTCGAGTGGTTGCCCGCCATCCTCGACCGCGCCTTCAATGGCCATCCAACTTGACAGGGGGCGGCGTCAAACATAGTTTTACACCATGATAAAGACGATTACGAAAATTGGAAATTCACAGGGGCTGATGTTCGATTCCGCCTTGATGGATTTGGCGCGCCTGCGCGTCGGCGACGAGGTGGCCGTGAGCGTGCATGAGGGCGGTTCGATTGTGTTGACCCCGGTGCGCCCGGTCATTACGCCCGCCAAGGCCGCAACCACGACAAGGCGGCTGATCAAGAAAAACGCGGAATTATTCCGTCGGCTGGCATGAGGAGTCCGCTGGCGCATCTCACGGTGGAGGCGGTGAAGGCGATTCACGCCGAAGTGTTGAACGCACACGGCGGCGACACGGGATTGCGCGAGGAAGCATTGTTGGAATCGGCCGTGGCCGCGCCGCAAGCGACGATGGCAGGCGAGCCGCTGTTCACGGACCCGGTGGAAATCGCGGCAGCGTATTTGTTTTACTTGTGCCGCAATCACCCGTTTGTGGACGGCAACAAACGAACGGCGCTGGCAACCTGTCTGGTGTTTTTGAGCGAGAACGATTTGCTGCCGAATGAAAAACTCGACGTGGATGCGTGGGAATTGTTGATACTGGACGTGGCGGACGGCCAACTTGACCGCGAGCAAACGACCCGGCGGCTGCGAAAGCTGCTGCTGCCATAACGGAATGCGGCGGACTGCGACCTCTGCGCTTCGATGTCGGGGGTTGGATGTTGGATGTTCCGCCATTCCTCTAACCCGCCCAAATCCCGACCCGGCGCCGACACTGACCCTATTTGTTGACATATCAACATTCCGGCGCTAAACATTACGTCATGAACACCCGCCGCGCCGCCGACGTTCGTTACGAGGCCCTGCTGCACCTGCTCGCCACCGCCGATACCGTCTGGAACGCCAGCCGCCTGTTCTTTGCCCGCTGGGACCTCAGCCCCAGCCAGTTCAATATTCTGAACCTCCTGTGCGGCGAGCCGGAGGGTCTCGCGCAAATCGAGCTGGGCCGCCGGCTCATCATGCACCGCTCGAACGTCACCGGCCTGGTGGACCGGCTGGAAAAGCGCGGCCTCGTGGTCCGCCGGGACGACGCGCACGACCGGCGCGCCTACCGCGTGGTGCTCACCGCTGGCGGCCGTCGGCTGCTGGACGAGATTTACCCGCATTACCGCGCAGCGGCGGAAGCGGCCTGGGACGGCGTGAAGTCCGCCGTCATCGAACAAACGGTCACCGCCCTCACTCAAGTGGCGCGGAACGCGGAACAAATCGCGACCGCGCGGAAAGGCACCGCATGAACTCCCCCGCCCCCGTGTCTGCAATCGGATGGAAGGCTCATGCCGCGTGGGCGTTGGTGGCGATTGTTTTCTTTCATCTGGCTCACGGCATCGGCACGGGTTGGTTGCTGCTGCCCTGCGCCTACGCCCTCATTGAAATAAGCCGGGCGGCCACGCGGCGGCTCGTCTTTTACCCAATGCTGGGCGTGGGCTTTCTGTTTTACGCGCCGCAACTGGGCTTCTTCTGGAGCATCTTCGGTCCCCCCGCCATCGCCCTTTGGCTGGTGCTGGCGTTCTGGATCGGACTGTTCGGCCTGTTGTTGCGGCTGGTGCGCCTGCGCTTCGGCAACGGCTGGATGCTCGCGCTGACGCCGTTTGTCTGGACCGGTCTCGAATACTTCCGCAGCGAACTCTACTATCTGCGTTTTGGCTGGCTGACGTTTGGCATGGCGGGTTTGGTCCGGGCCTGGCCGCGCTGGGCGTCTTCGGCTGGGGCTTCGCGATCATGGCCGCCGCCGCCGGGCTGCACGCGCTGCGCAACAGGAAGCCCGGGTTCGCGGTGGCGCTGCTCACCTTGGGGCTGGTGGCCACGAGCGGGCTTTGGTTTCCAACAGCGGCAAAGGATGAAACCGGCGACGGACTGGCCGTTGCAGGAGTGCAGCTTGAATTCCCCGACGAGGCACAGGTGCTCGCCGGCCTGGACCGCGCCCGCGCGAGATTTCCCGATGCACAGTTGTTTTTGCTCAGCGAATACACCTTCCAAACGCCGCCGCCACCATCGGTTCTCGCTTGGTGCGCGTCCAACCAGGTGCATCTCGTGGTGGGGGGCAAGGAGCCGCTCGGTGAGACCAACTTCCACAACATGGCCTACGTCATCAGCACCAACGGAGCCGTCGTCCATCAGCAGGCCAAGAGCGTGCCCATTCAGTTTTTCCAGGACGGCCTGCCCGCGCCGGAGCGCAAGGTCTGGGATTCGCCCTGGGGCAAGCTCGGTGTGCTGACCTGCTACGACCTGAGTTACACGCGCATCGTGGACGACTTTGTGCGGCAGGGTGCCATCGCGCTGCTGAACCCGACGATGGACGTGGTCGAGTGGGGCGAACATGAACATCGGTTGCACGCCCGCGTTGCGCCAATTCGCGCCGCCGAATACGGCATCCCCATCTTTCGGGTGGCCAGTTCCGGCATTTCGCAACTGGTCACTGCGCGGGGCCGCGTCGTTACTTCGGCTCCCTTCCCCGGAGAGGGCGAAACCATCGGTGGCCGGCTGCCGCTTAACGCCCAACCGCGCCTGCCACTGGATCGCTGGCTCGCGCCCGCGTGCGTTGGCATCACAGGACTGGCGCTGGCTCTCAGCCTCCTTCCCGCTCGCAAACGGAACCCATTGTGAACTCGAAGAAACCCGACAATCCCGGCAGCCATTTGGACTGCGGTGACCCATCACCGCGTTCCGTGAGCGACCTGTCGCTGTCGAATTGCCGCCGCAGCAGTTTTGGCGGCAGCCTGAACGCGAGGCGTCAGGCACCTGTCATTAGTCGCGTGTCTGAACGCGGCACTGCTTTGGCGAGCAGTCACCAAAGCAGCCCCTGGTCGTTGCACTCCAAAATCCAAGTTTCCTCTTGTCCATCCGTGGTTACTCTCTTCGCAACATGATTCCCATCCTGCGCCTCCTGCTCCGCTTGTTGTTCGGGTTCCGGGCCTACGGCGCCGACGCGCTGCGCACGCCCGGCCCGGTGCTGCTGCTGCCCAATCACGTTTCGTGGTGGGACTGGCTGTTCCTCGGCGTGTGCCTCGACAAGGACTGGCGGTTCGTGACCTCGGCGACGACGGCCCGGACCAGTTGGATTCACCGCCTCATCATGGTCAACCGTCGCACGTTCCCGGTGGAAAACGATTCGCCCTACGCGGTGAAGCGCATGGCCGAATACCTGCAAGGCGGCGGACGGCTGGTGCTGTTCCCGGAAGGCCGGCTCTCGCGCACCGGCTCGTTGATGAAACTGTTCGATGGCACCGGCTTTCTCATCCACAAGACGCGGGCCAGGGTGGTGGTCGGCTATCTGCGCAACGCCAACCAGCTCAAGCCCGCCGTGCATCCCGGGTTCACCCGCTGGTTTCCGCGTGTCTCGGCGCACTTTACCCCTGCGCTCACCGCGCCCCAGCCCGAGCACGTCAGCACCGCCGTGGCCCGGACGCGCATCACCAACTGGCTGCGGGATGAAATGACGCGGCTGCAATTTGAGACCGAAATGGCCTTCGGCCCGACCACCGTGCCCGCCGCCATCGCCGAACGCGTGGCCGAGCGGCCAGGTTTCAAGGTGCTGGAAGACGTGACCTGGCAGCCGCTCAGCTACCGGCGAATTGCGCTGGGAGCCAAATTGCTCGCCGCCCAGTGGCGGGCACGCCTAAGCGGGGCGCAGGCAGGGCGGCCTGCGCTACCGTCGGAGCGCATCGGCGTCTTGCTGCCAAACGTCAACGCCCTGCCCGTGACTCTGCTCAGCCTGTGGCGCGCCGGGTTCACGCCCGCCATCCTCAACTACACCACCGGTCCCGCCGTCATGCTGGCCTGCGCGGAACTGGCGGGGCTGAAACACATCATCACCGCGCGCAACTTCCTCGCGAAAGCCCGGCTCGACGTGAAACCTCTGGAACAGGCGGGCGTGCAATTCCATTACCTCGAAGACGTCCGCGCGAGCATCGGCGCGGGCACGAAGCTGGCCGCGCTGGTGGCCAACTGGTTCGCCCCGGCGCGCGGCCTCACCACCCCGCAAACCGCTGACGACACCGCCGTGGTGCTGTTCACCAGCGGTTCCGAAGGCGTGCCCAAGGGCGTCGAACTTTCCCATCGCAACCTGCTAGCCAACCTCCGGCAAATGTGCGCGGTGTGTGATTTGCAGGACACCGACCGGTTCTTCACCGCGCTGCCGTTGTTCCACAGCTTTGGGCTGACGGTCGGCACGCTCCTGCCGCTGGCGCGCGGCGCGCGGGTGTTCTTGTATCCGTCGCCGCTGCACTACCGCGTGGTGCCGACGGTGCTCTACGACAAGGACGCGACGGTGTTCCTCGCGACCAACACCTTTCTCGCCGGCTACGCGCGCAAGGCGCATCCCTATGACTTTCGCAGCCTGCGCTACCTGTTTGCCGGCGCGGAAAAGGTTCAGGAAACGACGGTCCGCCTGTGGAGCGACCGCTTTGGCGTGCGCGTGCTCGAGGGCTACGGGGCGACCGAATGCAGCCCGTGCATCAGCGTGAATGTGCCATTGCAACCCCGCCCCGGGAGCGTGGGGCGGCTGCTGCCCGGCATGGAGGGACGCGTGGAACCCGTTGAGGGCGTGACCGAGGGCGGCCGCCTGTTCGTGCGCGGGCCGAACGTGATGAAGGGCTATCTGAACCCGGAGGCCGACGCGAAGTTCCGGGCGCTCGGCGGCTGGTATGACACCGGGGACATTGTTCACGTGGATGAGGACGGATTTCTGCACATTCGCGGGCGGCTGAAACGCTTTGCGAAGGTCAGCGGCGAGATGGTCAGCCTGACCGCGGTCGAAGAGGCGCTGGCTGGCGCGTTCCCGCACTACGGCCTGCGCTTTGCCGCCGCAGTCGTCGCCATGCCCGATGCGGACAAGGGCGAACGTCTCATCGCCGTCACCAACGAATCCCGGCTGACGCTGGAAGAAGTGCGGAACGCCATCAAGGCCAGGGGCCTGAGCAACCTCGCCGTGCCGCGCGAAATCAAGGTGGTGCGGGAGATTCCCAAACTCGGCACGGGGAAGGTGAATCATCGCGAACTGGAGCGGGTGATACGGGAGGAAACGGTGTGATGCGTGATGCGTGATGCGTGAAAAGGGACGAGGAACAACTGCGGATGCGCGTGCATGGCTCTTCTGCCCTGCCCGCGCTGATCTATCTGCCGGGGATTCACGGCGACTGGACGCTGGTGGGCAGTTTTCGCGCCGCGCTGGCGGGGCGGGTGCGGTTCATCGAGTTCACCTATCCCCGCCGCCCGGGCTGGTCACTGGACGAATACGCGGCAGCCATTGAATCGGCGTTGCGGGACGCGGGCGTGACGTCGGGCTGGGTGCTGGGAGAATCCTTCGGCTCGCAGCCCGCGTGGCAACTGGTGGCGCGGCAACTGGCGGGAAACGGAGCGCTCTCCATTGAAGGACTGATTCTGGCCGGCGGCTTTGTGAAGCATCCGTGGCCCTGGGGTGCCCGATTTTTGCGATGGTTGACGGAACGGACGCCGCGCTGGTTGTTGCGCGGAATGTTGGGCGGCCTCGAAAGGCTCGCCGGCTGGCGGCACCGGCACGCGCCGGAGACGCGCCGCGACGTTGCCGAGTTCGTCCGCAACCGGCTGCATTCCGATGACCCGGCCGCGTGGTGTCATCGTTACACGTTGATTGCGGGCGCCGACCTGCGCCCGGTGGCGCGGCAGTTTCGCGGGCCGGTGTTTCAGTTGACCGGCGCGCTGGACCCGATTGTGCCCGCGCCCCTCGTGCGGCGCTGGCTGCGGCGGCATTGTCCGGGCTTTCGCGGGTCGCGCACGGTTTGGTTCGCCGACCACAACGTCCTCGGCACCGCGCCCGCGGCGTCGGCCGCGATTATTGCCACCTGGATGGCCGACGCTCACCGACGGGAAGCAGCCGAAGCGCCCGCCTGAATGACAAGCCTGGCCGGGGCGAAGCCGTCGCCCGGCGAAGTTCCCCTTTACTCCGCCGTCGGCGCCTGATTCGCTTCGGGCATGGCGTTGCATCCTCTGGCCGGACAACCTGCCCCCGCTGCGCTGTTGATTGATGTCGCGCAGCTCGAACGTGATTATTACAGCAAACAGCCCGACCTCGCGGATCCGGGCCAGCTCGTCAGTTTTGGCACGAGCGGCCATCGCGGCACGCCGTTGCAGGGCACGTTCACCGAAGCCCACATCCTCGCCATCACCCAGGCCCTGTGCGAACACCGCCGGGCGCGCGACATCACGGGGCCGCTTTACCTGGGCCGGGATTCCCACGCGATTTCCGCGGCGGCCCAGCGCACCGCGCTCGAGGTGCTGGCGGCCAACGGCGTTGAGATCTTCATTCAAGAGAACAACGGACTGACGCCCACCCCCGCGGTCTCCCACGCCATTCTCACGCACAACCGGGGCCGCCCCGCCGGACTGGCCGACGGCATCGTCATCACCCCATCCCACAACCCGCCCGAGGATGGCGGCTTCAAATACAATCCGCCCAACGGCGGCCCCGCCGACACGGACATCACCACGTGGGTGCAAAACCGCGCCAACGAAATCCTGCGTGGCGGCAACCGCGAGGTGAAACGCCGTCCTTACGAGGCCGCGTTGCGGGCGCCCACCACGCACGCGTTTGATTTCATTGCGCCCTACGTGGCCACGCTCGGCGAGGTGGTGGATATGGAAGCCATCAAGGCGGCCGGTGTGCGCATCGGCGTGGACCCGCTGGGCGGCGCCTCGTTGCCGTATTGGGAGCCGATTGCCGCGCGTTACGGCCTGAACCTGACCCTTGTCAGCCAGCAATTGGACCCGCGCTTCGGGTTCATGACCGTGGACCACGACGGCAAAATCCGCATGGACTGCTCCAGTCCGCACGCGATGGCGGGACTGCTGGGATGGAAGGACAGGTTTGACGTCGCGTTCGGCAACGACCCCGACGCGGACCGGCACGGCATTGTCACGCCCTCGGCGGGTCTGCTGAATCCGAACCATTACCTGGCGGTGGCCATTCGCTACCTGCTTACGCACCGGCCCGGATGGAACCCCGCCGCCGCGGTCGGCAAGACGCTGGTCAGCAGCTCGCTGATTGACCGGGTGGTGGCCGACCTCGGGCGTCGGTTGCTCGAGGTGCCCGTGGGATTCAAGTGGTTCACCCCGGGATTGTTTGACGGCTCGGTGTGTTTTGGCGGCGAGGAAAGCGCGGGGGCGAGTTTCCTGCGCCGGGACGGGACGGTGTGGAGCACGGACAAGGACGGTCTCATCCTCGGATTGCTGGCGGCGGAAATTTGCGCGACGACCGGCAAGGACCCCGGGCAGCATTACGCGGAAATCACTGCAAAGTTTGGCGCGCCGTGCTATCAGCGCAGGGATGCGCCCGCCACGCCCGAGCAAAAGCGGGCCTTCAAAAAACTGACGCCCGAAGCCGTGAAAGCCGGGACGCTGGCCGGCGACGCCATCACGGCCAAGCTCACGCGCGCGCCCGGCAACAACGCGGAGATCGGCGGCTTGAAAGTCTGCACCGCGAATGGCTGGTTCGCCGCGCGCCCGTCCGGCACGGAAAACATCTACAAGGTGTATGCCGAAAGCTTCAAAGGGGCCGCGCATCTGGAAGCCATCCTCGCCGAAGCGCAGCAGATCGTGACCGCGGCGCTGCGGGCGTAAAGGGCTGACGGATTTCGCCGGGGAGTTTGAACAGTCCGCCAGTCCCGCTGTCATTCTGTCGGCAACCCATTCAAAACCATGAGCCACGGACTCGCCGCCATCAACGCCGCCGTCACCGAGGCGGGCGCCTTCACCCGTCCCCTCTTCAACGAACTGGCCAAGGTCATCGTCGGGCAGCAATACCTCGTCGAGCGACTGGTCATCGGCCTGCTGGCCAACGGTCATGTCCTCCTCGAGGGCGTGCCCGGGCTGGCCAAAACCACGGCCGTCAAGGCGCTGGCCAATGCCCTGCGGGTGAAGTTCTCCCGCCTGCAATTCACGCCGGACATGCTGCCCGCCGACGTCATTGGCACCCAGGTCTATAATCCCCAGTCCGGCACCTTCAGCACCCGCAAAGGCCCCATCTTTGCCCACCTGATTCTGGCCGACGAAATCAACCGCGCGCCCGCCAAGGTGCAGTCCGCCCTGCTCGAGGCCATGCAGGAAAAGCAGGTCACCATTGGCGAACAAAGTTACCGGTTGGAGGAGCCCTTCCTGGTCCTGGCCACACAGAACCCGATCGAACAAGAGGGCACGTATCCGCTGCCGGAAGCGCAGGTGGACCGGTTCATGTTGAAGCTCAAAATCGGCTACCCGACCCGCGCCGAGGAGCGGCAAATCCTGGAACTCATGGCCCGCACGACCAATCCGCCGCACGCCGAACCCGTGGTGGACCCGCAACAAATCCTCCGGGCCCGCGAGGTCATCAACGACATCTACGTGGACGACAAGGTGAAGGACTACATCGTGGACGTGGTGTGCGCCACGCGCGATCCCGGCCATTACAAAATCGCGGTCAAGGAGTTCATCCAACTCGGGGCCTCCCCCCGCGCCACCATTGCGCTCACGCTCGCCGCCAAGGCTTACGCCTTTCTCAAGGGCCGCGGCTACGTGACGCCGCAGGACGTCAAGAGCATCGGCATGGACGTGCTCCGTCACCGTGTGGCCATCACCTACGAGGCCGAGGCGGAGGAAAAGACCAGCGAGGACATCATTCGGAAGATCTTTGACGAACTGCCCGTGCCGTAAGCGGCATGGCGAGCGCGGGAGGGGTGGAGCGGGCGAAGGGAATCGAACCCTCGTGTGCAGCTTGGAAGGCTGCCGTTCTACCATTGAACTACGCCCGCGCCGCGCCGCATCGTATCGGGGTCGCCCGCCTTGTCAACCTTGCCCCCCCGTGTATGCTCGCCGCGCATGAATTCGCTGCTGCTGACCGGCGGGCGCGTGATTGACCCGGCCCACTCGTTCGACGCCGTCGCCGATCTGCTCATTGCCGACGGTCGGATCGCAGCCGTGGGCGCCGGGGCGGCCCGGCACGCACCGGCGGACTTCCGGCGGCTGGACGTCTCCGGATTGGTGGTGTGTCCCGGCCTGATTGACCTGCACGTCCATCTGCGCGAGCCGGGCCAGACGGCCAAGGAAACCATCGCTTCCGGCACCGCCGCCGCCGCGCGGGGCGGGTTCACGTCGGTGGTCTGCATGCCCAACACGGCCCCGGCGATTGACAGTGCCGCCACCGTGGCGCTGGTCCATGAGCGCGCCAAGCAATCCGCGGTCGTCAATGTATTTGTCGCCGGGGCGATCACCAAGGGCATCGCCGGCGAGGAACTGGCCCCCATCGGCTCCCTGCACCGCGCGGGGGTCGTGGCCATCACCGATGACGGTCATTGCGTGCAGAACCATGAACTCATGCGCCGCGCCCTGGAATACGCCCACATGTTCGGGCTGCCGGTGATGGACCACTGCCAGGACTACGGCCTGGTGACCGACGGCGTGATGCACGAGGGCTACTGGAGCATCGCCCTCGGGCTGCGCGGCTGGCCGTCCGTGGGCGAGGAGATGATCGTTGCCCGCAACATTCTCCTCGCCGAACAGACCGGCTGCCACGTGCATTGCCAGCATCTCAGCGCGGCCGGCAGCGTCCGCCTGCTTCGCGAGGCCAAACGCCGCGGCGTGCCCGTTTCCGGCGAGGCCTGTCCGCACCATTTCACCCTGACGGACGCGGCGGTGGCGGGCAGCGACAAATTCTGGGCCGCCGACGGGAACGGCGTGACCGGCATTGCCTCCATGCGCCCCGCCCTGCCCGCCTGGCCCGCGTATCACACGCATTTCAAAATGAACCCCCCGCTCCGGTCCGCCGCGGACCGCGAGGCCATCCTCGAGGGGCTGGTGGACGGCACCATCGAGATTCTCGCCAGCGACCACGCGCCGCATTGCAATTACGAAAAGGAGGTCGAGTTTGACTACGCCCCGTTCGGCATCACCGGCCTGGAAACCGAGCTGGCCCTCTCGCTGATGCAGCTCTACCACGGGCGCCGGCTCGGCCTGGCGGAAGTCCTCGCCAAGTTCACCGTCCACCCCGCCCGGCTGCTCAAGCTGAACAAGGGCACGCTGGCCGTCGGCGCAGACGCGGACGTCACGGTGTTCGATCCTGACCGCGAATGGGTCTTCACCCCGGGCGAATCCGTCAGCAAATCCCGCAACAGCCCGTTCTTCGGTTGGACGCTCAAGGGGCGGGCGATGGCCACGATTGTCGGGGGCCGTCCGGTCTGGCTGGACCAGCGGCTGGCCGCCGCGTGAACGACGCGCGCCAACTTCCCCTTGCGCTTTGCCCCTGCGCCGCCACCCTTGCGCGGTGAGCGCCACGCCCCTCCTGCATCTGGACCTCCCCGGCATCCCGCGCGTCCGCAGCGGCAAAGTCCGGGAGATTTTCGACCTCGGCGACGGCCTGTTGCTCGTCGCCACCGATCGCCTGTCCGCCTTCGACGTCATCCTTCCCAACGGCATCCCGCGCAAGGGCGAGGTGCTGACGCAAATCTCGCATTTCTGGTTCGCCCGCTTCGCCGACCTCGTCCCCAACCATCTGCTGGCCGGCGCCGACGCCCCGCTGCCCGCCCGGTTGCAGCCCTTCGCGGCGCAACTGGCCCGGCGCTGCATGATCGTCAAAAAGGCGCAGCCGCTCGCCATTGAATGCATCGTGCGCGGCTACCTCAGCGGCTCGGGCTGGAAGGAGTATCAAAAAAACCAGACCGTGTGCGGCATCCGGCTCCCGGCCGGACTGGTGGAATCCGCCGAACTGCCGGAACCGATTTTCACCCCCTCCACCAAGGCCGCCTCCGGTCATGATGAAAACATTTCCTTTGACCGCGCCCGGGAAATCCTCGGTCCGGACCTGGCGGAACAGGCGCGCGACCTGAGCCTGCGGCTTTACCGGGCGGGCCGGGACTACGCCCGGACGCGCGGCATTCTCATCGCAGACACCAAATTCGAGTTTGGCCTCTGGGAGGGGAGGCTCATCCTGATTGACGAGGTGCTCACGCCCGACTCGTCCCGTTTCTGGCCCGCCGACCAGTATGTCCCGGGCCGCAGCCAGCCGAGCTTCGACAAGCAATTCGTCCGCGATTACCTGGAGACGCTGGACTGGGACAAAACGCCGCCCGGCCCCGTGCTGCCCGACGAGGTGGTGGCGCGCACCAGCGCCAAATACCTCGAGGCCTACGAACGCCTCACCGGACGGCCGCTCTAACGCGGTGCCCGGGCGGCAAACTGTGATCATTCGCCCGTCAATCCGGGTAACCAGTCGGATGCTTCACGTGCCACGCCCACGCCGTGGCGACGATGTCCTCGAGTTTGGGGAAGCGCGGTTTCCAGCCCAGTTCCCGGATGGCCTTCTCGGCGGAGGCCACCAGCTTCGGCGGATCGCCCGGGCGGCGCGGCCTGGCCACGGCGGGGATTTTCTTTCCGGTAACGCGTTCGCACGTTTCGATGACCTGTTTGACGGAATAACCGTCCCCGTTGCCGAGGTTGTAAAAGCCGGTCTTGCCGGGCGTGAGACCAAGGATGTGCGCCTGGGCCAGGTCCTGGATGTGGATGTAATCGCGGATGCAGGTGCCGTCCGGCGTCGGGTAATCCGTGCCGTAGATTTCGCAATGGGTCGCCTGCCCGAGCGCCACCTTGAGCACGTTGGGAATGAGATGCGTCTCGACGCGGTGATGTTCCCCGAATTTTTCGCTCGCCCCGGCCGCGTTGAAGTAGCGGAACGCGATGAACTCCAGTCCGTAAATCCGCTGATACCAGCTCAGCGCCTTCTCGAACATGAGCTTGGATTCGCCATAGGGATTGATGGGCCGCTGCGGCAGGTCCTCCGTCATGGGCACGCGGTCGGGCGGGCCGTAGGTGGCGCAGGTGGAGCTGAAGACGAATTTCTTCACGCCGTGCGCCACGGCGGCATCGGCGAGCTGGAGCGCGTGGCAGAAGTTGTTGCGGAAATACTTGGACGGATTGGTCATGGACTCGCCGACCAGCGTAAACGCGGCGAAGTGCATAATGGCGTCGGGCTTCACGGCGGCCACGGCGGCGGCGATGTTTCCCGGCTCCTCGGGACGGGCCTGCACAAAGGCTGCCCGCGCGTCCACCGCCGAGCGGTGCCCTTCCGAAAGGTCGTCATAAACCGTGACGTCATGCCCCGCGTTGAGCAGTTCCTCGACGCAGATGGACCCGATATAACCGGCACCGCCGGTAACCAGAACTTTCATGGCGGGCGCAGGCTACCGCAGGACCGCCACCCGGCTCAACGCGCATTTCGATCGCATCAAATCGAAACCCAGCCTTGGTCCGGATGACCGTGCCAGCCCCGTAGCGGCGCCTCGGCAAAGCGCTGCCATCTTGCCCGCAGCCCCCCGCCGCACCGCCCGAGAAGTCACCGTCGGTCTCCGGCGCCGTAGCCCCACGACCAGCCACGCGGCTGCGGATGAGGACATCCGCGCTCCACGCCACCGGCGCGCGGACGGCCTGCACTAGCCCCGGGAGCGGCGGCGCGGGTGTTTTCCCGGTTGCGGGCGATTGCCCGGGCGTGAATACTGCGGCCTGTCGGAGCGTAGCTCAGCCTGGCTAGAGCACTTGCTTTGGGAGCAAGACGTCGCAGGTTCGAATCCTGTCGCTCCGACCATTTCTTTTTTCCCCCGCCGCCGACCGCTGCCCACCGCGCCAGAGAAGTTATTGCTTTGCGACCGGACGGCCGAAACCGCGTTCGCGCAGCCAGAATTCGCAGTCGCGCGTCCAGGGATGGCGGGACTCGGGCTGCCACTGGCTGGTGCCCAAACCAAGACCATGACCACCGCGTTCGTAAATGTGCAGGGCGAACGGCACGCCCGCCCGGCGGAGGGCGGCGGCGAATTGAAGGGAGTTTTCGACCGGGACGCCTTTGTCCTCCCAAGTGTGCCAGATGAAACAAGGCGGGGTGTTCGAGGTGACCTGACGCTCGTTGGAGAGCAGTTCGATCAGCGCAGGGTCGGGGTCGTCGCCGAGAAGGTTCTTGCGGGAGCCGCGATGGGTAAATTCTCCCAGGGTGATAACCGGGTAGCACAGGATGCCGAGGTCCGGGCGGCTGGATTGGCGTTCGATGGCGTCAGCCGCATCGGGCTGGCCGGCGTCGAAATGGGTGAGCAGGGTGGAGGCGAGGTGGCCGCCGGCGGATGAACCCATGATGCCGACGCGGCGCGGGTCCACGCCCCATTCGGCAGCGCGGGCGCGGACGGTGCGAAGGGCGCGGGCGGCGTCCTGCAGCATGGCCGGATGCCGGTAGCCCGCAGACCCGAGGCGGTAGCGGAGCACGAAACCGGCAATGCCCTGTTCGTTGAGCCAGCGGGCGTAGTCCTCGCCTTCGTGCCGGGCGAGATGGCCGTAGCCGCCGCCCGGACAAATGACGATGGCCGCGCCGGTGGCAAGGTTGGTGGCGGGGAGATAAGCGGTCAGTTTTGGGATGTCGTTGGAGGAATTGCCCAGCGCACCGGGGGCACCGTCGGGCCAGAGAGGAAATTGCATCGGCGTTTCACCTTGGGCCAGGAGGGCGGCGGACAGCAGGCTGGCGAGGAAGAGCGTTTTCACGCTTCCACCATATCGTTCGGGCGGGGCGGCGCACGCGGAAATTTGCGTCATCCACCGGGTCCGCGACTCGGGCCGGAAATGGCTCCCCAAGCAAGGGAGGCGCGGCCCCCGGCCATGGCCGTTTTCGCCGGAGCGCTGGTCAGGCCTTTTCTTCGATCAACTCCCGGCGGGCGCCGGTGAGGAACTGTTCGACGAAGCCGGTGGAATAGACGCCGCGTCGAAAGTTCGGGTCCTGCATGATGGCCTGCTGGAAGGTGATGGTGGTTTTGACGCCGCCGATCATGTATTCGCCCAGCGCCCGGCTCATGCGGTCCATCGCCTCACGCCGGTCGCGGCCGTAGGTGATGAGCTTGCCGATCATCGAGTCGTAGTGCGGCGGGATCGTGTAACCGGCGTAGGCGTGGGTGTCCACGCGCACGCCGCGGCCGCCGGGCTGGTAATACATCTCGATGCGGCCCGGGCTGGGGCGGAAATCGTCGAAGGGATCCTCCGCGTTGATGCGGCACTCGATGGCGTGGCCCTTCATCTGGATGTCGCTCTGCGTGTGGCGGAGCGGTTCGCCCATGGCGATCATGATCTGATAGCGCACGAGGTCAATGCCGGTCACCTCCTCGGTGATGGGGTGCTCGACCTGGATGCGCTTGTTCACCTCGAGGAAGTAGTGGTTGCCGTGGTCGTCCACGATGAACTCAACGGTGCCGGCGTTGGTGTAGTTGGCGGCCTCGGCGATGCGGACGGCGTCCTTGCCAATCTTGTCGCGGAGTTTCTTGAACTTGTTTTCGATGAGCGGCGAGGGGGTCTCCTCGATGACCTTCTGGTTGCGGCGCTGAACGGAGCAGTCGCGCTCGCCAAGGTGAATGATGTGGCCCTTGGTGTCGGCGAGAATCTGGATTTCGATGTGGTGAGGGTTCTCGATGAACTTCTCGATATACACCCCGGAATTGCCGAAGGCCTTCTCTGCCTCGCTGCGGGCGGTGTGGAAACCCTTCACAAGCGAGACGTCGTTGTGCGCCACGCGCATCCCGCGCCCGCCGCCGCCGGCGACGGCCTTGATCATGACGGGGTAGCCGATGCGTTTGGCCACCGCCAGGGCGTCCTGCTCGGTTTCGACGACGCCCTCGGAGCCGGGGGGGGTGGCAACCTTGGCCTTCTTGGCCAGAGCGCGGCTGATGGCCTTGTCCTCCAGGGCGTTCATGGCCCGGGGGCCGGGGCCGATGAAGCGGATGTTGCAGCTTTCGCAGACCTCGGCAAAGTGCGCGTTCTCGGACAGGAAACCGTAGCCGGGGTGGATGGCGTCCACATCGGCGATTTCGGCAGCACTGATGAGCCGGTCAATTCGGAGGTAGCTCTCGCTGGCGGGGGCCTTGCCGATGCAGATGGCCTCGTCGGCCAGTTGCACGTGCATGGAGTTGGCGTCCGCCTCGGAATAGACCGCCACCGTGCGGATGTTCAATTCCTTGCAGGCGCGGATGATGCGGACGGCAATTTCGCCACGGTTGGCGACCAAAACCTTTTCAAACATGACAATGCGCGGGGTTGACCGGACCGGGGACGGCCCGGGGGCGATCAGAGCGGGCGGACCCGGAAAATGGGCTGGCCGAACTCGACCGGTTTGGCGTTTTCCACCAACACTTCCGTGATCACGCCCCGGACTTCAGCCTTGATCTCGTTCATGACCTTCATGGCCTCAATGATGCAGACCACGGTGTCCGGGTTCACTTCCGTGCCCACTTCGACATAGGCAGCCGCTTCCGGGGAGGGCGAACGGTAGAAGGTGCCGATCATCGGCGATTTGATCTCGATGCCCCCGGCTGACGCCGGGGCGGCAGCGGGCGCGGGCAGAGCGGCAGGCGCTCCCCCGGTTGCTGGACCAGGAGCGGGTGCATAGGCTACCGGTGCCTCTTCATACACCACGGGTGCTCCGGCTCCGCCCCGCTTGAGGCGGATTTTGAAGCCCTCACGCTCCATCTCGAACTCCGAAACGGAGTTCTTTTTCATCAGGTCAATGATCGCTTTGATGTCCTTGAGGTCCACAACGAGTGTCTCCGGGTATTTTTGTTAAGATTGGATGTCGTTAATGAAAAAGGCACCGCGAAAACCCGGGAATAAGGCCAAAACCATCGTCAAAACGGGGCGACGCTAGCAGCGCAGGAAGGTGAGTCAAGCGAAGAGTCGGAATCATCGCCGCTCGACAATCGTCGCTAGCAGGTGTCATTCCGGGCCGATTCGGACTATTCTTTAACGCTAACCGCAGCGATTAATCCTAGGATATACGAGTTTTTCCCAAAACCGGCGATGATCCCCTTGCAAACCGGCGCGATCATCGAGTGATGCCGGAACTCCTCCCGCGCATGGACGTTGGAAAGGTGGATTTCGATGGCGGGAACGCCGGTGGCCGCCAAAGCATCACGGATGGCAACGCTCGTGTGGGTGTAAGCGGCGGCGTTGATGACGATGGCATCGAACTGGCCCTTGGCCTGTTGTATCCAAGTGACCAGTTCGCCCTCGAGGTTCGACTGGCGAAAGGCGATTTCCACCCCACGCCGGTCGGCTTCCGCCCGGACGGCCTGCTCGATTTCACCCAGGGTCAGGGTTCCGTAAATGCCCGGTTCCCGGGTGCCCAGCAGGTTCAGGTTGGGGCCGTTGAGGAACAGCACTTTCATCGGCGACGAGTTTGGGAGCCGCAGCCCGGGTTGTCGAATCTTTAGCGGGCAGGCCGTCGGTTGCCATCGGGGCGGGTTCCGGCTTAACTCCGCCCATGCTCGTCGTCCACGTTCACGTTCAGGTCAAACCGGAATATGTCGAGGCCTTTGTTGCCGCCACGCTGGCCAATGCGCGGGAAAGCATCCGCGAGCCGGGGGTGGCGGCGTTTGACGTCGTGCAGCAGGAAGACGATCCCACCCGCTTTGTGTTGGTTGAGGCCTACCGGACGCCCGACGCCCCGGCAGCCCACAAGGAAACCGCCCATTACAAGGCCTGGCGCGATGCCGTGGCTCCCATGATGGCCGAACCGCGTTCCAGCGTGAAATTCCGCAACCTGTTTCCCGACGACGCCAACTGGTGACATGCGCTGGGAATTCGCCACCGCCGCGCGCGTCCTTTTCGGGCCGGGCGTCCGCCGGGAAATCGGCCCCCTGGCCCGCGAATTCGGGCGACGGGCGCTGGTCGTGACTGGAGCCAGGCCAGACCGGGCGGCGGAACTGCTGGCATTGCTCCGGGCGGCGGGCCTTGAGGCGGACGTTTTCCCGGTCAGCGGCGAACCCACGGTGGCGACGGCGGAAACCGGCGTGGCACGCGCACGGGAAAGGGCCTGCGAACTCGTCATCGCCTGCGGCGGTGGCAGCGCGCTGGACGCTGGAAAGGCCATCGCCGCGCTGCTGACGAACCCCGGCCCGGTGACGGATTATTTGGAAGTCGTCGGGCGCGGCCAACCGTTGGGCGCGCCGCCGGTGCCGTTTATTGCCATTCCCACCACCGCCGGAACCGGCGCGGAAGTGACCCGCAATGCCGTCCTGGCCGTGCCCGAACGGCGGGTCAAAGTCAGCCTCCGCAGCCCGCTCATGCTGCCCCGGCTGGCGCTGGTGGACCCCGAACTTACCCTCGCACTGCCTCCCAACGTCACCGCCGCCACCGGTCTCGACGCCCTGACGCAACTCATCGAGCCGTATGTTTCCTGCCGGGCGAATCCGATGACCGACGCCTTGTGCGCGGCGGGCATTCCGCTGGTTGCGCGGGCCTTGCCGCGCGCCTTCGCCAACGGCCACGACCTCGCCGCCCGGACAGACATGGCGCAAGCCAGCTTGTGGAGCGGCATGGCCCTGGCCAACGCCGGCCTGGGTGCCGTGCATGGCCTGGCGGGGCCGATTGGCGGGCGGTTTACCGCGCCGCACGGGGCGGTCTGCGCTGCTCTGTTGCCGCATGTGTTTGCGGTCAACTGGCGGGCGGTGCGGGAACGCGGTGCCAATCCGCCACTGTCCGCCCGCTTCGCTGCCATCGCCCGCTGGCTCACCGGACAGGAATCGGCGGAGCCGGAAGACGCGGGGCGCTGGCTGGGCGAGCGGGTGCGGGAGTTTGGGATTCCGCCGCTCCGGCATTACGGCATCGCGGAAGGAGATTTTGACGAACTCATCACCCAGTCCGCCGCGGCCAGCAGCATGAAGGGCAACCCGGTGCCGCTGACGCCGGGGGAGGTGCGGGGGATTCTCCGGGCGGCGTGGTAGCCGCGTGGGAAAACTGAAATCCGAATGACGAAGGACCGCTCAGGCCGCCACCTGCGGAATGAGCTTTGACAGGAAGCACGACGACACCGTCCCGGCGGTGAAATTCACCTTCGGATTTCGACACTGAGTATTCATCCGCCCAGGCGGGCGGAGCGTTGCCGTCTTGGCCAGGTTGCGCATTTTCTTCATCCCGCGCATTGCGCCGCGCGGCATCGGGTTTATGTTGGTTTACCGGCCTGCGCGATGGAGCAGTGTCGGCAATTCAACCAAGGTCGTTCAACGGGAAAGGATGCATCATGACAGAGGAAGCCAACATGGAGAAAATCATTACCGACTTGAAGGTTTTGTCACGGGACGCGGAGGCTGTGCTGCACGCCACCGCCGGTCAGGCGGGCGACAAGATGGCGGAAGTCCGCCAGAAACTCGCCCAGGCCCTCGAATCGGCGAAGGCCACGTGCCACAAGTTTGAAGAGAAGGCCATCGCCGGGGCGAAAGCGGCGGACAAAACCATCCGCGCGCATCCCTACGAGTCCATGGGCGTTGCCTTCGGCATCGGGCTGTTGATCGGGGTGCTCGTCGCCCGGCGTTGAGCCATGAGCGACACTTCCAGTTCGGAAGGCGGACTGTTTGCGGCCCTGCCGCGCTTGTGGCGGACGCTCCGCCTGCTGGCCACCAGCCGCGTCGAGCTGTTCCTCCTGGAACTCAAGGAGGAACGGCTCCGGCTGTTTGACGCGCTGCTGCTGGCAGCGGCGGTCGTCGTGTGCGGGGCGTTCGCGCTCGGCCTGCTCACCCTGACGCTCGTGGTGGCCTTCTGGGACCAATACCGTGTGCTGGTGCTGGCCTTGTTGACGCTGGCGTTCGCCGGCGGAGCGGGCGGCTGCTTCTGGACGCTGCGCCGCCGGTTACTGCGCTGGCAGGCGTTCGCCGCCACGCGTGAGCAACTCAAGAAAGACTGCGCATGTTTCACCGCCGACAACTAGACGCCCTCCAGCGGCGCAAGGAATTGCTGGTGCTCCAGTGCGACGCCACCCGCAGCCTGCTCACGCTCGAATGTCGCCGCCTCAAATCGCCCGGTCTGTGGCTGGGCGAGGCGGGGCGGCTCGCGCGGGAGCATCCGCTGTGGACGGCGGGCCGGGAAGTGGTGGCGGGGGCCGCCGTCGCCCGGATGGCCTCGCGCCCGCGCCAATGGGCCGGGTGGCTGCGCGTGGGCATGCAAGCGTTGCCGACCGCGCTCAGCCTGTGGCGGACCTTGCGCAAGTAGGCGGAGACCTCTCCGCGAGCGCTGGCTCAGGGCGGACTCGCTGAGCCGGGTTCTTTACGCCGTCGCATCGCCCGGTGTTTTCCCTCCGCCGCCGACCGCCTGCTCCCGAGTCTGCGGTTGAATTCGCGTCCCCGGCGCAACATCCTCCGCGCATGACGCACCTCGCCCGCGCCCGCGAAGTTTTCGATATCGAACTCGCCGCCGTCCGCGCCGTCCGCGCCCAACTCGACGAGCAATTCAGCCGGGCCGTCGAGACGATTGTCGCCGCGCTCCGGAATCGCGCCAAGCTGGTCCTCGTGGGCATCGGCAAATCCGGCGCGGTGGGCCGCAAGATCGCCGCCACCCTCACCAGCACCGGCTCCACCTGCGTGGTTCTGGACAGCGTGGACGCGCTGCACGGCGACCTCGGCATCGTCAACGACGGCGACGTGGTGCTCGCCCTGAGCTATTCCGGCGAGTCGGAGGAGTTGTTGAACCTGCTCCCCGCCCTCAAGCGGTTCGCCGTGAAAATCATTGCCCTCACCGGCGGGGTGAAATCCTCGCTGGCGAAGCACAGCGACATTGTGCTGAACGTCCGCGTGCCCAAAGAGGCCTGCCCCTTCAACCTCGCCCCCACCGCCAGCACCACCGCCACGCTCGTCATGGGCGACGCCCTCGCGATGGCCGTGCTGCAGGCGCGCGGCTTCAAGCGGAGCGATTACGCCCGCTATCATCCCTCCGGCGCGATTGGCCGCGCGATGCTGCTGCGGGTCGGCGACATCATGCGCGCCGGCGACCGCAACGCCGTGGCCGCCGAAACGCTCACCGTCAAGGAAGCCCTCCTCGTGATGACGCGCGCCAAGTCCGGCAGCCTCGCCGTCGTGAACGCGCGCGGCAAACTCACCGGCGTCTTCACCGACGGCGATTTCCGCCGGCACATGTCGAAGGACGACGGCCTGCTCACCCGCCCGCTGAAATCCGTCATGACGCCCCACCCGATCACCATCCGCGACACCGCACTGGCCGTCGAAGCGTTGAAGATCTTCAACGAGCGCAACATTGACGACCTCATCGTGGTGAACGCGAAGCGCGAGCCGGTGGGTCTGGTAGATTCGCAAGACCTGCCGAAGCTGAAGATGATGTGACTTCGCCCGTCCCCTCCGCGCCATGACCTCCACCCTCAAATCACTCCGCGCGCTGTCCGACCAAACCCGCCTCCGGCTGCTGGCGCTGCTGGAACATGAGGAGTTGTCGGTCAACGAGCTGCAGGAGGTAACGCGGCTGGGGCAGTCCCGCATCTCGACGCATCTGGGCCAGCTCCAGGACGCCGGGCTGGTGCAGTCCCGGCGCGAGGGCAAGCGCACCTTCTACCGCCTGAACCCGGCGGCGGACGCCACCGCGCGGGAGTTCATCGAACTGGCAATCCGCGGGGCGCGTGAGATGACCGAGCACGAGGGGGACCAGTTGAACCTCAAGCGGCTGCTGGCCCGGCGACGCGAGCAGGCGCAGATTTTTTTCAACCAGGTGGCCGGGCGGTTTGACCGGGTCTATGGCCCGGGCCGTTCGTGGCAGGCGTTCGGGCATCTGCTGTTGCGCATCCTGCCCCCGCTCGTCGTCGCCGATCTCGGCGCGGGCGAGGGGCTGCTGAGCGAACTGCTCGCGCGCCGCTGCAAACAGGTCATTGCCGTGGACAACTCGGAGAAGATCGTCGAGTTCGGCGCGCGGAAGGCCAAAAAGAACGGGCTGAAGAACCTCGAATTCCGGCTGGGCGATTTGCAAAACCCGCCCATCGAACCGGAAAGCGTGGACCTGGTCGTCCTCAGCCAGGCGCTGCACCATGCGGAGAACCCCGCGCTGGCCCTGCAATCCGCGCATCGCCTGCTCCGGCCGGGCGGGGCGGTGATGATTCTCGATCTCCGGCAACATGCCTTCGAGGAGGCGCGCAAGCTTTATGGCGACCGCTGGCTGGGCTTCGCCGAGGCCGATTTGCACCGTTGGCTCGAGGCGGCGGGCTTCAAGCAGATCGAAATCAGCACCGTAGCCCGCGAGGAGGAACCGCCGCACTTCGAAACCCTGCTGGCCAGCGGAACGAAGTGAGTCCGTTTCAGCGCGTTTCGCCGGGCGCGGCCTCGTCCAGGAACACGATCTTCGGCGCGGCGGGCTTGGCGTCGGCCATCCGGTCCATCAGGGTTGCCGCTGCCGGGGCGGGAGCGGGCTGGTCCACGGACGGCGGGCCGGCTCCCAGCGCGGAGCGCAGCGCGCCCTCCACGAGTTGCGCGCAGTGAATCTTCATGGGCGGCAGCGGGCCTAATTCGCCCGCCAGTTGCTCGGTTTTCAACGCCAGCGCCTCGGCGGCGGTCTTGCCGCGGATCAGCTCGGTGGCGAGGCTGGCCACGGCGATGGCCGTTTCGCAGCCAAAGGACTGGAAGGTGGCGCGGTCAATCACCTTGCGCCCGTTCTCCTCGCGAAACTTCACCCACATGCGCAGCATTTCGCCGCAGTCGGAATTGCCCACGGTGCCGACCGCGTCGGCGTCCGGCATCTCGCCGACATTTTGCGGCCGGGCGAGGGCGGCCTGAAGACGTTCCTGAAGGTTTTCGTTCATGGCGGATCCAGCGTTGGTTCGGGAAAACAGGAAGGTCAGCCGCCGAGACGGTAGCGGCGCACGGTGGGGTCCACTTCCTGCGCCCAGGCGTCAATGCCGCCGCGCAGGCACCGCACGTTTTGCAGGCCGTGCCCGGCAAAATACGCCGCCGCGTCCAGCCCGTGCCGGCCCTGATGATCCACGATGACGATGGGGCGGGTGTTGGTGCCCTCGGCCAGCAACTCTTGCATGACGGTTTGCGAGAGCAGCACGGAACCGGCGATGTGGACCGCCTCGAACTCCTCGCGCGAGCGGATGTCCACCAGCAGCACCGCCGGATCGGTGGCGCGCCAGCGTGCGAGTTCCTGCGGTTCGATCAACACCCGGCGGTCCTCGGCGTGGCTGGCGCGTAGATGCTCGAGCACCTCGGCCACGGGCAGGTTGCCGTGGCGGGCGCAGACCTCGGCCAGCGTCTCGGTCGGCTGGAAGCCGCAACTGCTGCAGCCGCCAATGTGATAACGGCGGAACAGCGCCCGTTGCGCCCCGGGAAACGCCGCCAGCACGGCGCTCATCGGCGAATGGCCCGAAAGCTCGGTCTCGTTCATGCCGCGCAATCTGCCCGCGACCCGTCGCGCTGTCCACTGTGGCGCGGCCATTCATCGCTGGACTTGGCGGGGGCGGCCCCGGCACCTTGCGGTCATGAAAGTCCACTTCTTCGGGGCCACGCGCACCACCACCGGCTCGCTTTACCTGCTTGAGGTCAACGGCCGCCGCCTCGTGCTCGAGTGCGGCCTGTTTCAAGGGCGGCGGGGCGAGTCCATCGAGCGCAACCGGCGGTTTCCGTTCGACCCGAAAACGGTGGACGCGGTCATCCTCAGCCACGCGCACATTGACCATTGCGGCAACCTGCCCAACCTCTGCTGCCAGGGCTTCGAGGGGAACATTTACAGCACGTTCGCCACGCGGGACCTCGCCAGCATCATGCTCGAGGACTCGGCGGAAATTCAGCGGGCGGACGCAGCGTTTGTCTCCAAGCAGCGCGCCAAACAGGGGCTGCCGCCGGTCGAACCGCTGTATTCGGCGACCGACGCGGAGAAGGCGGTCCGGCAGTTCGTGGCGCTGAACTATGACCGGCCTTTTCCGGTGTGCGACGGCGTGACCTGCACCTTCAAGGACGCCGGGCACATCCTCGGGTCGGCGCAGGTGGTGCTGGACATCCGTGAGCAGGGGCGGTCGTTTCGCTACCTGTTCACCGGCGACCTCGGGCGCGGGCGGGACGAAATCCTGCGCGACCCGGAGCCGGTGGAGAATGTGGATTACCTGCAAATCGAGAGCACCTACGGCGCGCGCGATCACGTGGCCAAACGCGAGGCGGACGACGCGGTGTGCGAACTGGTGTGCGGGACGCTGCAGCAGAACGGCAAAGTGATCATCCCCGCGTTTTCGGTGGGACGCACGCAACAAATGGTCTATACGCTGCACCAGCTCACGCTTGCGGGGCGGCTGCCGCGCGTGCCGATTTACGTGGACAGCCCGTTGAGCGTGAACGCCACCGAGGTCTATCGGCTGCATCCGGAGTGTTTCAACGCGGACATCTACGCCTTCATGCGCGAGAAGGCCAACCCCTTCGGCATGGAGAACCTGACCTACATCCGCGAGCTGGCCCACTCGATGAAGCTGAACGACCTGCGCGAGCCGGCCATCATCATCAGCGCCTCGGGCATGTGCGAGGCCGGGCGCATCCGGCATCATCTCAAGAACCACATTGGCAATCCGGCCAACCTCGTCCTGTTCATCGGTTACTGCGCCGAGCACACGCTGGGCGCGCAGATCCTCCAGGGCCGCAATCCCGTCAACATCTTCGGTCAACCGGTCAAGGTGGCCGCGCGGGTGGCCTCCATTGACTCCTTCTCGGGCCATGCCGACCGCACGGAGTTGACCGCCTACGTCAAACGGCTGACGGGGAAGATCAAGCGCATCGCCTGCGTCCACGGCGAGGAGGAGCAATGCCTGGCCTGGGCGAAAACGCTCGAGGGGCTGTTTCCCCACGCGAAGGTCTTCGCGCCCGAATATCAGCAGGTGATGGAGGTTTGACGGGACGGGCGCAAGCCGAGGCCCGAAAAATCGAACGCGTCTGGCGCGAAGATTCCTCACCAGGCGCTGAGCGGCGGCGGCACTGTCCTGTTTATGGCACGACCACCGGGTGAAGCCGAAATCGCAACGGGAAGCCGTTTCTTTCTTCTGACAATCCCGTGGCAGCCAGCGGGAGCGGAAGCGTTGGCGGAGCGCGGTTTCCGGCGGACTGACGTGAGCGCGCAAAAGTGAGAGCGGAAACGCCCTTTCGCACGCCTGCGGCAAAAGCGCCTGGGACAGTTGGTTTGCGCAGCATGGCACTGGCGATGCTGGGAAGCGCCCCAACAGTCCATGCAACACGGGCCAGCCAGCCGGGATTTCAAGGTCAGCCCTCTCCACGTCGCGCGCGTCGTTCTGTGTCTCTTGTTCTGCGCCCGCTTCGCGCTGTGTTCGCCCGCCGCCAACGGCACCAACAACTTCGGCGTGGACCAAGCCATCCGGCTGCGGGCCTTGCCGGAGCCGCCCGCGCCGGAGCCGGTGACGTTCATGGGCCGGTTCCAGGCGGCGGTGGACCAGCGGGCGGATGATGTGTTTGCCGACCGGCTGCATCCGCTCAAATGGATGCAGTGGGGGGTCAGCCGACCGTCCGGTTTCCCGGATTGGGTGCGGGACCGCACCGACCGCGCCGCGCGCCGCGCCCTCGGCAAGTCGCTCGAATACGGCCTGCGCGACGCGCTGGTGGACGCGGCACTGGTGGGCTGGGTGGAGGACCGCGCCGACGCGCTCGGAGAATTCCTCCTCGGCTCGCTGGACGCGGTGGAGGAGGAGGAACTCGCCCCGTTTGAACTGGGCTACGGCGCGGTCGAGCGCGCCTGGTGGCGGAGCGTGGCGGAGCGGCGGTCGTGGCGTTACGGGCTGCGGCCGTTGCGGGCCGATCCGTATGCGTTTCTGAGCCTGCAGGTGCGGGAACGGGGCCGACCGCTGCTCCTCGGCCATGCCCGCTACTACTTCCAGAACCTGACCGACCACAAGTTTGAGCTGGCGGTTTCCTTCCCGCTGGCACACGGGTTCATGCTCGATTGCGGCACCTCCTACCAGTTCGGCGAAAATCCCGACCAGCAGCGGCTGGTGGTGAAACTGTTCAAGCCGATTGGCGACGCCGGCCTGATCCACATCGGGCTGGATCTGCGGGAGAAGCCGGAAGTGCTCGCCGGGGTGACGATCGCGCTCTGAGCACGGCGCGCGTCAATCGCGGAAGTTCACGAACTGGAGGGCAACCGGGAATTCCTTCGCCCGCACGGCGGCAATGACGGCCTGCAACTCGTCCCGGCTCTTGCCGGTGACCCGCACCTCCTCGCCCTGAATCGCGGTGGTGACCTTGAATTTGGCGTCGCGGATGAAGGTGGTGACCTCCTTCGCGGTTTTCGCGTCGAGGCCCTGTTTGATCTTGAGCACCTGCCGGGCATGGCCGAGCGGGGAGACGTCTGCCGGCGGACGCTCGATGTTCTTCAGGCTGACGCCGCGTTTGGCCAGCTTGCCCAGCACAATGTCCACCAGGGTGTTCACCTTGAACTGGTCCTCGGCGGCGAGCTGGATCTCGTTTTTCTCGAGCACGATGGTCGCCTTGCTGCCGCGAAAATCGAAGCGGCTGGCCAGTTCTTTGTTGGCCTGGTTGACGGCGTTCTCGATTTCCATCGAGTTGACCTTGGAAACAATGTCGAAAGACGGCATGGCCGAAGAATAGCGAGGCAGCGCGGGGGGCACGATGAAAAACCCCGCGCCACGGAACGCAGCGCGGGGTGGAAGACACAGGCACGCCTTACCGCGCCACGCCCCACGGGCTGAAGATGACGTAGAGAATCAGGGTCACGATCACAACCGCAATGCCGGCGATCTTCGAGCTGGCGCACGATTCGAGGTTGAGGCGGGTGTTGACCTTGAACTCAACCGGCTGCGGCAGCGGCTTCAGCGAGGCAATGATCCACATCACGGCCAGCACGGTGAAGAAGCAGATGGCCATCGCGTCGAGGAAGGCGATGTCCGTGAACCGGTCGAGCGCCCAGTAAAGCACGGGGTTGAGGAGCAGCCCGACGACGCCGCAGAGGCCGGGGCCGCGGCGGTTCAGGATGCCAAACACGAACACGGCCAGGATGCCGGGCGAGGCGTAGCCCTGGAACATCTGGATGTATTTGAAGATGGACCCGAACTTGTCGAGGTTGGGCGCGAGCAGGCAGCCCGTCAGCGCAAAGAGGCCGACCGCCACGCGGCCCGCCAGCACGAGGTTCTTTTGCGAGGCGTTGCGGTTCATGTAGCGGTGGTAAATGTCCATCGTGAAGATGGTGGAGGCGGCGTTGAGCACGGCGGCGAGCGAGCTGATGATGGCGCCGAGCAGCGCGGCCAGCACAAACCCGACCAGGCCGCTGTTGGCCGGCAGCAGGTTCTTGATGAGCAGGTTCAGCGCGGCGTCGTATTTGTAGCCCGCGAGGGTGTGAACGGTGACGTCCTTCAGCTTGGCCAGCGCAGAGGGCACGGTGACGAAACGCTGCTCGTCCGTGAGCGGACCCTCACCCAGCCCCGGAACGCTGACGCCCTTCGCCTTGAGCACCGCGAGGTTGTGGGCATCCACCTGCGCGGCCTTCTCGGGGTTGATGCGCGCCCACTGAATGCCAACGGCAAAGGCGTGGCCTGAATCGGGCTTGCCGAGGTGCTGCTCAAACGCGGCCCACTCGGCGGCGTTCTTGCGGGCGTCAATGGCCGCGAGGTCCTTGCTGTAAAGGTTGAAGGCGATGATGCCCGGGATGACGATCACGAACGGGATGATGAGCTTCATGGCCGCCGCGAACACGATGCCCTTCTGGCCCTCCTTCAACGACGCCGAGCCAAGGATGCGCTGGGTAATGTATTGATTCAGGCCCCAGTAGTAGAAATTCGGAATCCACAGGCCGATGAGCAGCGCCGTCCACGGAATGTTCTTGTCCCAGCGGGGCAGGTCCATGCGGAGCTTCTCGTGGTTGAGGGCGATGAGCTTCTGCAGGCCGCTCGCGCCGTCGGCCACGTCGCGCGGGCTGGCACTGCTGGCGGTGAGGTCGGCCACGGGCGTCGCGCCCAGCTTGTGGATGGCGAAATACGCGATGATGCCGCCGCCAACGATGAGGGCGAGGCCCTGGATCAGATCGGCCCAGGCCGAGGCGTTCAGACCACCCGCCGCGATGTAGGCCGCCGCGAGCAGGCCGATGATCCAGCACCAGCCGGCCAGCCCGAAGTTGAACGTCGGGTGCCCGGCGAACAGCTCGCTCATGGTCAGGCCGCCCGCGTAAATCACGCCGGTCAACGACACAAACACCAGCAGCACCATCATCATGAACGCCATGATGGCGCGGGTGCTGTCGCCATAACGATGTTCGAGAAACTGCGGCATGGTGAAGATGCCCGTTTTGAGGAAGTAGGGCAGAAACGCGAACGCCACCACGACCAGGGTGATGGCCGCCATCCACTCGTAGCTGGCGATGGACATGCCGAGGTAATCCGCCGCCGAACCGGACATGCCGACGAACTGCTCGGAGGAGATGTTGGCCGCGATGAGCGACACGCCGATCAGCCACCACTTGAGGCCGCGCCCGGCCAGGAAGTAGGCCTCCGAGTCCTTGCCCTCGCCCTTGCTCTTGTAGAGGCCGAGCGAAATGACCGCCGCGATGAACGCGAGGAAGATGAGGATGTCCAGCGTCGAGATGCCGAAGGTTTCGTTCATGGTTTTCTGTGTTGTGGGGTTGTTCGGTGGGGGAAAGGGTCAGCCCTGCAACAAGGTTGCGCCCTGGCCGGGCCGGGAAACGAACAGGGTCGGGGTGATTTTCGTCCGCGCGCGGTAGGCCTTCGCCAGTTTCGCGGCGATGGTCTTCACTTTGGCGGATTCCACCAACGCGACGCAGCAGCCGCCAAAGCCGCCGCCCGTCATGCGGCAGCCGAAGACGCCGCCCTTGCGGCCGAGGCCGTGCGCGATGGCCACCACCTCATCCAGTTCCGGGCAGCTCACCTCGTAGTCTCCGCGCAACGAGCCGTGGCTGGCATACATCAATTCGCCGGCGGCGGCCCAGTCGCCGGCGGCAAACGCGGCGGCCGCCTCGGTGGTGCGCGCGATTTCGGTGACCACGTGCCGGGCGCGGCGAAACTGCAGATTGGTCAGTTGGGCGGGGGCCGCGTTCACGTCGGCCAGCGTGGCCTGCCGGAGGGATTTCACGCCCAGGGCGCGGGCCGCCTCCTCGCATTGCCGGCGGCGGTCGGGGTATTCGCTGCCGGTGAGTTCGTGTTTGACGTTGGTGTTGATGACCAGGATGGCGACGCGCCTGGACCGCATCGGCACCTGGCGGGTTTTGCGGGTGGCGCAGTCGAGCAGGAGCACATGGTCCTTGCGGCCCATGACGGAGATGAACTGGTCCATGATGCCGCAGGGCATGAGGGCGAACTCGTGTTCGGCTTTCTGGCACAGCAGCCCCTTTTGCACCGGGGTGAGCTTCTTTTTCGTCGCCGCCTCGAGCAGCGTGGCGGTGGCCACCTCGAGCGCGGCGCTGCTGGAAACGCCGCCGCCCGGCGGCACGGTGGATTCGATGTGCGCGTCGAAGCCGGGAATGTCCGCGCCCAGCCGCTGGAAGCCGGCGAGGACGCCCTTCACGTAGTTGGCCCACGCGGGTTCGCCGCGCTGCAGCGGCTGTTCCAGGTCAATCGTGGCCGCGCCCTTGGCGGTGCTGCTGGTCAGCGTAATCCGGCGTGACTGGTTCGGGGCGGCGGCAATGACGGTGTAGCGCTCGAGGGCCATCGGAAACACAAAGCCGTCGTTGTAATCGGTGTGCTCCCCGATGAGATTGACGCGCCCCGGAGCGGCGGCAATCCACCGGGCGGGCCGTCCGGCGTGGTGATGAAAGGCAATGGCGGTGGAACGGGCGAGCTGTTCGAGGGGTGTGTTTGAGCCGATCATGGATGGTCGCAACGGGGTAACCCGGGAACGTCTGGACGGCGCGGAGTATGCCGCAACCTGCCCGCCCGTCGAGCCATTCCTTGTCATCCCTTTGGGTGATGGACAGGCCGGCGGCGGTCGCCCGCCTGGCCTCATCCGGCGTGGTGGAGGCCGGCCAGCGCCTGTTCCAGCCGTTTCACGGAAACCGTCTCAGCCGTGCCCAGTTCCTGCGCAAACAGCGAAACCTTGAACTCCTCGACCAGCCAGCGGAACGCCTCCACCCGCCGCCGTCCTTCCTCGCTCGCCGGCGGCTTTGCCTGCCACTGCCGGAGGGCGGTAACAAACGGCGCGAGCTGGCGGGCGCGTTCCCGGTCCTTCACCGGATTCAATGCCGCGCGCTCCGCCCGGATGCCGAGGGCCTTGAGGTAACGCGCCAGATGCGGCAGCCGCTCGTGCGGGGTCACGACGAGAAACCGCGCGGGCAGCAGCGCGTCCAATTCGGCCTGCAACGGGTGCGGCGGTTTGGCGGCGACGGGCACAGCGGCAAGCTGGCGGAAATCCTTCAGGCTGGCAGGCCGACCGGGCGCGGCGGACTGACTCGCGCCGAGCTTGAGCGCCACTTGCTGCCGTAACTGGAGCAGCGCCTCGAGTTGGTCGCAAAAGCGGGGCACCAGGCCGGCCAGCCGCTGGCGCGCAGCGGCGACGCGCGCATGGAATTCGGCCTCGCGCAGGGCGGGCAGCGGTTCCGTGCCGAGGACGTGGTTCCGTAAGTGTTCCGCTGCGGTTTCGCGCAGTTCCTCGGCGGAGCCGATCGGCGCGTAAAGCGGGGCCAGCTTGTGCAGGGCGCGCAGGTCGTTTTCCAGCCACGCGAGGTCCTTTTGCAGGACCAGTTCAAGCAGCCGTTGCAGGCCCGCCACACCCGCTTCCCGGGCCAGTTCCGCGCTGCGGAACAGGCGCACGCTGACGTGTCCGTCCTCCACGGCCAGACCCGGCCAGGCGAAAACGGGCGGAGGTCCCGCCGCCGAAGTTTCACTGCCGCCGACGACAATCCGTTCCGGCAAATCACCAAACGTCCATCCACTGAGGGAAACCCGTTCCCACCGCGCCGCCGCGCGCCGCCAGTCGGCGTTCTCGGTGTTCCGGCCCGTTGGCACGGCGCGCAGTTGGTCCCGCAACGCTGCCAGTTCCCGCCCGGAAACCACGGCCCGGCCGCCGGCATCCACCACCTCGATGCGGGGCCGGAGATGCGCGGGCACGGCGTCCGCTTTCCAGGCCTCCGCCGGCACCGCGACCCCGTAACGCCGGTGGAGAAACCGCGCCAGGTCTTCGGTCAGCGCCGCGCCGGACGGTTGCAGTTCGCGCACGATCTCCTCGATCTTGGGCTCGAGCGGCTGCAGTTCGCGCCGGAGAGACTTGGGCAACGAACGCAGCAGTTCCGCCACCTGTTCCCGGCGCAGGCCCGGCACCGCCCACGCCACCGCTGCGCCCGGCAGCGACCGCGCCAGCTCGACCGGCATCTGCACCGTGACGCCGTCCCACTCCTCGCCCGGCGCGTAGGCGTAGCGCACCGTTAGCGGCTGACCGGCCAGTTCCACGGCCTCGGGGAATTCCGTCGCATTGAAGTCCAGTTTCAAATCGCCAACCAAATCCGCCTCGGTGGCGCAGAGGAAGCTTTGATCCGGCCGCTCGCGCAGCAGGCGGTTCAGCTCATCGAAGGACGAGAGGTCGCCCAGCCGCGCCGCGTAGAAATCACACAGGGCCTGGTCCAGGTCCACCAGCCCGTGGTGGCGCGTGCGTCGCTGCCAGTCCTCAATGCGTTGCCGCACGGCGCGGTTGTGCTCCAGAAAGCGATACTGCGAACGCGCAGCGGGGAACGCGGAGCGCGGAGCCGGGCCGTCCTCGATCCCGGCCCAGTCGCTCGGGCGGAACCTGGCGTTCCGCGTTTCGCGTTCCGGGTTCTCCGTATCTTCCTCCACCTCCACCAGCGCGGCCCGGATGAAAATGGCCGCCGCCTCTTTCGGCGCGATGTTGCCGTAGGCCACGCGCTTGCGTTGCACTTCCAGCCCTTGGAAGGTCACCACCTCGTCCGCGATCACGCGGCGGGATTTCGCGTCCCAGCGCGGATGCTGGTGGGCGACCTTGCAGCAATGGGGCGCGAGTTCGTAAATCCACTCCGGCTCGATGCCCGCGAGAGTGCGGATAAACAGTTGCGAGGTCTCCACCACTTCGCCCGCAACGACCCATTCCGGCTGGCTCGACTTTGGCTCCGGCGTGGTCGGCTGGGCAGGGCTGGCCGGACGCCCTTTCGCCGGCTTCTCACCGCGAACGAACAGCGCCGAACCGGGAAAGACCGTCACCCGCCGATTGCCCGACGCCTTGTAGCGGTTCCGCTCCTCGCGCCGCGCGACATGGCCGACCAACCCCGCGAGAATCGAGCGGTGAATGGCGGCGTAGGCCGGATGGCTTTTTGCTTCCCTCTCCCCATCGGACGGGGAGAGGAATTGAGGGTGTGGGGCCAGACCCCGCTTGGCGTGTTCGCCCCGGGGAGAATTTTGAACTGTAGGTTGTCCCAACTCCTCACCCCGGCCCTCGCCCCGTCCGACGGGGCGAGGGAGGTCAGAGAGCGCGTCCTCCAATTGCGCGTGCAAGTCCTGCCACTCGCGCATCCGCACATACGAGAGGAAGTGGCGCTGGCAGAATTTCCGGCGCTGGTTCTGGCTCGGCAGCTTCTCCCATTCGTCATGCACCGCGTTCCAGATGTTCAGCAGCGTCAGGAAGTCCGAAGTCGGGTCGGTGAACCGCTGATGCGCGGCGTTGGCGGCGGCCTGCTGGTCCAGCGGACGTTCGCGCGGGTCCTGGATGCTCAACCCGGCGGCGATGATGAGCACCTCGCGGGTCGCGTGTTCCCGCTGCGCCTGGAGCAACATCCGGCCCAGGGTCGGATCAATCGGCAGCCGCGCGAGATCGCGCCCGAGGCCGGTCAACGCGCGTTGCGCATCCAGCGCGCCCAGTTCCTGCAACAGCGCGTAACCCGCCGCGATGGCGGCCGGCGTGGGCGGCTGGAGGAACGGGAACGTCTCGATGTCGCCCAGCCCGAACGCCTTCATCCGCAGGATGACCTCGGCCAGGTTGGCGCGTTGAATCTCCGGCTGCGTAAAGGCCGGGCGCTTCGCAAAGTCGTCCTCCGCATACAGCCGGAGGCACACGCCCGCCTGCACACGGCCCGCGCGGCCCTTGCGCTGGTTCGCGCTGCTTTGCGACACCGGCTCGATGGGCAGCCGCCGCGTGCGGGTGCGGGGGTTGTAACGACTGATGCGCGCCAGCCCGGCATCAATCACAAACCGGATGCCCGGAATGGTCAGCGAGGTCTCGGCGATGTTGGTCGCCACCACCACCTTGCGCCGCGCGCCGGGCGCGAACGCGCGCTGCTGCTCGCCCGCGCTGAGCCGGCCAAAGAGCGGGATGATTTCCGCCTCGCGCCCGAGCCGGCCCTCCAGTTGATCGCGCGCCTCGCGGATATCCCGTTCGCCCGGCAGGAAAATCAGCACGTCGCCGAAATCCGATTCAATCAGCACGCGCTCCGTCGCCTCCACCGCCGCGTCCACGTAGCTCACGTCTCCTTGTTCCTCCGAGGCTGCCGCCAGCGGTTGATAGACCACCTCGACCGGATACATCCGCCCCGAGACCTCGATGATGGGGGCGTCGTTGAAGTGTTTCGCGAACGACTCCGTATCAATCGTGGCCGAAGTGATGATGAGCTTGAGGTCGGGGCGGCGCGCGAGCAGGCCCTTGAGATGCCCCAGCAGAAAATCAATGTTCAGGCTCCGCTCGTGCGCCTCGTCAATGAGGATGGCCTCGTATTCGGACAGTTGGGGGTCGCCCTGCGCCTCGGCCAGCAGGATGCCATCGGTCATCAGCTTGATGTAGGTCTGCGGGCTGGACCGGTCGTCGAAGCGGATTTTGCAGCCCACCTGCCGGCCCCACTGGACGTTCAACTCCTCCGCGATGCGCCGCGAAATGGACAACGCCGCCACGCGCCGCGGCTGGGTGCAGCCGATCTTTGCCCGGATGCCCAGCCCGGCTTCGAGGCACATCTTCGGCAACTGTGTCGTCTTGCCGGAACCGGTTTCGCCCGCGATGACCACCACCGGATGGGCGCGAATGGCCGCCACGATCTCATCTTTGCGCGCCGTGATGGGCAGGTCTGGCGGATAGCTGACGACGGGAACCGCCCGTTGCCGTTCTTCGCGCAAGGCCACCGATGCCCGCGCCTGTTCCAGCAGGCGCTGCAACACGGCGTCATGTTTGTCTGGATGCAGCCGGTCGCGGAGTAACCGGTTCGCGCGCAGGCCGAGCCGCACCCAGTCAGGCAGCATGGCCTGCGGGAGCAACTGGCGGAGTTCCTGGATGCGCGGGTCGTTCAGCACCGGACGCAGGTTGTAACCCAAAGCGGGCGGAGGGTCAGCCCTTCCTTTTTCCGCGGCCGCTCGGCGCTTTCGGCGGCCAGGCGGACCGCGGTTGGACAGCCCGGCGGAACTGCGCTAGCGTCGTTCCGGCGGCGGATTGAACAATTTCGCCGCCTCGCCGTCCAAAGTCCGTCCGAACAAACCAAAACGCATCCCATGAAAACCTCACTGCTCGCCGTCCTCACGCTGGCCGCCGCCCTGTCCTCGGCCTCCGCGCTGCAATGGCACACCGACCTGCCCAAGGCGCAGGAACTGGCCAAAAAGGAAAACAAACTCGTCCTCATGAACTTCACCGGCTCCGACTGGTGCGGCTGGTGCATCAAGCTCAAGAAGGACGTGTTCGACACGGAGAAGTTCAAGGCTTACGCGGAGAAAAACCTCGTGCTGGTGGAGATTGATTTCCCGCGCCGGAAGGAGCAGAGCGAGGAACTCAAAAAAGCCAACCAGGCCCTCCAGCGGAAATACAAAATTCAGGGCTATCCGACGCTGATCGTCCTGAATGGCGATGGCAAACAGCTCGGCGAACTGGGCTACGAGAAAACGCCCGAGGCCTTCATCGCCAAACTGGAGGCGGCCGCAAAAAAGAAGTAAGGCGCCGATGTTTTCCGCCGCGCGCGACGGTTCCTCCCGTCGCGCGTTTTGCTTTCGCCAGGCACGGCAGAGGGGGGCCTCCGCCCTCCTTGCCCCGGCGCTTCACCCACCCTATTGTCCCGCGCCCATGATCCGACTGGTGCTCTTCGACATTGACGGCACGCTGGTGCATACCGGCGGGGCGGGCGTGAAGGCGTTTGCGAAGGTGTTCGCCAGCGAGTTCGGCGCGGACGGCGCGGAGCGGTTGCGTTTTGCCGGGCGGACGGATGTGAGCCTGGTGCGCGAATTTTTTCAGCTCCATGGGATCCCCGCCACGGCGGCAAACTTTGCGCGGTTCTTCGATCGTTACGTCTTCTGGCTGGATCACATTCTGGCGCACAGCCACACGGAGGAGTGTCCCGGGGTGCGGGCCTTGATCCACGAGCTGGAGGCGCTACCCGACCCGCCCCTGATCGGCCTGCTCACGGGCAACATCCGGCTCGGCGCGGAGATCAAGCTGCGGCATTTCGGGCTGTGGGAACATTTCGTCACCGGTGGGTTTGCGGACGACCACGAAGATCGCGACCGCATAGCCGCCGCCGCCAAACAACGGGGGGAGCGGGTGCTGGGCCGCGCGCTGGCCGGAGAAGAGGTGCTGGTGATCGGCGACACGCCGCTGGACATCCGTTGCGGGCGGGCCATCGGCGCGCGCGTGCTGGCGGTGGCCACCGGCGGTTCCCACATGGAAGAACTGGCCCGGCACCAGCCCGATCGGTTGGTGGCTGACGTGCGCGGATTGCGGGCGGCGGAGCTTTGCGGGCGGACGAAGTAGGTGGCAAACCAGGCCCCGTTTTCGGGCCGCCGTTCGCCAAGCGTTGGCTATCGGACGGCGGTTCCGCCGCGCTTCAGGCCGAGGTCGTCCTCGTAGGTGCCCAGCTTGATCGCGGCGACGGACTGCTGACCGCGCAATTCCAGCCGCAGCCGTTCGATGCGGTTCTGCGCCACCTGCGCCGCGCCGGCTTCAGGGTCGAGGTCAATGATCCGCTGGAGCGTGCCGCGCACGGTGTCGTAGTCCGCGCCGCCCTTCACCTGGAAATCCGCCAGCAGGTTCAACCAGCGGACGACGTCCCGCGTCGGCTGGTTGGGGAACTGGATCAACTGCTCCAACTGATCCATCGCCAGATCCAGCCGGTGGTAGTGCTCGAGGTAAAGGCGCGCCAGTTTCTCGCGGATTTCATTGTCGTGCGGAAACTCTTCGAGGTGCTTCACCCATTGCGCGGCCTGGCGGTCCGGGTCCACCTCGGGCGGCGCGGTCACGCGGCCCCGTTCGAGGCCGGGATCGCCCTCAATGGGCGCGACCTTGAAGGTCCGGCGTTCGTTGCGCTGGTCGAGCTGCGCGCGGCTGGGCAGGTGGGCGATGCGTTGCTGCGCGCGCAAGGCCCATTCCGATTCCGGCAGCCGCTCGACGATGCGCGTCAGGGCGGCGCGCGCGCCGTCCAAATCCTGCGTGACTTGCAGATGCCAGTCGGCCAGCGCGTTCCAGGCGAGGGCGATGTTGGGGGCGGGCAGGTTGGGCAGGGCGGTGGCGCGGGCAATGGCGACTTCGGCGGCGGGCAGATCCTTGAAGTTGAGCGCCTCGATCTCGGCGAGCAGCATGTGGCCCTCGAAATCGTGGGGGAACTGCCGCAGTTGCTCACGCACCTCGGCCCGCGCGCCGTGAAAGTCGCCGCGCTGCCGCCGGGCCTGGGCGGCGGAGTATTGCGGCTTGGGTTCGGCCTCGAGATCGCCGCCGTCGTAGAGCGAAGCGAAAGGTTTGGCGATGAGCATGGTGAGGTTGTGCCGCCAGATCAGGGCGAGCACCAGGCCCATCACCGCCGCGGCCGGAATGCCGACAAACGCGCCCTCGTATCCTCCCTGCTGAACCATCGGCACCACCACGCGGATCAGGATGGCCAGCGCGACGGCGGTCATGATCCATTTGAACAGCAGCCGGGGCGGGTCGTCTGAGCGTCGCAACGCGCGCCAGAACATCCAGCCGAGGCCGCCCACCAGCGTCACCACGAGGGCGATGCCGATCAGCCAGTCCCAAAAATCCGGCGTGGGTGCGGGGGTGGGTTGCATGGGGAACTCTGCGGGAACGTTCCTCCCGGTGGGCGGAAAAACAAGTGGATTGTGGGCGGCAAAGGACAGAAATCCGAAAGCCAGAAGTTGGAGCCTTGGGTCTCGGCCTTCGGAATTAGAGCGCTGGCAACAACGTCGTGGCATCGCGAACGCTCGCCGCCCCTCACCCGCCCTTTGGGCACCCTCTCCCCTTCCGAAGGGGAGAGGGAAGGGTGAGGGGCCAAGCGTTGATGGCCCGCCGCGCATGGATGGAATTGCCCTATATCCCCTCGCCGCCGATGAAGCCGGGCGCAAACACTTCCTGGCTGGCCACGGGCGCGCCCTTGGCCACGGCCTCGAGCGTGGCGTTGTCCATCAGCCGCGTGACGTAGTTCCGCGCGTCCAGAAACACGCGGCGGAAGCGGCACACCGGTTCCTGCGTGCAACGTTCGTAACCCGACGTGGAGACGCAGCCGATGGGCGCGATGATGCCGTCGAAATGACGCACCACCTCGCCCATCGTGATCTTCGCGGGCGGCTTCGCGAGGAAGATGCCACCCCGCACGCCAGCCACGCTGTCCACCCAGCCCCGGCGTTTGAGGTCGAGGACGATCTGCTCGAGAAACCGCTTGGGCACGTCGTTGCGCCGCGCCAGTTCGCGGATGGGAATCGGCCCGCGCCCGTAGTGCTCGACCAGCGTGAACAGCGTGCGCAGGGCGTAGTCGGTTTTCTTCGAGATGCGCATGTCAGCCTCCCGCATTCAAGGCCGCCTCGATCCGCGTCCACAGCTCCTCCGGTTCCTCGAGACCCACCGAGAGCCGGATCAAATGGCGCGGCACGCCGCAGGCCTCGGCCCAGTCGAGTTCCGTGTAATGCGCCAGCAGGACGAACGGGCAGGCCAGCGTGAACACCGTGCCCAGGCTCGGGCCTTTGCAGACGCGCAGGGCGTCGAACACGCGCGGGGCGGTGACGGCGGCGTCACGCGGCAGAAAGGTGACGAGCGACCCCCAGCCGCCCTGCGGCCGGCGCACGGCTTCGTAGGCTTCGCGGAACTCCCATTTCGGATACCAGACCCGTTCGACCCGCGGATGCGCGCGGAGTTTTTCCGCAATGAACAGGCCGTTGGCGTTGTGCCGGTGCATCCGGTGCGGGAACGTCCGCGCGCGGTCCTCGAGCACCACCGCGTCCGCGCCCCAGAGCAGTTCCTCGTGCTGGCTTTGGAGGATGGCCTTCAATTCGGCATGCAACGGCGAGCGCGGATTGCAGATCACCGCGCCGCCCATCACGTCGCAGGTGCCGGCGACGTATTTGGTCAGGCTCGTGGCGGTGAGGTCGGCGTAGCGGCCGAGGTCCACGTTCACCGGCGAGGCGACCACGTCGTCGGCGACGAGCGGGATGCCGTGTTGTTTCAACAGCGGGGAGATGCGGCGCACATCGGCGGAGCCGAGCAGGGGGTTGCCGGGGATTTCGCCGAACGCCGCCGCGAGGTTTTCGTCGGCCAGAATCGAGCGCAGGCCGGTTTCGAGGTGTTCGAGGTCGTGCAGGAGATGCGCCCCCGCGCCCAGTTTTTGCTGGAGCTTGAGCGTATCCACGTAGGGGAAACCAAACTGCACAGTGCGTTGGCCAGGACGGCGGGCCTGGCAGGCACGCAACGCGGCGAATTGCGCCGCCATGCCGGTGGGCGCGAGGAAGATGTCGTCCGGTTCGCAGTGGTAGAACGCGGCGAGCTGCCGCCGCAACGAGGCGCGGAGGTCCGGAGCAACGGCGAGATCGGCGCGCCCGGCGAGCGCCGCCTCCGCCTGCCGGCTGCTGACAATCAACCCGGTGTGCTGCCAGAAATCCTTGAGCGCCTGCGCTCCGGCGTCGGTGGTGACGACGCCGAACACGCCCTTGCCAGGCACGACCCGGGCAACGGCGCCACTGGCTTTGCGGACATAAGCGGCGGCGGTTTCGGCGGCGCGGGCGGAGGGAAACGGCAGGCAGGGCTGGCCGTCGCCCAGTTGCCCCGCCAGTTCCCGCACGAGCGGATGGATGACGAAGCGCGGATAGCCGAGCGCCATTTTCGCGGTGACCTCGGGATTCTTCTCCTCATAGGCCACGACATCCCGCCACCGGGGCAGCGAAACGGAAACCGCGTGGGGCGTGTCGGGCAGCGGCCGGCCCAGGGTGGAGGCATCCCACAGCGGAGCGTAGAGCAGCGGGTAGGAGGTCATGTGGTCAGTGTGGCGTCAGCGCAGCGTGTCTGGCGCTACAGGCCGATGGACTTCAGCGTGTCGTCAATGTCCCGCCGCAGGTCGGCCACGTCCTCGATGCCAACGGAAAAGCGGATCAACCCGTCGCCAATGCCGACCTGATGCCGGACCTCGCGGGGCACGGAGGCGTGAGTCATGGTGGGCGGGTGGCACACGAGGCTCTCCACGCCGCCCAGGCTTTCTGCCAGGGTGAAGTATTGCAGGCGGCGGCAGAACTCGAGCGCCCGGTCCGCCGGGCAATCGAGTTCGGCAAGGAAAATGCCGGAGCCGGCTTTCATCTGCCGCTTCGCCAGCGTGTATTGCGGATGGCTGGGCAGAAACGGGTAGCGCACGAGCTTCACGCCCTGGCGCGTCTCCATCCAGGAGGCCAGCTCCAGCGCGTTCGCGGAATGCCGCTCCATGCGCAGCGCGAGGGTGCGCTGGCCGCGGGCGGTGAGCCAGGCGTCGAACGGCGACGGCTGCAACCCCAGCGCCTTCTGGGCGAAGATCATCTTGTCCTGCCACGCGGGGTCGTTGGTGGCGACAATGCCGCCGAGACAGTCGCTGTGGCCGTTGGTGTATTTGGTGGTCGAGGACAGCGAGAGCGTGGCGCCGAGTTCAACGGGCCGTTGGAGGTAGGGCGAGGCGAAGGTGTTGTCCACAACGGTGGGCGCGCCGACTTCCGCGGCGACGGCGCTAATGCCCGCGATGTCCACGATCTTGAGCAACGGGTTGGTCGGGCTTTCGAGCCAGACGAGCGCGGGCCGCAGCTCGCGAATGAGCTTCCAGTTCGCTTCGTCCGCGAGATTCACATAACGGACCCGCACGCCGAACTTGGCGAACACCTTGTCGAAAAGCCGGTAGGTGCAGCCATACACGTTTTCCTCGGCCACGACGAGGTCGCCCGATTGCAACGTGGACACCACCGCCGTGATGGCCGACACGCCGCTGGCAAAACAGGTGGCAAACCGCGCGCCTTCGAGCGACGCGGCGCTCTGCTGGAGCAGGCGGAAGTTCGGATTGCCCGAGCGGGTGTAATCGAAGCCGCCGGGGTTGCCGTTCTCGAAAGTTGAGGTGAGAAACACCGGCGGCATCACCGCGCCGGTGCCCTCGGCAAAACCGCAGCTTTCGTGGACGGCGCGGGTGGTGAAGCCCGGTTGGGGGTCTGCACTCATGAAGGAAGGAACAATCAGCCGGACGGTTGCCGGTCGAGAGTCCCCTCACCCGCCTTGCAGGTACCCTCCCCCCATCGGATGGGGAGAGGGATGGGGTGAGGGGTTGCAGTGATTACTTCGCGATCAAATCCTCCACGCTGTCGCTTTCAACGCTGATGTCGGCGAACAGCCAGGAACTGAGGTAGCGTTCGGCGCAGGACGGCACGATGGCGACGATCTGTTTGCCGGCGTTTTCGGGACGCTTGGCCACCTGCAACGCGGCCCAGATGATCGCGCCGCTCGAAATGCCGACCGGGATGCCGTCGAGCTGGCTGACCTCCTTCGAGACCGGGCCGGAGTCCTCCTCGTTCACCTTGATGATTTCATCCACGATCTTCGTGTTCAGCACGGCGGGCACGAAACCGGCCCCGATGCCCTGGAGCTTGTGCGGCCCGGGCGCGCCGCCGGAAAGCACGGGCGATTTGGCCGGCTCCACCGCCACGGCCTTGAAGCCGGGCTTGCGCGCCTTGATGACCTCCGCCACGCCGGTGATGGTGCCGCCGGTGCCCACGCCCGCGACGACAAAGTCCACCTTGCCGTCGGTGTCCTTCCAAATTTCCTCGGCGGTGGTTTTGCGGTGGATTTCCGGGTTGGCGGGGTTGGCGAACTGTTGCGGGATGACGCTGTTGGGAATCTGCGCGTGCAGTTCCTCGGCCTTGGCGATGGCCCCCTTCATGCCCTTCGCGCCCTCGGTCAACACGAGCCGCGCGCCGAGAATTTTCAGCAGCTTGCGGCGTTCGAGCGACATGGTTTCGGGCATGGTGAGAATGAGCTTCAGCCCGCGCGCCGCCGCAACGAAGGCGAGGGCGATGCCGGTGTTGCCGCTGGTCGGCTCGATGAGCACCGCGCCGGGCTTGATCTTCCCTTCGCGCAGGCCGGCATCAATCATCGAGACGCCGATGCGGTCCTTGACGCTCGAGAGCGGGTTGAAGAACTCGAGCTTGAGCAGCACCTCGGCCACCGCGCCGTGTTTCTGGGCGGTGCGATTGAGGCGGACGAGCGGGGTGTTGCCGATGGTTTCGGTGATGTCGTTGTAGATGCGGCCCATGATGACGTGGCGGTTTGTGGGTTTTTGATGAACGACTGTTTGCGTCGTGGTTTGGTTCCAAAGAAAGGCCGGAGACCGGCTCCGGCTTTGTTGGCGTCATCTTCCGCCGATTCGTCCTGCTGTCAAACGGGAATTGTGCCCGTCATTGTCAGACGCAAAAATTAGGGATGGAGTTCCGCGGGGGTGCAGACGCGCACCGTCAATTCGCCATAATGCTTCCAATACCCCTTCTCCGCGACGGGCGTGACGAGAAAATTCCGGCCCGATGGGTAGTATTTGCGAAAAACGGACAAGGCCGTCCTGTCGAACGCCGCCGGATCCCATTTGCATTCGATGGCATCCACTTCCTCCCGGCGGTGGGGCAGCACAAAATCCACCTCCCGTCCCGCTTTGTCCCGCCAATAGTGGATGGTGGCATCGGGAAAGTGCGCTTGCAAATGCTCCAGCACCAGATGTTCCCAGAGCGGTCCCAAATCGTCCTGCCGCAGCGGCTCCCACCCCCGGGCAAAGCTCACGAATCCCGTGTCGAACGCATACACCTTGGGCTGTTTGACCAGTTCATTTTGCCCGCCGCCGTGAAAGGGTCGCACCAGCGTCGCAACGTGAGTAATTTCGAGGGCGCGCAGATGGGCTTCCACCGTTGGGCGGGTGATGCCCAGCGCCGTCGCGGCCCGCGTTATCTCGAACTGGCCGCCGCTTTGGCGAAGGACATATTCGACCAGCGCGTTGAACCGGTTCAGGTCACGAAACCCAAACAGCCGCTGGATGTCGCGGGCAAAAAAAGAGTCCATCCATTCCCGGTAAAATGACGGCGATTTGGCGGCAGCCAGCAACGCGGGCGGTAGCCCACCATGATGCAGCCGCCGTAGGAGGGTGACGCCAAAGGCCGGCAATTCTTCCCACGTCACCGGGGTCAAATGCACCAGTCGTTTGCGGCCCGCGAGGGAGTCACGGAATTTCCGGGTGGCCGCCAAGGTCGAGGAGCCCGTCGCGAGAATGCGCAAATGGGGGAAACCATCGGCTCCAATCTTCAACACCCGCGCCGGATCGCGGAGCTGATGAACCTCGTCAAACACCACTACTGGCGTGGCGCAGTTTTGGAAAAACAACCGGGGGTCACGGAGCATGTCCTCCACGACCGGCAGGTCGCAGTTGAGGTGCGTGGCCCGCTCGGAGCCGAAACTTTCTGCCAGCGTGGTCTTTCCGCAGCGCCGAACCCCGCAGAGCCAGGCGATAGGGGCTTCGCGCCACGCCTGCTCAATGCGTTCGATCCAAAAAGGCCGCGAAATCATGCTTCCGTAGTATGCTTTTGGTATTGCCAAATGTAAAGTGCGGTGACTCACGCCCGGAGGGTCCGCGTTCCAGCAGGAACGGGGGGGAACCGGCATCCGCCCGTTCAGTTTACGGCGCGAACGGGCCGCGGCCCGCCCCGGCGAAATTCGTGACCACGCCGGGCACGGCGGCGGCGGGCCGCAGCGTGTAGGGATACGGCGGCGGGGTGAGCACGGCGTCCAGCGTGTTGGTGCCGGGGTCGGGCGCGATGCCGGTGATGCCCTGATAGAGGTTGCCCGTGGCGCGGATGCGGCCCGTGCTCTCCTTGTAGAGCGGGCTGCGGACGTTGAGGTAGAAATTGTTTTCCGAGAGGAACTGGGCATTGGTGCGGGCGTTCGAGCAGTAGCTGTTGCCGGGCGCGTTCCAGAAGTTGTTGAACAGATGCACCGTGCCGTGCCGGGACATGGGCATGCGCTGGTCGCACCCCGTGCTCCACCAGTTGTGATGGAACGTGATGCGGTAGTTCCCGGCGTCGGTGTCGGACGCGGCGATGAGGTTCGCAAAGCGGTGCTCCGTCTGGTTCACATACAGGAACTTGCACCAGGAAACGGTTACGAAATCCGAGGCCACGGTGATGTCGAGCGCGCCGTCGGAGCAATCCACGAAGGTGCAATGGTCCACCCAGATGTTGCGCGAGCCGTTGACGATCCGCACGCCGTCCAGTTGGCCCGGCGCGCCGTTGTTGCTGATGGTGAGGTTCCGGACGATGACGTTCGTGCGGCCGCTGATTTGAATCTGGCCCACGATGCCCGCGTTGGTCCCGAGGCCGACGAGCGTTTTGTGCGACTGGACGTTGAGAGTGCCCAGCCCGTTGTTGAGAACGATCGTGCCCTGCACCTGGATGACGCGCGGCCCGGTCGCCCCTGCCGCGCTGGTCAACGCGGACGCGGTGCTCACCGTCTGCGTCAGACCTCCCGCCCCGCCGGTGGTGCCGCCGTTCAACGTGGCAAAGCCGATCAGGCTGAAATCCGGCAGCGGCGCGGGCGCGGGCAGGGCGAGCAGCCGGAAGAACCGGGCGGAATCGCCCGGCGGCAGGGCGTTGGTGACGCGGAATCCGCCCGCGGAGTCGAACGTGTTGGTGGATTGCGCGGGCCAGTTTGCGGACGGCACCGCGAGATTGTCTGCCGCCAGCACATGGAATTGCCCCTGCGGGGGCCCGCCTTCGCCGGACAGGACGATTCCGCCAGGCACCAACGCGGTGTTCGTGATGATCGGGCCGGGCAACCCGGCGCCCCCAACCACGTCGAAGGACAGGAAGGGCGCGAAATCCCCGGCGTTACCGGTCAGCGCGCCCGTTTCCGTCTGGGTGGCCTCGCGGCTGGCCACACGGAACTGGCCGCTGCTGGTGTTCGCGGCGGCCAGCAGCAGCGTCACCTGCGGACCGCCGCCGTAGGACCGGAGGAAATCGGTCAGCGCGGGCGCGTCAAAGACATGCAGGGTGCCCTCGGGCTGGCCGCCGGAGATGGCGCGGGTCTGCAAGAGCGTCAGGGCGTTGCTGTTCAGGTTCTGGGTGGCCGGATTTCCGTCGCTGGCCAGCAATCCGGGCAGGTCGCCGTAAAGAGTGGCGGACTCGTTCCAGGTGTCCGTGGTGAACGTGCCCGTGCCGCTGAACGTGCCGGGAGCGACGCCATACAGGCTGACCTGCCGCGTGCTGGTGTCGAGGCGGTAGGCGTAAAGTTTGAGCGCAACGTTGGTGAGCGCAGGCAGCGAATAGCCCGAGAGGTCGAACTTGAGACCGATGACTTCGTTGCGGTCCCCGGCGGCGGACGTGCGGGCGTTCAACGCGGCCCCGTTCACCGTGCCCTGGCTGAAAACGTTGTTGGTGTCCAACGCCTCGCGGAATTCGAGGTCCGCGCCGCCGATGCGGGCGGTGCTGACCATTTCCGCCGCCACCGGATGGGACACGGCCAACGCGCACCAAACACAGGCGGAAACCGACGGGGCAAAGACGGGGAACTTCATGGCTGTCCGCCACGCTACCCCGTCCCCCGCCGGTTCGCATCCCGCGATTGTGCAAACCGCCCTGAAGATTTGGCGGTTTTGGCGGCGAGCGGCGGTGGCCGGTTACATCACCATCCCGCCATCCACCGTGAGCACCTGACCGGTGACGTAGCGCCCCGCCGGGCCGGCCAGGAACAACGCGGCACCCGCGATGTCCTCCGCCTGCCCGAAGACGCCGAGAGGAATCTTTTTCAGCAGTTCCGCGCGAATTTCCGCGTTGAGCACCGCCGTCATGTCGGTCTCGATGAAGCCCGGCGCAAGCGCGTTGCAGGTGACGCCGCGACCAGCGAGTTCGCGGGCGACGGACTTGGTGAAGCCGATGAGGCCCGCCTTGCTTGCGGCATAATTCACCTGCCCGGCGTTGCCGATGAGGCCGATGATCGAAGCGACGTTGATGATGCGGCCGCTGCGCTGCTTGGCGAAGGCGCGGGTGAAGGCCTTGGTGAACAGGAACGCGCCCTTAAGGTTTGTGTCCAGCACCGTGTCCCAGTCCGCCTCGCTCATCCGCATCAACAGGCCGTCGCGCGTGACCCCGGCGTTGTTGACCAGCACGTCCACTCGGCCACATTCGGCGAGAATCTTCTCGCCGGCGGCGGCCACCGCCGCGCCGTCCGCCACATCCACCGCGAACGCCCAGGCCCGCCGGCCCAGCGCGCGGATTTCGGCGGCGACCTTTTCGGAATTCTCGGCGGTGCGGGATACGACCACCACATCCGCCCCCTCGGCGGCGAACTTGAGGGCGATGGCCCGGCCAATGCCGCGGCCCGCGCCGGTGACGACGGCGATTTGATTGGCGAGTTGTGACATAGGTGGGGCTAGTTGTCCCGGTCGCCGCGCCGAAGTCAATCGGCGAGTCGGGCGCGGTCGCGTTTGGGGCGCATCTCAATTTCTTGCAACGGGAAGGAGGGGGGCATGGCCCAACCCCAAAGGGGTTGCATCGTTCAGCCCAGCGTTGGCCCGAGAAACGGGGGCCAACGCTG